>NZ_JBFACE010000072.1:0-21459 GCF_040640655.1 Streptomyces sp. NPDC021749 | reverse complement strand
TACCTCGCGGGACTCCACCTCCGGGCCTCCGTGATCTGGATCAAGGACCTCACGCGAGCGGCCCCTTGATCACAACCAAATACGCTCCCTAGCCGCGGCCCGCTGTTCCTCACCGGCCGCAAGGCCCCTGTCGGAACGGCGATCCTGGACGTGTGCCCGGACACCGGCCGGGCCCGGCTCTCCTCCCGTCGGACTGAGGAGATCTTTGAGGAGAACACCCGCCTGCTGGCCAACCCCTCGCCTCACCCGACGACGTCGAGGACCTGGACGGCTGGACCCTGCACCGGCTCTGCCGCAGCGCGCTCACCCACGACGCCGAGGGCGGCACCTCCCCCCGATGCTGCCTGCCCGCTCCCGTCACGCCTCCGTCCCCTCGCTGGAGCGGTACACCCGCCCCGGTGTGGACGCGGTCGCCCGGCACGTCGCCGAGCGCGACCCGGCCGCCCGCCGCCGTAGCCCTCAAAAGTCGACCTCACGGCGATTTGCAGCCTGGTGTCCGAACCAGGGCTACTGGACCGTGATCCAGGTCTTGTCGCGCTCTTGATTGCGCTTGCGTTCGCTCCCTCCCTCCTCGATCACACGCTCTCTTCCCGACGGACGGAGAAGGCGCCCGCGGCAGCCGCCAGGACTGCCGTCTCCGCGGCCCGTTTCGGGAGTTGCGGGTCCGGATCCGCACGCAGGAGCACCAGTTGGTGGTAGAGCGGCGCCGTGGCGGCGATCAGCAGGTTCCGCGCGTCCGTGTGCTGTGCGGGGAGTTCACCGCGCTCGATGGCGCGCTCGACGAGGATCTCGCACTGGTCGTACCGGTCCGTCCACAACTGCGTCTGGGCCCGCGCGGCCTGTTCGGAGTGGAACGAGGCGGCCATCAGGGCGATGGCGAACGACGGCTGTACGACCAGGGATTCCTGGATCTCCTGGTTGAGGGCCGTCAGATCGCCGCGCAGCGAGCCGGTGTCCGGCGGCTGCCAGTCGATCTCGCTGGCGGCGTCTATGAGGTCGACGAGCAGGCCGCCGACATCGTGCCAACGCCGGTAGACGGTGGCGCGGTGCACTCCGGCCCGCGTCGCGACACCGTCCATCGTGAGTCCTTCGTGACCGCGTTCAGCGAGTTCGGCGCGCACCGCATCGAGAACCTGGGCGCGGATGCGGGCGGTGCGACCGCCCGGGCGGCGGTCCGATGTCGTGTCCAGTGGGTCTGTCATCGGCAATCAGTATCCGGTTGATCAAGGCGGCAGGGCTGTGCCAGCATCTTAACGCGACAGTTGTCGCTCTCGGTCCACCAGAGAGGAACCGCCTCCGCGATGCCGCCCGTTCCCGCTGACCCCACCGTGCTCCACCCGATGCCCGAGCACCCGCGCGTGGTTCTGCTCAAACCGTTGGTGAAGTCGCCGCTGATCGAGGTCGGTGACTTCACCTACTACGACGATCCAAACGACCCGACCGCGTTCGAGACGCGCAACGTCCTGTACCACTACGGTCCCGAGCGGCTTGTCATCGGCAAGTACTGCGCGCTGGGGACGGGCACCCGGTTCATCATGAACGGCGCCAACCACCGCATGGACGGTCCTTCCACCTTCCCGTTCCCCACCATGGGGGGCTCCTGGGCGGAGCACTTCGACCTGATCACCGACCTGCCCGGCCGGGGCGACACGGTCGTCGGCAACGACGTGTGGTTCGGCCACGGCGCCACGGTCATGCCCGGTGTACGCATCGGTCACGGCGCGATCATCGCCGCCGGCGCGGTGGTCACGGGCGACGTCCCCGACTACGGCATCGTCGGCGGCAACCCCGCCCGGCTCATCCGCACCCGCTACGACGCTGCGGACATCGCCCGGCTCCTCGCCGTGGCGTGGTGGGACTGGCCCGTGCAGCACATCACCAGGCATGTACGGACGATCATGTCGGGGACCGTCGCCGACCTGGAGGAAGCCGCCGCGCAGATCGACCAGCCCTGACACCGCGTCCTCGCCACACCGCCCGCACCCCTCCCGCGCCAGAAACGAGTGATCGCCCATGTCCCGTCGCCGGGCCCATATCGCGATGGTCGGCGTCCCCATCGTCAGCCATGTCCTGCCCAGCCTCGCGCTCATCCGTGAGCTGGTGGCCCGCGGGCACCGGGTCACCTACGCCAACGACCCGTTCGTGGCGGACCGGATCGAGTCCGCCGGCGCGGAGCTGGTGCCCTGCACCTCCACGTTGCCCGTCGCGGACAACGACTGGCCTGCCGATCCCATCGCCGCGGCGAGCCTCTTCCTCGACGACGCCGTCCAGGCGCTCCCGCAACTGCGCGCCGCCTACAACGACGATCCGGCCGACCTGTACCTCTACGACATCGGCGCCTATGCCGCGCGCGCCCTCGCCGAAGCGCAGGGCCGTCCGCTCGTGCAGCTGTCCCCGACGTTCGTCGGCTGGGACGGCTACCAGGAGGAAGTCGCGGCGCATCTGCGGAAGCTGCCGGGCGCCGACGCGTACCGGGACAGGTTCGCACGGTGGCTCGCCGACTGCGGTGCGACCACCACGGACGTGGACACGTTCTCCGGCCCGCCCGCCCGGGCCCTCGCCCTGATCCCGAGAGCGATGCAGCCGCACGCCGATCGAGTCGACACCGACACGGTGACCTTCGTCGGCCCCTGCTTCGACACCCGAGCGGACACGGACGGCTGGACCCGCCCGGCGGCCGCGGACCATGTGCTGCTGATCTCGCTCGGCTCGGCGTACACGCGCCAGCTCGCGTTCTACCGCCAGTGCATCGCGGCCTTCGGCGACCTGCCCGGCTGGCACGTTGTACTCCAGATCGGCAAGTACACCGACCCCGAGGAACTCGGCACCATCCCGCCCAACGTCGAAGTGCACTCCTGGGTCCCGCAGCGGGCGATCCTGGAACAGGCCGACGCCTTCGTCACCCACGCCGGCATGGGCGGCTGCGGCGAAGGGCTCCTCGCCGGCGTTCCCATGATCGCCGCGCCGCAGGGAGCCGAGCAGTTCATGAACGCCGACCGGCTCGTGGAACTCGGCGTCGCCCGCCGTGTGGACACCGCTGACGCCATCGCCGAGACCCTTCGCACGGCGCTAAACGACCTGGTCACGGATCCGGAACGCGTCGACCGGTCCAAACAGTTGCAGGCCGCCGCCCGGGCCGAGGGCGGCACCCCGCGCGCCGCCGACCTCATCGAGAACATGCTGGCCGCCGCCGAAGGCCCCACGCTCTGAAGCACTGCCGCTTCCGTTCCCCGGCTGGCGCCGTCCTCATCCGAGGACCTGTACCTGCAGGACAAGCGCGGAAAGATCACCGCCAAGGGCGGGGCGGCGGAGTGGATTCAGAAGATGTACGCACAGCGGCGCACCCGCCCGGCCATGCCTCCACCGTGTGCCCGGTTCTGGTCAGGTGGATGCCGTGGCGCCCCGGCCCACGGAAGCGCGCGGGCCGGGCACCGTCGCTGCTGGAGCCAACTCCAGGCCCAGGTCGAGGCGGCTGTCCATGTCCAGCTCGAACCTGCCGTACGGGTTCACGTGCGTCCAGAACAGCGGCGACAGCGCCCGCCGGTCCGCATCGGTGAGCGTGTCGGCCCACTTCGGGTCGGCGAGGACCTGCTGCATCAGCAGCGTGTTGACGTGGACCAGGGCGAACTGAAGCAGGTGGAGGGCGAGCATGGACACCTCCTGGGACTCCTTGTCCTGCCCGGCCAGGTCGCCGTCCCCGCCCTGCTGGCCGCCGTCCCGCAGGCGCCGTGCTCTGCCACGACCTGTACGACCTGCTGCCGCTGCCCTCCTTCGCCCGCGGCCGGGTCGCGCTGGTGGGCGACGCCGCCCATGCCATGCCCCGCAATCTGGGCCAGGCGCGTGCCAGGCGCTGGAAGACGCGGTCACCTCGCTCACTGCCTCGACAACACCCCGGACGTGGCCACCGCGCTGCGCTCGTACGACCTGCTGCGCTTGTTCTACTTCCTGGCCACCGGCTTTGTAGAACCCTGCACACCGCCACCATCATCGTGCTGTTTCCGATGTTCGTGGCCGCAGTCCGACGGACCCCGCACACACCGCGGTGGCGTCTGGCACCCCAGGGGCCGGAACCGCAACGCCGGCGCGCGCTGGTCGGCCAGCTGCTGCTGATCATCACGGGAGCGGGGCTGTTCGTCGGCGGAGCGGTGATCTCGGTGGTCGGTTTGACCGGTGTCTTCGTATCGACCGACCTGGCCTTCCTGGGCACCAGCACGCAGATGCTGGAAACCGTGAGCCCTCGGCTGGTGCCGTTCGTCGCCCACGACCGCGCAGGGTTCGGCGGCGCCCTGATGGCCGCCGCGGTGGCGATCGCCCTGCTCAGCGCATGGGCTGGCGGCCGGGTCGCGCTGCTGGGTGTTCTGGACCTTGGCCGCGGCGGCCGCCGCCGGTTTCCTGCCGGCTGTCGCCGTGCACGGCGCGATCCACTACACGGACTTCATCCACCTCGCGCCGGTCTACGTCGGCATCGCCATGACCGGCACCGGACTGCTGCTCGCGCGCCCTACCTCTGCGCCAAGACGTCGGCGAGGCCGAAGGACTGACGGGCCGCCCCGGCGAGCGTTCCACCTCGCCAGCCGCGACCTGCCGGTGGGGGAGAGGCAGGCCCGGCCAGTGCCTATGGGGACAAGCAGGCCCAGCCAGGGCCTACACGAGCTCCGGAAGCGAAGGCCGCGCAGCAGACAGAGTTCTCCGAGCACATGCCGGACAACGCACGGCGCTTCGTAAAGACTCCGGAGGCCCTCCGAGCCCGATTTGAGACCATGGCCCTGTGGACGGGAATCCGCTCTACGGCGGGGCCGAGCCGGAGGATGCGCTTGAGGTGGCGCCGACGGCCCGGACGGCGGTGGCATGGCTGCCGCCACGGACGCTCTGGCCGGTCATTCAGGACATCCGCTGGGAGCACGATCCGCAGGTCCGGCGGTGGCCGCCGCATGTGAATCTGCTGTTCGGATTCGTGCCGGAGGAGACGTTCGCGCGGGCGGTGCCGTTGCTCAGCGCCGGGGCAGCGCAAAGCACGGCGTTCACAGCCCGCCTGGCCGGAGTGCGGTACTTCCGACACCGCCACTACGCGACGCTGTGGCTCGACCCGGCTGCGGCGGATCCGGCACCGTGGACTCACCTGCACCAGGAGCTGGCGCTGCGCTTCCCGCTGTGCCGAGGGCGCGCGGGCTGCTTCACCCCGCACTTGTCCCTCGGGCGTACGCAGGACCCCCAGCACGTGGCCGCCGAGTGCGCGGCTCGGCTCGGCACGCTGGTGGCGCTGGTCGAGGAGGTGGTCCTGCTCTCCCGACGCGGCGAGGAGCCCATGCGGCCTCGGGCCGTGATCACACTGGGCACGGGCGAGGCCCGCCCATCGCAGGGCCGCTAGTACTCCAGTCAGAAATCGTTGCGTGAGCTGGTTCTTCTTCGGTAGTGGCAGCGCCGGGCGGTGGCTTGGTGGTGTCTGCGCCAGTGGGACCAGTTCAATGCGTGGGCGATGGGGTCGTTGTCGGGTCTGGGGTGGGGAAGGAGAACGTCCAGGAGTCGCCGGACCTCTGCCACGGTGATGGGGATGGTGCTGGTGGTGTCGTTTCTGCTGCCCCCTTTTTCGGTGGTCTGGGCTGCCAGGGCAGTCAGGAAAGCGTGGGCGAGCATGGCCAGGGTGATGTGCCGATACCAGCCTGGATAGCGGCGGACCTCGTACTGGTCCAGGCCACACTCGTTCTTGGCGGCCTGGAAGGCTTCCTCGATCGCCCAGCGAGATCCGGCGACCCGGACCAGGTCCGCGACCGTGGTGCCGTTGGGCGCGTAGGCGAGGTAGTAGGCGATCTCATCGGTCCTGGTCAGGCGGCGGCGAGCCAGCATCCACCGCTGGTGCGTCGGTGTGTCGCCGTCAAAGACGTCGATGGCCGGCAGACGGGCGGTGGCCCAGTTATAGACTCGCGGGCGCTTGGCGCCGTCGCCGCAGGACATCCGCTCCCAGGCATCCGGTGGTGCCTGAGCAATGGCGTGGTCGATCCGCGCGAAGGGAGCGTGGAGCTGCTGGGACTTCGGCACGGCCAGGACGTAGCCGACGCCGGCTTCCTCCAGGGTGCGGCGCATGCGCCATTCCTGGCCGTAGGCACAGTCGCCGGTCACCCAGGCGATGGGCAGGGACGAGGCCAGGACCCGCAGGATCATCGCGCGCGCCAGCTCGCCCTTGGTGGCAAACCCTTCGTGTGTCACTGACCTGTAGGGATGTTGGCGCTGCTCAGGGGTGGTTGGATCGATCGATCATGGTGACAGTTCCCCGAACATGCAGTGACCTGAGGCCGTATCTGCCGATGTCGCGTTCCTCGCATCTCCTTTGTCTTCCTGGTCTTCGTGGAGCCGTGGGGTCACGGGCCGGCTGCCCTTCATGACGCGCACCCGCGATCGACAGGGGTTGGGTGCTGGGGAACTGTCGGAGCCGAAGGCCATCATGGGTGCCATGACCGACACAGAGCCCTCGGACATCGAAGTCCTGGTGGCCTTCTCGCCGGAAGAGTATGCCCTGATCGGCGAGCACGCAGCCGAGCTCAACGTTCCCATCGCAACCTACGTCCAGCGGGCCGCCACGCGACGGGCACGCGACGGACAGCTCAAGCGTCAGCTCCTTGGGGAAGTGGCGCAGAAACAGGGCCCGGCTGCTGAGCCGCCTGTGAACGCCGGCCTGCTCATCGACGACATTCTCGGCAGGGACGCCGCCACGCTCACTCAGGCAGAGAAGGAGGCCCGAACCCGGGAAGCCGCCCGGGAATGCGGGATCGAATACACCCCTGAAGTCCGAGAGCTGGGCAACGCACTCTGGGCGAGGATCGAAGCCTTCCAGAACGACACGTCGACCAGATCCACGGACCGGGAGCGCGACTGAACGGAGCGCTTTTCGAGCCCAGCGAATGGGCCGGGCGGAGCGTCGGAAGGAAACCGCCACTTCACTCTCCTGGGCGGTTCCGGCGGTACTTGGAGCGCGACGCCGGTGGCGGTGTCGCGGAGCCGGGCTGGTCCGGGTTCCCGCGGCGGCCTCCGAGGGTCGTTAGCACGTGCGTCCATCGAACTGGTGGGATTGCTGTGCTGTCACCCGTCCCGAGTGAGCGGCTGAGCGGGAAGCCCACACGCAGCTCATAGCCTCGCGTCAGACGCACCCGTCACACACGTGTGTCCGGCTGAACTGCCCTATGCGTAAGCGTTGTTCGACGTTGGAGGCTGTACGTGATCGCCGTGCCGTTATCCGCCCGCCCACCTCTGGGGTGCGGGCACCGGTGACGACGCTGGACGACGCTTCCCAGGCGGGCTTGGGGCGGCATCGGGACGAACTACGTCCCGCTGCGGTGGCGCAGCTGCTGCGGTTGCGTGAGGCGGGGGAGCTGACCACCGCGCATGTGCGGCTGGTCGCCGAGTCGCTGGATGTGAGCGTGCGGCAGGTGTGGCGCTGGCTGGCCCGCGCCGAGGAGACCGGCAGCACGGAGAAGCCCGAGCGCAGGCGGTTTAGGATCACCGACGAGATCATCGATGTTCTCGCCGATCATCAGGGCAATGTGAAACGCGCTCACGAGCACCTGGTGCGCGTCGCGAGAGCGGCGGGTCAGAAGCCGATCGGTCTGACCACGCTGCACGACGCCATCGCCCGTGACCTCGACCCCGGTTTCATGGCCGGCCTGCGCGAGGGAATTCCGGCCGCCCGTGGCTTCGACCCCGCCTTCCGGAGGCCGGCGGTTGCCCGCAACGCGGTGTGGGAGGGGGACCACAAGCAGGCCCCGCTCGTCGTGGTGATGCCCGACAAGAAGCCGTCGAGGGTGTGGGTGACCTGGTTCGAGGACCGCGGTACGGGCTATGTGATGGGCTAGATGAGTAACTGATCGTTTCAGAATGAGTTGAGCTGCGGGTCTTGTGCTCGACGATCTTGGTCGGCAGGCTGTCCCGGGTGCGTGTTGATCTTGTTCCTGACGATCTGTGGGAGCGGGTGGCTCCGCTGCTGCCGCCCGTTCCCGAGCGCCGCCGCCGCTGTCCGGGACGGTTGCGTGTTCCCGACCGAACGGCACTCGCCGGCATCCTGTACGTGCTGCGGACGGGCGTCGCCTGGCGTGACGTCCCCGCGGAGACGGTGGTCTGTTCTGGGGTGACGGCCTGGCGGCGGCTGCGGGACTGGACCGAGGCTGGCGTCTGGCCCCGCCTGCACGCCGCCCTGCTCAGCGAGATGCGCCGAGCCGGCCTGTTGGACCTGGACGACAGCGCCGTGGACGGCTCGCACATCCGGGCCCTCAAAGGGGGGATCACGTCGGCCCCTCGCCCGTCGACCGCGCCCGCCCCGGCTCCAAGCACCACCTGATCGTCGACCGCCACGGAACCCCGCTGGCCGTCACGGTCACCGGCGGCAACCGACACGACGTCACCCAGCTCCTGCCACTGCTGGACGCGGTCCCATCGATCCGGGGTCTGCGGGGACGCCCCCGCCGCAAGCCCCGGCGGCTGTACGCCGACCGGGGCTACGACTTCGACAAGTACCGCCGCCTGCTACGGAAACGCGGCATCAAACCCCTGATCGCCCGACGCGGCGTCGCCCACGGCTCCGGGCTGGGCAAGGTCCGTTGGGTGGTGGAGCGCGCCTTCGCCTGGCTGCACCAGTTCAAACGGCTCCGCATCCGCTACGAGCGACGCGCGGATCTCCACCAGGGACTGCTCGAACTGGCCTGCAGCCTCATATGCCTCCGCCGCCTGCGAACCTCATTCTGAAACGATCAGTAAGGCGGTCGGCGGCCGCACCAGCCGGGCTCCGATCAGCTGCGTCGGTAGCACCGTCGCCACTGGGTAGGTACCGGATTTCACGAGGAGGGCGGCACGGCTACTCAACCAACTCAGTGCGGAGTATTGCAATCTCACCCACACTGTTCAGTCGGTTCTCTACTTCTGAGGTTGCGTGGCCGACGAAGATGAGCGTCAAGCATCGGGTAAATTCAGGAACGGAGAGGACACCTTCATCGTCGGCGAAGTTCGACTCAATGGTGATCTCGAGACGATCGGGCCCGCGATAGATGAGGTATTTTCCTCCCCTGAAAGAGCTCTCCCGTGCAGTGAACTGTATTCCTAGAGATTCGGCGATCAGTCGTTCAGCGTCGCTGAGGTCATCACTTTGGAAACCGTACACGATGAAGCGATCAGGCATATTGCCTACTCTGGTTAAACGTGGTGGTGCTCTCCGGCGAGACGCCATCGACCTCCTCAGCACCGCAATCGGCAGCGGGGAAACCACCGAGCCGGGCAACAGCAACGGCGAGAACTCATAGCCCTACTCCAGCCTCGTCCGCTGACGTTGCCGTCAACTCCTTCCGTCAGACCCAGATCACCCCGCCAAGCACAGCTCGGCGGGGCTAAATTTTGCCACTGAATGGCCCCTCCACTGAATCGGTCGGGTTTGAGACGTTTAACGAATTCCACACGGGCCCGCACGGCACCAACGTTATGGGACCAGATGCTTGAGACCGATCTGAAAGAACCGAATAACCGGTCCCACCAACTCGGCTCCTCGGAACCGTGGCAACGCAGGTTAGCTCCGAAACGTGCGGAATCTGCGAGGGGGCATCCGGTAGGTGCGTCGTGGTGATGTTATGGGTGTGTGAACTGACAGAGCCATCGTGAATCCGGGTCGCCGACTACGTAATAGAGGCGCAGTTTCTTACCTTCCTTCTTGACGCTCACAAACCAGGTGTAGGTGGCTGGCGCCTTTTTCTCTTCTGTTGAGGATGCATTGGACCCCTCTATCTGTTCCTGCCCGACCTTCGCGGCGCTCGACTTCCCGTTCTTAATGGTTA
The DNA here is from genome assembly GCF_040640655.1 of Streptomyces sp. NPDC021749. Taxonomy (NCBI): domain Bacteria; kingdom Bacillati; phylum Actinomycetota; class Actinomycetes; order Kitasatosporales; family Streptomycetaceae; genus Streptomyces; species Streptomyces sp. NPDC021749. The sequence goes on along the minus strand of NZ_JBFACE010000072.1, from coordinate 11,653 downwards.
GTTTCACCATATTCCCGTCAGCTACGGTGCGGCCGCCTTTGTAGGAATCGAGCACCTCCCATGTCCCCTTGCCGGAGAGGCTCCAGTGGTCATCGAAGTCCGTTTCCTGGCCCCGAAGTCGTACTGCTGTGAGCTCGCCTGCCTTGCTCAAGGAGAAGCGGGCGCCTTCAGGGCCATGCCATTCGCCTGTCAGGGCACTTGCCGTGAAGTGGGGTGCTGGCGGCAGTGGCTCGTACGCCGTCGCGCATGAAGTTATCAAGAGGGCGAGTGGCGCGAGTCCCAGTGAGGCGATTCTTCTGAAGTGCATTGCAGTTTTTCGACTTTCGGTCGAGATGGGAAACCAGTGTTCTGGCTGGGAATCGGGTGAGTTCACTTGGTCTTCAGCGGGTATGTCATCTTGATCTGATCTCGCCAGCGGACCGTCATGGCTGCGTCTTTCTGTCCGCGTGGAGCGAAATCCAGGCCCATCTCTGAGATCTTTGCCATCAGGGGGTTGCTTTCTCCCTTCTGGTATCCGGCTGCACTGGCGTCACGTGTTGCTGAAGCGCGGGTCATCGGGTTGTTGAGGGTGAACTGTATGCCTGCAGTCTTCGTCTTCGGGTCATAGGAATCGAAGCGGGCGTGAAGCCTGTAGGAGCCGAGTATCGCCTGGGCTGCGGCTGGGCCAGCCGATTCCATGCCCGCGGCTCGGTCGGTGAATCGGATGGCGTCAAATGCGGGGAGTGCCCATACGGGAAGGTGGTACAAGTCTGCGGCGTAGGTAGCGTGATAGCTAATTTCTTCCGTGTCGGCCTCGTCTCCCACTGACTTCCCCTTGAGGTTTGCCAGCATGGACTTGACGATCCATATCCAGTCCATGTTCTTGACGTCCTTGGTGAACCTGTCGCCTTCCCAGAACTGCCACGCCGAGGGTGCTGCCCCAAGAGCCCACAGGGCAATGATCTGTGGCTCAGACGGGTCAAGTGGGTTGATGTTCGAAATTCCTGGAAGTCCCGACCGGTAGGCGGCGCTGGCCCTGCTGCCGATGCTGCCGCGCCGTTCTTCCGAGTATCCGCCACAGTAGGGCTGGATGCAGGCGCCGGGGCCGGGGATGTAGTCGTTGGAGCCGGAGAGGCGCATGCCGCCGTGGCGGTTGTGGACGACGCCGGTGCCGCGTCCGGAGCCGTCGGGGTCGGCGAAGAGCTGGCCGGTGGGGTCGCTGAAGGTGGGCGGGTTGTTGTTGCTGTAGGTGTAGCCGTTGATTTGTTGGGGGTCGGCCGGGTCCAGGACGGGGTCGGCGGTGAGGAAGCGGCCGGTATCGGGGTCGTATTCGCGGGCGCCGAGGTGGGTCAGGCCGGTGTCGTCGGTGTCGTTGGTGCCGCCGACGTAGCCCTTGGTGCCGGGCCAGTGGGCGGGTTTGGTGCCGCGGGGGCCGCCGAAGGGGAGGTGGCGGCGTTGGGTGAGGGTTTGGTTGGTGGCGTTGATGGCGAGTTGGCCGGTGCCGTGGTGGTCGGCGAGGGTGAGGGTGTAGGTGCCGTCGTCGGCCAGGACGGCTTGGTGGCCGCTGCCCAGGGGGATGTAGCGGGTGGCTTTGGGTTTGTCGGCGCCTTTGTCGAGGGTGACTTCGGTGTGGTCGCCGAGGGTGAGGGTGGTGCGGTCGTCGGTGTGGGTGATCAGGCGGTTGCCGTCGGCGTCGTAGACGTAGCTGGTGGTTTTGGTGCCTGTGTCGCCGGTGGGTTGGGTGACCTTGGCGAGGTGGCCTTCGACGTCCCAGGTGAGGGTTTGTTTGTCGCCGTTCAGGGTGCGGGTGGTGGTGTTGCCGACGTTGTCGTAGCCGTAGGCGGAGGTGCTGGTACCTGTGGGGCCGGTGGTGTCGAGGGAGGTGAGGGTGTGGGGCTGGGGGGTTCCGGGCTTGGGGTAGGTGTAGGTGGTTTTGGTGTTCTTGGCCGTGTTACCGCCTGGGTCGTGCTGGGTGAGGGTGGTGCGGTTGCCGGCGGTGTCGTAGCCGTAGGACTGCCAGTAGGGGGCCGGGCCGGCGATCAGGTTGCCGGCGGCCTTGTCGGCGCAGGTCTTTGCGTCCTGACTCCAGGCTTCGGTCAGGCGACGTAGGTAGTCGTAGGTGAAGCACTGGGTGTCGGTGCCGGAGCGTGAGACATCCGAGAGGGAGGTGACATTGCCGGCGGGGTCGTAGCCGTAGGTGGCGGACTGGTCGACGCCGGCGATGTCCTGGCGGTCGACGCGGGAGTTGGACAGGCGCTGGGTGCCCCACTCGTAGGTGTTGGTGACCTGGGTGGGCTTTCCGCTGCCGACGATCCGGTAGGTCAGGGGCTTGCCGGTGAGGGTGTAGGTGGCATCGGAGCGGATGCCGGTGCCGTAGACGGTGGTCATCCGCATGGTGTCGTCGGCGTAGGTGTAGTTCCAGCCCTTGCCGACGAGGGCCCCCATGGCGGAGAAGCTGCGCGCCTTCGGAAGGCCGTTGCCGTAGTACGACGTGCTGGCTTGGTAGGTGCCGGCCAGTTTGCCCTCGGAGTCGGGGATGACGGTGGCGGTGCGCTGCGGCCGGTAGAGCGTGTCGTACTGGGTGATCTTGGTGGTGTAGGCCTTGCCGTCCAGGTAGCGGGTGGATTCGGCGAGCTGGCCCTTCGCGCCGGCGAGGGTGTCGTAGACCCACTTGGCGCGCAGCGGGCCGTCGGGTGTTTTGTCGTGCAGTTCGGTCTTGCGGCCCAGGCCGTCGTAGACGGTGGCCAGTACGGCGCCGCCTGCGTCTTCGCTGGTGGTCTGCTGGCTGCGGTCGTCGAACGTGGTCTTGGTGACGCCCTTGTCGGGGTCTTTGGACCAGGTCTGGTTGCCGAGCTGGTCGTACTGGTAGGCCCAGGTGTTGCCGGCGGGGTCGGTGACGCTGTCGAGTTTGCCGGCCGGGGTGTAGGTGTAGCGGGTGGTCTCGGCCGGCGCATCGGCGGCGCGCGTGTGGTGCTGCAGGAGCTGGGTGGTCTGACCGCGCGCGTCGGTCACCGTGGTGGTGGCGATGCCGCCCTCGGGCGGGATGACGGTGGTGCGGTCACCGCCGTAGAGGGATGTGGTGACCGCCAGGACCTTGCCGCCCTCCCCGTTGCCGGCGACATCCCGGCTCTCGATCTCCCGGCCCAGACCGTCGTACGTCTTCCAGGTCTGGGTCTCGACGCTGAGGGCATCGGCGGGCTTGAACAGCTCGCGCTCCGGCTTCTTCAGCGCGTAGTACTGAGCGAAGGACTTCGCCACCAGGCCGCGTTCGTCGTAGAACGTGTCGCTGATCAGCCGCCCGCCGTCCGGGCCGGGGGCCTGGGTCTGGCGTGCGCGCAGGTAGCCGTCGTAGAGGGTGTAGGAGACCGTCTGCGACTGGGCGCTGGGGTTGAGGGTGTAGGTGGCGACAGCCGCCGGCTTGCCCTCCTCGACCAGGTAGGCGAACTGGTAGGTGGGCAGGGAGCCGCGGTCGGGCAGCCACACCTTCACCGAGCGGCCCAGCGCGTCGTACTTCAGCGTGGTGCGCTTGCCGTTGGTGTCGACGGTGGCCGTGGGCTGGCCCCGCAGCGGGTCGAGTTCGCTGGTGGTGGTCTGGGCGGTCGTGGCGTCCTTGGGGTTGGCGGGCGGTGTGGTGACGACGGTCTTGGCCGGGATGCCGGTGGCGGGGGTGTAGACCGTGGTGGTGGTGCGGCCGTCGGTGCGAGCGGTGCGGGTGGGGGCACTGTCGCCGATGGCGGTGACGTTGGCCGTGAGGTCGGTGACCTTTTCCGGGCGGCCGTAGCCGTCGTAGGTGGTGCCGGTCTCCAGGTAGGTGGCCGTGGTGCCGTCGTGCTTCTTGAGCTTGGCCACCGCGGTGGCATCGCCCTTGGTGGGCGCGGCGCCGTAACCGCCGCCGTCGTAGGCGGTGCGGGCGTCGGAGATGACGTCCTTGGACCGGTCCGGGCTGGTGCCGCATTCGGTGGCGACGGTCTCGACGCGCGCGGGCAGGGTGAGGACGTTCTTGTCGGTGTTGGTGGCGTAGGCGGTACGGGTGCACCGGTCGTCATCCGTGGTGGCGTCGTCGCCGCGGTCGCTGACCTCGGTGACCCGGCCGGCAACGGTGTCGAAGGTGGACGCGGTGGTGGTCGTGCGCCACTTCGCACCGGCCCCGTCATCGAGGGAGATCCAGGTGCGGGTGCTGGCGGTGCCGGTGAAGTGCGCGGTCACGGTGCCCCAGTCACGGACCTTCTTGGCGGTCTCGTGGTGCCAAGGCCGGCTGACGGTCTTGGCAAGGACCTTCCCACCGGGCGCCGAGTAGGTTGCGGTCTTGTAAGGGAAGCCGGCCGCCGAGGCATCGTCGGTCAGCGGCTCTCCCTCGCCGTCGTCCAGGGTGACCTTGACGTCCTTGGCACCGCCGCCGGCGCTCTTGCGGTCGCCGTCCATGCCGCGCAGGAAGTAGCTGTCTTCTTGCGTCTTCATGGCGTCGGCGGCGGTGCCCTGGCCGCCGGTCTGGACGCGGACGTGGCCGTAGCCGCGCCACTGGGACCAGGTCTTGAACTTCTCCTTGGTCAGCCCGTCGTCATCGTCGTAGTGCCAGGCCGCGTCCCCGAGGTAGCTGTAGCGGGTGACCTGGTCCGGGGCCCCGCCGGTGCGGTCGGACGTCGTGACGGAGGTGACGACGTATTTGTTGAACCACTCCTTGTCCATGTCGTCGCTGGAGCTGCCGCCGATGAACTGCGGGAAACACCGTGTGGTGTTGGACTCCGGCGTCGGCAGGCTGCCGAAGGAGCAGGCGGGGTCCGAGTAGTTGACGTCGGTCCGGCCGCCGTATTCGTCGTCGACGGTCGACAGGCGGTCCTTGATGTAGGGGGCGTAGCCGTCGCCGGTCTTGTCGAGGCGGTTGGCGAGTTGGGTGTAGGCGAAGGTGGTCTTCGGCAGGGTCAGGGGTGCGGTGTCGGTGTGGCCGGTGTGCTGGATGGATTCCAGTTCCAGCTGGTAGTCGACGTCGGCCTTGCCCCAGCGGTGTGCCAGCGACCAGGAGTCGACTTTGGTCAGGGCGCCGTCCTTGAGGACCTCGGTCGTCACCCCTGTGAGCCGCTTACGCGTCCAGAAGGTGGGCGAGAAGCGTCCCTGGTCGCAGGTGGCGTCGGCCTTGCAGTTCAGGTCCCAAGGGGTGTCGTACCAGTAGAAGCTCTTTGCGTCGATGGTGTCGGCGGCGCAGGTGACCCCGGTCTGGGGCAGGCAGCGTTCGGCGTTGGTGAAGGAGACCTGGGCCAGTGGCTTGCCCGCGTACAGGTCGCTGGACGAGCGGCCGTATTCGATGCGCTTGAGATAGCCGCCGCGTACGTAAGGGGTGTCGTCGTCCTTGTTCAGGTCGCGGCCGTAGGAGTTGGTTTCCTTGTCGTAGTAGTAGGCGATGGCGTTGCCGTGCGGGTCGACGACGTAGTCGAGGTTCCAGCGCCAGGCCTGCTGGCACCAGGAGTCCTTGAAGGCGTCCTTGTGGCAGTCCTCGCCGCTGTTGTTGCCGAAGACCGGTGCGGTCCAGGTGGAGTCGGTGGTGTCCTTGCCGGCGGCCCAGCCGGGCAGCTTGTGGTAACCGAAGTAGAAGCGGGTCCCGGAGGGGTTGGTCAGCTCCCAGTACTCGTTGTCGTTGTCGCCGTTGTCCCGCGCCGACGACGTCAGGTGCTTGATCTTCGTGCCGTCGTCGTTCTGGAGCTTCCAGGTGTCCTTGCCGGCGGGGACGAGTTCGCCGGCCTTGCCGTTGAAGGAGATGAAGGCGTTGTCGTAACCCCAGCACAGGTCACCCGGCTTGTTGCCGTCGGCGTGCTTCACCCCGTCGTCGGAGCAGGGCTTGTAGCGGCGCTCGATGTAGCCGGGCCACAGCTCGAAGCCGTCACCGACCCAGGAGCCCTGGTTGTTGCTGTTGCCGGTGCGGCCGTCGATGGCGCCGGAGGAGTACGACAGGCCCACGCTCGGCTTCAGGCCGCCGGGGACCTCGGGGACGGGCATGTCGTAGGACCAGGTGAAGTCGCCGGTGTTGAGGTTGGTGTTCCAGGTCGCGGAGGGCGAGAGGCTGGTGGCTTTGTAGTCGCCCTTGACGCTTTTGTCGTCACCGACCGCGGCGAGGACGGTGGGCCCGTTCGCGCGCAGCGGCACCGATGACGCGGTCAGGGTGTGCTTCTCGGTGTCGTTGCTGGTGGCCAGTGGTTTCGCGGTGCGGCACGCGGCCTTGTCCGGAGTGGTCGCCGCGCAGGCGGGGAGTTCGACCAGGCGCAGCCGGGAGGCGTAGTTGCCGCCGAAGGCCCCGGCGAAGTCGCCGTAGTCCACGCCCACACGTAAGGGGCCGGGCTGCTGCCCGGCAGCCACGGTGGAGCCGTCGGCGGGCTGCAGGGTGAACAGCACCCCGTCGATACCGGCCCGGCGACTGTGCTGCTGGCCAAGGACGTGCGCGGTCACCGAGCCCGGCACCGCGCCCGCCGTTGCGCCTCGATGTGCCCCGTGGGCCTTGGCCGACCTTCGCGACCGGGATTCGGCGGGTGCGAGGGTGAGGGGCAGGCCCTCGTCCTTCCCGCCTGTCACCGAGGGCCTGAATGCGGCGCCGGGTTGTGCGAGGTGAAGGGTTGCCTTGGCCGCCTTGGGCCAGTCGCTCTTGGGATGCTCCCTGGGGATGCGCGGACCGGTAGGCAGCTTCCGGGGCTTGACCCGTACACCGTAGGTGCCGGCGACGGCTTTGCCGACGTCCGCACGCGCTGCCGCCGCTCCAGATGCCGCAGCGGGTTGTGCCGCTGACGGCAGAACCGACAGCAGGGAGCCAGCGAGCACCATGGAGACGCCCACGCCGAGACTGCGCCGCAGCCGCGCGCGTCTGACAAGACCAAGCATGCCGTTCACTTCTGTCCCACCCCTTGCTGCTCACCGATCGGTGCCGTCGGCACCGTGGTGTTCCACTCCGGAAGAAAAGTGCGCTGGTGTGTGGCAGGCGGTCCGAGACCGCCCGCCATGCGATCAGCCCGCATCGGGCACGTTCGGTACCTCGGTGGGCAGCTCGTCCCACTCACCCGCCAGGCGGCCGATCTGTTCATCGGTGAGCGCGCCCTGGAAGGTCCATACGTCGTCTATCGCGCCGGGCCAGTAGTCCCGGAAGGCGTCGCGGCCCTTCGCCCGACCAATCTGCAGAGATTTCAGTGCCTTGATGGAGATGACGTCCTCAGCCCAAGGCACCACTTCGGTGCACTGCGTATCGTCGGCCTGGCCGTCGCCGTCCGCGTCCAGGCAGGCGGCTTCACCGAGTTCACCGTTGACGTAGATACGCAGCTGCCGGGCGAAGCCGTCGTAGACGATCGCGATGTGGTTCCAGTCCGTCACGCTGTTCATGGGCTGTGCGTTGCCCGCCCAGTCGTAGTCGGTATCGCTCGTGTCGGACCGGGCAGTGACCGCCTGCCAGACCCCGTCACCTGTCTTCGTAGGGTTCGGCGCGAACCCCATGGCGAAACCGCTGGCATTGGTTGCCTCAGCGCTCACCAGTGCCGCCGGGCGAGTGGGTATCGACGCCGCCTGCGCCCATGCGGTCACGGTGAAGCTCTCGCTCGTGTCGAGAGGGATCGAGCTGGAGGCGTAGTTCTGTGCGCCGTCCAGCACCAGTCCTCCCTCCCCCAGGAACCCTCCACCGAAAACCTGCTTCGCCCCGCCGCCCAGCGTCATGGCCGGCCCCCTCGATACGGAGTTGGCTCCGGGGTCGGATGCCTGGTCGAACTGCCAGCGGCCGGTCAGGACCGGTCGTCGCTGGACGAGCTGGTGGATCTCGCCCTCGGAGACCGGGCGGTCGAAGACACGAACGTCATCGATCTGACCGGCGAAGTAGTCGGTGTAAGCACCTCGGTACAGGGCTCGGCCGATCTGCAGGGCGCCGTCGCCGTACCAGGCCTGCGCAGCGTTGGTGCTGCCCTGCAGGATGCCGTTGACATACAGACTCACGGTGTTGTCCACCGTGTCGTGCACCGCCGCCAGGTGCACCCACTTGCCGATGCTCGCCTTCTGCTTCGAGGCGACGCGCTGTTGGCTGAGGCTGCCGTCGGCGGCGTCCTTGGTGGCCAGACGGGCACTCCACACGCCACCGGAGGCTTCGTAGGAGAGGTAGAAGGCACTGAGGAAGCCGCCGTCCTGCGCGACGACTGTCTGGTTGCGTGCGGCGTCGGTGACCCGGGCCCATGCGGTGACCGCATAGGAGCGTTCAGTGTTGAAGTGCGGGGCGTCCACCGAGGCGTAGTCGTCCTTGCCGTCCAAGGTCACGGCGTTGCCCGCCACCTCTGCCTTGCCCGGTTCGGCACCGCCATGAAGCACGGCCGGCATGACATCCCCATGACCGCTGACCTGCTTCGCCTCGGCCTTCTCATCAAGCGGGAAGACCGCACGGGCAGGCCGCCCGGGACCAAGGATCCGCTCCTTGCCGTACAACCGGGTCACCTCGCCGGCGGAGACCGGCTTATCGAAGATCTCCACCTCGTCGATGGACCCGGGGAAGAAAGAACCCGGCGCACCGCCGTAGGAACCGGCGCCCAACTGAAGGCCGCGCCGCGCGTTCCAGGCATCGGCATACGGAGTCTGACCGGCGAGCTTGCCGTCGACGTAGAGCTGCAGCCCCTTGGCGCTGCTGTCGTAGACACCGACCAGATGGGTCCATTCGTTGGCGGTGACACCGCCTGGCTGGGGTGCCATCGCGCGGGCGATGGAGGCGTCGGGGCTGTCGGAGGTGTACTGGTTGAACACCCACCGCTTGAGGTCGGAGGAGTAGTACAGCTCGAAGCCTGGCCGGTTGTTGCCCGGCTGGGTGGCGACGATGGCAGGGTGTTCGGGGATCTGGTTAGGGCGGACCCAGGCTGAGACGGAGAAGCCGCGGGACGTGTCGACGACGGGGACGTCGGTGGCCGCGTAGCCGTCGGTGCCGTTGAAGGACAGGGCAGTGCCAGCCACTCCCTCCGCGCCTGGTGTGGCGCCGCCGTGGAGGTCCGCGGTCCGGGCCGGGGTAGAGCCTTTCGCCTCGGCGGCGTCGGCACCTTCGTCGAACTGCCAGGTGGCGCGTTCGGGCTGCCCGGCCTTGACCCGGAACTGGTAGGTGCGGATCTCGCTACCGTTGCCGGCGGCGTCGAAGGCCTGGACGGTCACGAAGTTCAGCCCGGCCTTCTCCGGCAGGACGGGGATGTTCCGTGCCGCCCCGCCGGTCGTGGTCACTGTGTTCTTGTCGGACGGGTCGCCGTTGATTCCGTATCTGTAGCGGTTCACGTCCCGGTGGCTGTCCGCCACGGTGAAGGTGCCGTACTGGCCCACCCCGTCGTACCAAGGATCGTCAGGATTGTCGGGATCGGAGGAGGGATACTCCCCTGAGCCAATCGTGGGGGCCGCGGGCACCTGGGTGTCGAGGACGAAGTAGCACGCCTCGGCGGACCCGCTGAACGACCACGGCGAGTACTGTGCGCCGTCGTAGGTCCGCACCGCCCAGCTCACCGTCTTGTTCGCCAGAATGGAGGTGGGCAGGCTGATGGCGAAGTCGGCGCCGGACTTCTTCGCCGTCGTCAGTCCCGACTTCCACCGGGCGAGGGTGCCCTTGCCGTCACCGGCATCCCAGCTGGCCTGGAACTCGACCCGGACTCGGTCCTTGTCCGGGTCGGTGATGTTGCTGGCATAAAGCTTTCCCCGGGTACGGATCCGGGCAGGCGCGCCGGATTTCTTGCAGATTCCGCCGTACTCCATCGTCAGCTGGGACGGCTTCACCTGCGGCGGCGGCCGGTTGTACTCCACACGCAAAAACGCCTTGTCCGAGAACCGCTTCCACGCCAGAGCGTCGCTCTCACTACCGGCCTTCAACCCGAAGGTCAGCGTCGGCCACCTGTTGCCCGCCGCTTCCCTGGCGGCGGACAACACGTCGAACTCGGCGTCCTTGGCCGCGCAACCCTCGTAACCATAGGCGAAGCTGTTCGAGGCCAGCTTCTTCTGCCAGAAGCCCGATTCATTCTGGGAGTTCCAGGTCGTCGAGGACGAGATGGGCTTGGTCCGCCACAGCTCCACCTCCTTCTTGCTGCAGGAAGCGGACCAGGTGTTGCGCACCACGAACTCCGCCGATTTCACCCACTTTCCGGCGAATGCCGTCGTGGGAATCTGGTAGAAGAGCCGCTTGGTGTCCTCGGGCTGGCAGTGGTTCCAGTCGCAGTACCCCATCCCCGCGTCATGGTCGCCGTTGAACTTCCATTGCGGGGAGGACGCCCAGTACTTCGATGCCATCGTCCACGAGGTCGCCCGAGAGGTGGACCACTGTGGGTCGATGAAGACCGGGTAGACAGTGTCCTTGCCCTTCAGGACCTCGGCGTCCGGCTTGAGGACGACCTGGTCCTGACCGGACGGAACGTCCACCCCCACAGGCGCGAGCTTGCCCGACTCGCCGGCCGACGGCTCATCACCCTCAGCACCGCCCTCTGCCGCCCGGGAGGTCTTCCCTTCGGTCGGCGCGGACTTCGGGTCCTTGCGAGCAGTGGCGCTCTGCCCACCCGTGCTGGAATCCCACATCAACGGGGTGGGCGCCTCGAACACCGCAGAGCCTGCGCCCTTGTCGAGCGCCTCCAAACCACCGGTCGACGTCTCCTTCACGTCCATGCCGTCGGCCGCAAGCTTCAGCCGCAGCTGCGCCAGCTCTGAACTCGCAGCAGCCTGAGTGGACTTGACGACAAGAAGCTGGGTGAAGCCGTCGACCTGCGCCCCCATCCGCAGGTCCACACCGGGCAGCACGTCCCGGTATGTGGCCTGTGCGCCGTCCAGCACCGGAGCCGGCAGGGATCGTGGCCAGGACAGCGCCAGTTGGCGACCCGCCTTGCGCAGCGTCACCAGCGGCTTGTCGCCGCCGCCGGAGAACGCCAGGCCTACGGCTGCCGCCTTCGGCGCCACCATCCCATCGCTCCGCTTGGCCAGGTCGGTGTCGATGTCCTGCCACTGTCCTGAGACCCGGGTGCGGACCGGTCGGAGGTACTGGCGGGCCTGGAGCTTGCCCTCCGGAGTGGCCACGACATCAGCCGCCTCCCCCCGCAGGGAGGTGACTTCGACCTCCCGACCGGTGCGTTTGGCCTGCTCCAGAGCGGTGTCTTCGGTGGGTGCTTCAGTATCCGACTTGTCTGTCGAGGTGACGGCTTTGGTAGAGGCCGTCGACGGGTGAGACGCGGCCCAGGCGGGCGGTGCGAGGACCGCCGGCAACAGACTTGCCGACAGCAGCCCAGCTATCCCAGCCGACAGCACTCGATGTAAGCGTCTGCGACGCACTAAGCCAGACATCCGGGCATCCCCCGACCACAAGAATGAAGATTTCATGAAGAAGTTGTGGGCGGAACGTATATGCCGGAGGGTTTGTCTGGGTACCTCCGCGAAACGGAATCCATGGAGCGGAACCGACATTCCGGGATGCAGACTCGTGTGATGCCTGTCACCGCGCTGCAAGGTTGTACAGCTTCAAGCCGCAATCGCAGCAGGATTGAGTCAGGGAGTATCACCACAGGTCCTGGTGGCCGGGGGAGCGGATCCCGAAAGCGCAGCTACGAGAAACTGTTGGGAAGAGGGCAGCTAAGGGCTGTCCCGTAACTGCTGGTCACGGGTGAGATGATCATGGTGTGTCTGGTGTGATCACGGCGTCGGAGCCCTCCTGGATAGCCCCGTTCAC
>NZ_JBFACE010000071.1:0-21690 GCF_040640655.1 Streptomyces sp. NPDC021749 | reverse complement strand
AGTTGTACTCGCGTCACATACGACGGTCTACCGGACCAGGCCGTGCCACGAAGGCACATCACACAGATTGATCACGACTCGATACGCGCCCTAGTTCGTACCGATCTTGGCCAGCAGATCGACGATCCGCGACTGCACCTCGGCGCTCGTCGAACGCTCCGCCAGGAAGAGCACCGTCTCGCCGGCCGCCAGCCGCGGCAGCTGTGCCGGATCCATGTCGGCGGAGGTGTAGACGACCAGCGGTGTGTGGTCGAGCAGCCCGTTCGCACGCAGCCAGTCGACGATGCCGGCCCGCCGGCGACGCACCTGCATCAGGTCCATCACGACGAGGTTCGGACGCATCTGCGTCGCCAGGGTCACCGCGTCGGCGTCCGCATCGGCCCGCGCGACCTGCATCCCGCGCCGCTCCAGCGAAGTGATCAGCGCCCCGGCGATGGCGTCGTTCTGCTCGATCAGCAGCACCCGCGGCGGGTGGTTCTCGCTGTCCCGCGGCGCCAGCGCCTTGAGCAGCACCGCCGGGTCCGCCCCGTAGGCGGCCTCCCGGGTCGCCTGCCCCAGACCGGCCGTCACCAGCACCGGAACCTCGGCCGCGCCCGCCGCCTGGCGCAGCGACTGCAACGCGGTACGGGTGATCGGCCCGGTCAGCGGGTCGACGAAGAGCGCCGCGGGGTACGCCGCGATCTGCGCGTCGACCTCCTCACGGGAGTTGACGATCACCGGTCGGTAGCCGCGGTCGCTGAGCGCCTGCTGGGTGGCGACGTCCGGCGCCGGCCAGACCAGCAGCCGGCGCGGATTGTCCAGCGGCTCCGGCGGCAACTCGTCGTCCATCGGCAACGGCTGACGTGCCATCACCTCTATGGCGCCGTTCGGCCCGTCCAGCGGCTCGGGACCCTCGCTGCCCTCGTCGGGCGCGGAGATCGCGAAGGCCCGCCCCTCACTGGCGTCCATCAGATGCGGCTGCGGCTGCGGCTGCGCCGCGGGCGCAGGCCCTGGCTGCCCGGCCGCCGGCGTACGGTCCTGCGGCGCGGCCGGCTGCGGACCGGGCCGCGGCCCGGTCCCGTCCGCCACCGCCCCGGCGGCCGCCGCGCGCTCACCGTCCTGCGGCGGCGCGGCGAGCTTACGGCGCCGCCCCGAGCCCGCGGACGTACCGCCGGGCGGGGTGCTGCCGGGCGGCAACGGCCGCTGCTGCCCGGCGATCTGCTGGGCGAACGGCACGCCCTGCCCGAGTGTGCGCACGCTGAACGCCCGCCCCTGGGCCGCGGCCTCGTCCTCGGAGCTCGGCGGGAGCGGCTGACGGTGCGGGTGGCCGCCCGGCCCGCCCTGCGCGGGTACGGGCGCCGCGGCCGCCTCCTCCGCGGGGCTGGGGCGGCCGCGACGGCGGCCGGTCGGTGCGGGCGGCACCTCGGGCCCGGCGGGTGCCTCCCCGCCCGGCACGGGCGCGATACCGGGCGCCGGACCGGCCCCGGTCGCGCCGGCCGGACCGACCGGCTCCGGGGACTCGGCGGGCTGGGCCACCAGCCCCTCCGGCCCGGCCACGAACGTCCCGGACGACTCGGAATCGGCCATCGCGGCCGCCGCGCGCTCCTCGGCGGCCGCCCGGCGGGCCCGGCGGCGGCCGGTCGGCTCGTCCCAATCGCCTTGTTCTTCAGGTGAGTCGGCGGCCCCGGCGGCGGCCTCCAGGGCGTACTCCGGCTGCTCGCCGGGCGGTGGGGCCTCCGGACCGCCGGCCACCGGCCGACGTGCCCGGCGCCGGCCCGTACCGGCGGCCTCCTGCGGGCCGACCGCCTGCGCGGGCAGCTGATCGGCGACCGCCGGCAGCGCGGGCAGCCCCGACGGCGCCGGCTGCGGGGTCCGGTCCGCCGCGGCCGGCGGCAGCGCGAACGCCGTCCGCGGACCGGCCTGCTGGGCGGCACCCGTGGCAGCGGACGCCCGGTCCCGCTCGCCCTGCGCGGTGCGCTCCGGCGCCTCGGCCAGCGCCCGGCGGGCCCGCCGCCCGGCCGACTGGACGGGACCCAGCCCCTGCGGCTGGGCGGGCGCCGAAACCTGTCCCGGAATCTGCGGACGCGCGGGCACGGCAGCCGACGACCCGGCCACGGCGCCCGGCCCGGCGGTCGCGGCACGGTCCGGTCCGGCAGCCGGCGCCTGCCCCGGCTGCTGACCGGCGGCCGGGGCCGCACCCGAAGTCAGCGCGGGCAGCCCGCCGCCCTCCGTGCCGCCCTGCCGGGCCCGCCGCCGCCCCGTAGGAGGCACGGCCTCGGCCCCCTCCGGCAGCCCCGGGCCCTCGCCCTCGGCAGCCGCACCCGGCTCGCCCTCGGGCGCACCCTGCTCAGGGCGCCGGGCCCGCCGGCGTCCGGTCGGCTGCGCGCCACCGGCCTGCGCCGGCACCGCCGCCCCCTGCTCCACACCGGCACCGAGCGACTCACCGGCCCCACCGGTACCGCCGTCACCCGCCGCGGGCCCCTGGCCCGTAGCGTCCTCGGCCGCCGCGTCGCCCTGCGTACCCCGGGCCCGCGCGGTCGGAACCGGCATCACCGTCGTCTCGTTGCCGACCGGCACCTCCGCCGTACCGTCCTCCGCGGCACCGTCCGACGGCCCCGCGCCGTCCCCGTCGTCGATCCCCACCGGCAGCTCCAGCACATAGGCGCTGCCGCCCGCACCGGGCCCGCTGCCCGGCACCTCGTGGGTCTGCAGCAGCCCGCCGTGCTGCCGCACGATCCCGCGCACCAGCGGCTCGTGGACCGGGTCGCCGCCGCCGAACGGCCCGCGCACCTCGATCCGTACGACCTCGCCGCGCTTGGCCGCCGCCACCACGATCGTCGAGTCCCCGGGGACCGCGGTACGCCCGCCGGGCCCCACGGCGCCGTCCCCGACCGGCATCCGCCCCGTCGAGTCCACGCCCGCGACATCCGCGATCAGATGCGACAGCGCCTGCGCGAGCCGCTCCGCGTCCACCACCGCCTCTATCGGCGGGGCGTGCACCGCGAACTGCGCCCGGCCCGGCCCGATCAGCTCGATCGCGCCCTCCACGCCCGCGGCGACCACACCGTCCAGCGACACCTTCGCGCGGTTCAGCTTTTCCTGGCCCGCGTCCAGCCGCTGGTAGCTCAGGACGTTGTCCACCAGCGTCGTCATCCGGGCGTGGCCGGCCGCGAGGTGGTGCAGGATCTGGTTCGCCTCCGGCCACAGCTGGCCGGCCGGATCCGACGCCAGCGTGCCCAGCTCGCCCTTCAGCTCCTCCAGCGGGCCGCGCAGCGCCTGTTCCAGTACGGCCAGCAACTGGGCGTGCCGCGCCGCCAACGCGTCGAAGGGCCGCCGGTCGGTGAAGGTCATCACCGCGCCGACCAGCTGATCGCCGTCCCGCACCGGCGCCGTGGTCAGGTCCACGGCCACCGCACGCCCGTCCTTCGACCACAGCACCTGCCCGCGGACCCGGTGCTTGCGCCCCGACTTGAGCGTGTCGGCCAGCGGCGTGTCCTCCCAGGACAGCGCCGACCCGTCCGCCCGCGAGTGGTGGATGAGCGGATGCAGCTCCTTCCCGCCCAGCTCACTCGCCCGGTACCCGAGGATCTGCGCCGCCGACGGGTTGACCAGGACGACTTTGCCCTCGGAATCGACCCCGACCACACCCTCGGCCGCGGCCCGCAGGATCATCTCGGTCTGCCGCTGCTGGCGCGCCAGCTCGGCCTCGGTGTCCAGCGTGCCGCTCAGGTCCCGTACGACGAGCATCAACAGCTCGTCGCCGGTGTAGCCGTTGCGGTGATCGGCGTAGGCGGCCTCGAAGGCGGACTCGTACGGGGTCCGGCCGTCCTCAAGATTCGCGCTGGTCACCTCGACCAGCATCTCGGTGCCGTCCGTCCGCCGCGCGACCATCCGCGTCGGCTTCGTCCGCTGCCCCGCGACCTCCTCGTCCCGGCGCCGCATCGAGCCCGGGATCCGCTTGGAGTCGAAGTCCGGCAGCAGGTCCAGCAGACCGCGGCCGACCAGGGCCGTGCCCGGCGCCTCGAAGGTCTCCAGCGCGATGGTGTTGGCGTTGACGACCGTGCCGTTGCAGTTGACGAGCAACAGCGCGTCGGGGAGGGCGTCGAGTATGGCTGCGAGGCGAGCAGCGCCTCGGGATGGCCTGCTGCTCACGAGTCGCTTCCCTCCTGTTACCGCACCGTGCCGGGCCCGCCGCGGCGGACGCTGGGATGGAGTCTACGGGCACTCGCGCGCGACGCGGAGGCGGATGACGGGGAGGTTATGCCGCGGCGCCGTGCGACTCGCCGCACGCCCGACATGTGACCCTCGTCCTGACCTGGGACGCTACTGCGGCACGAAACGGGTCACGAACTGGTCCTCGGGAGCAGAGGTTCGAAGCGGCTCCAGCGTCCGATCTCACACCCGTTGGTGCGTCGGAAATCTGCGTTGACGGGCCGCCCCGCCCACGTCCCGGTGACATGCGCGGTCGCCGGACCGCCGTAGATCATCGTGCACTGCGCATGCTGCGGCACCGGCGCGAACGGGTCCTTCCCCCAGCGCGTCATCGAGTCGAGCTTCGCGCACGCCCGCCGCACATGGTGGTGCGTCCCGTGCCCGGGGTGGCAGTACAGCTCGAAGGTCCCGTCCGTACGGGCCGACCCGGACTGGTGGACGGTAACGATGAGGTGGTCCCGGGGCGCCCCCTGTGCCACCGGTCCGACGTGCCGGCTGGGCCGGGCATCCCGACCGTCCCGGCTATCCCGCCGGGGGGAGGACTGCCGACGCACCGGCCCACCCACCCCGCCCGGCCGCCCACCGTGCGAGGCCAGCTCCCCATCGGGCGAGGCCAGCCGCCCCCGATACGCATCCCGCCCGACCACCAGATCCGACCCGACCAGCGCCCCCTGCTGGAGCCGCCCCCCGGTACGCCCCAGCCCCTCCCCGCCCTCCCTCCCCTTCGGGTTCGGCCCGTGGTGACCCGCGCCCGTCACGCCGTCGCCGGACCGGTAGTGGGGCAGCGGAATCGGGGCGGCCGACGCGACGGGCGCCACCAGGGCCAGTACGGCGGTGGCTGCGGTGACGGCGGTGGCAGCGGCGGCGAAGGGGGACGACGTCCGGCGGTGCGACATCACAGGCTCCAGAGAGGCGAGTGCGGGGCGGTACGCGGTACGTACACGCCGGGGGCGCACGACACGACGGTCGCCACGGCCCCACACTCCTAACGCGCCGCCGCCCCCGACGTTGCGCCGCAGGAACGTCTTTGCCGGGTGGCCCGCGCGCCTAGTACCGTAGGGGGCGATTGGTGACAGCCCTCGGAGCTGTGCCATCATCGACACACACCACAGCGCGCCTGCGCGCATGAGGTGCGTGGAGGCGTCGCCTAGTCCGGTCTATGGCGCCGCACTGCTAATGCGGTTTCGGGTTTACCCCCGATCGAGGGTTCAAATCCCTCCGCCTCCGCTCTTCACCTTCCAGGCCCCGGTCACTTCGACCGGGGCCTGAAAGTTTTTGGCGAGCGCGGGATGGGCGTGGGGCGAGCGCGGTGGGGGCGGGCGCGGGTGGGGCGGGCGCGGAGCTCGGGAAGCCCGAGGAGAAGAGGCGATCTACCGAGTCCCCCGGAAATCTCCCCGGCCGATTCTCAGGGATCACCCCTGGCCTTCCCCGGATCTTTCTCGGCCCTGTCCTTGGTGGCGCCGTCGGCGGTGGCCTTGTGGGTCCCCGCAGTGGCGCCCTCAGCGGCTCACTCAGTGGCCCCCGTCACACGCGCCTCCGGCTCCGCCCCGCCGCGCCACCCTGAAGAGGGCTCTCCCCGCCCCAACTTCATCCGGATCATCGACCGGCGCCCCGGCCCCGGATCAACCCCCCACCCCGGCCGCGCACGCATTTCCGCAGGTCAGAGCGGGTGAGGGGAATGGATTTCGCCTGACGCCGCAGGTCATGTAATGTTGTTCCCGCAACGCCGACCGGCAAGAAAAACCGCCGGAAAGCCAAGCGCTCGTAGCTTAACGGATAGAGCATCTGACTACGGATCAGAAGGTTGCAGGTTCGAATCCTGCCGAGCGCACAGCAGGTCAAAGCCCCCGCCGGGTAATCCGGACGGGGGCTTTGTCATGCCGTACAGCAGTGAAGTACAGCAACTACGTCAGCCGGCGCCGCCCAAGGCAGCGGACAGCATCGCGAGAGCTTCGCGTACGTCACCATCGTCCGCTTCGGCGTAGACATCCATCGTGATCTCGATCGCCGAGTGCCGCAGGATCCGCTGTGCGACTTTCGGGTGCACCTTCAGGAGGACCAGCAGCGCACTGCACGTGTGCCGGGTGTTGCGCAGCGGGATGACCCGGAGCCCGGCGCGGCGAGCACGCAGAGCGAACATGCGGGTGAGGTTGCCCGGCTCGATCGGGGTGCCGTACTTCGTCGTGAAGATCAGGTCGTGACTGCCCTGCCAGAGATCACCGGCGGCCTTCCGGTCGCCGATCTGCTGAGCGCGACGCATCCGGAGTGCCTTGAGGCAGAGTGCCGGCAGCGGCAGGAAGTCGTCCGACTCCTCCGTCTTGGTCTCGCGGTGGAGGATCTGACGCCCCGCCCGCTGGATCTGGTGATCCACGTAGAGCACACCCGCCTCGAAGTCGACGGACTTCCACGTCAGTCCGAGCACCTCGCCCCGACGGAGCCCCAGACACAGCACGAGCACCCAGGCTGCGAAGAGCGGATCTTCCCGGGCCACCGCGTCTGCCAGAAATCGGCTGGCCTCAGCCGCGGACCAAGGCTTGATGCGGCGGCGGCGCGGCTTGGGGACCTTGACCAGAGCGGCGACGTTCTTGCCGATCTCCTCTTCGGTGACCGCATGGGTGAGCGCGGCCCGTAGGGCATCACGAGCAGCTTGAACGACCCGACGAGACGGGTACGCCTCACAGCACTCGCCAGCAGCGCAGCAACGCCGGCGGCCGGGAGCGCGCTTGGCGTCCTTCCCCTGGGCGCAGCACTGGCAGATCGTGGCGAGCTTGGTCAGCCACTCGCGCACGTCCCGCACGGTGAGCTTGTCGAGCCGCTTCGAGCCGAGGTGCGGGGCGATGTAGAGCCGCACGGAGCCCTCGTACGAGACGTAGGAGAGCGGAGCCAGGTTGGGCTTTACGATCGACTCCAGCCAGTAGGAGAGGAAGGCGCCGAGCGTGCGGTGTCGCGTCGCCACGGGCCCTTTCTTCGCCTCAGCGTGCAACCTGATCCACTTGTCGTGTACGTCTTCCCGCGTCTTGCCGTAGACGTACTTGCGCTTCTTCTTGCCGTCGGGGGTGGTGACCCAGACGTAGGCGGCGAAGCCGTTCTTGTACGGGTAGATGGAGCCTTCGCCGTTGCCGCGCTTGCCGCTCATGCCGACCACTCCTGTTCAGCTTCGCGGGCCAGGCGTTCGACGTATTCGTCGACCCAGCGGGGCAGGATGCGGCGGTTGCGTCCGTCCTTGATCGAGCGGATCTCGCCCGTGAGCACGAGCATCTTGGTCTTGGACAGGCCGTAGCCGAGCATCTGCGCGACTTCGGCGGTGGTGTGCCACTTCCTTTCGACCACGGTGGCGGTCATTTCCAGTCGTCTCCTTCTT
Source organism: Streptomyces sp. NPDC021749 (assembly GCF_040640655.1). Lineage (NCBI taxonomy): Bacteria > Bacillati > Actinomycetota > Actinomycetes > Kitasatosporales > Streptomycetaceae > Streptomyces > Streptomyces sp. NPDC021749. The sequence continues at coordinate 14,138 of NZ_JBFACE010000071.1, read as the reverse complement.
TGGCTTCGAGTTCGGCGCGTGCTTCACGTGCGGCGTCGCGGTTGGTGCGGACGCCGCGGGCGATGGTGGCGGCGAGGACGGACTCGCCGGGCGTGTGGCCATGGCCGACGTACTGCCAGTCGGTCAGGACGAGGACGGTGTTCGGCTCCGGGAGTTCGAGGCCGAGGGCTTTGCGTTCCTGGGCGGCGCGGAAGTCGGCGCGGGCCGCGCGGAGCTCGCCGAGGGTGGTCGAGTAGTGGCGGGACTTGGAGGAGAAGTGGCCGCGGAAGCCGAGCATGTGGGCCCAGGCCCAGAGGCGGCGGTCCGGGTAGAGGGGGTCCAGGTTTTTGCACGCGATGATCAGGCGGCGGGTGTGTTCGGGGACCTGGTGGCGGTCCAGCTCGGCGAGTTCGCCGATGCGCCGGTCGAGGGTGCCGGTGGTCTCGGCGGCCTTGGTCGCGTACTTCGCCACGTAGGAGGCGACGGCCTGTTCGGTGATGTCGGAGCCGTCGCCGAATGCCTTGACCGGCCGTACGTCCAGCTGTGTGCCCCAGCGGAAGGTCCGGGCGGGTTGGTCGCCGGCAGCCGGCGTTGTAACCGAGGTGTAGGAGTGCGTGGTGGCGGCGTGGATCGCATCGGTCAGTAGGTCGACGCTTGCCCAGGACGGCGGCGGCGTTCCGGGCCCGTGTGGTCCGTCGATGCGGATCACGGCGTGGAAGTGAAGGGCGCCGCGCTTCTGGAACTCGCCGACCTTGCTGTAGGAGAGGCGGGCCGATTCCTTGAGGCCGCGTTGGGTGAGGCCGGCGCGGGCGGCCAGTTCGCGGCGGAGTCGGGTGGTGAAGCGTTGCCAGAGGTCGCCCGCGTGGTTGTTGAACAGGACGGCGGCGGCGTAGTCGTACGTGTCGGGGTCCAGGGCGGTGCCGAGCTCTGCATCGTCGGTGCGGTGTCGTGTGCCGCAGCGGCAGATGCCTCGGTCGGGCCGGTTGTGCACGGGGCCGAAGGACGGTGCGGTGAGGGTGGCGAAGACGCGGGGGTGGTCTCGGACGGTGGCGGGGATGTCGCGGCGGTCGTCTCCGGCCAGGCCGGCGCGGATCAGGCGGTAGGTGTCCCCTGCGTAGGTCCAGGCGCAGGCGGGGCAACGGGAGGCGCGACGGTTGCCACAGGCGAGGCGGAGTCGTCCGCCGGGTTCGGACGCGGTCGAGTAGTGGTGCAGATTCTCGCCGGACGTGCGGTCCTTGGTGACCGTCCAGCCGGCGAGGTGGATGGGGTCGGAGCAGCCGCCGGTGCGGTGGATCTGGTCGGCCCAGCGGTCGTAGTCGGGGGCCGAGGCCACTCTCAGCAGGTCGCCGAGGGTGGTCGGGTCGAGGAGCGGGGCAGGCACGGGCGACCTCCCGCGTACGCGGGTGCGGTCGGTCATGATGGGGGTTCCTTCCGGATCTGCGGTTCGGACAGGAGCACGGCGCCCGGGCGGCGGAGACTTGGCGGTTGAGGCCGCCCGGGGGCCGGTCAGCGGTGCGTGCGCCCGGAGGCGACCAGCGAGCGGAGGACGACCGCGCAGACGGCGACGGACACCCCGCTGATGGCGACCGCGAGGAGCATCGAGACCAGGACGGCGCCGACGACCAGGACCATGGCCGTGCCGCCACCGACGAGGGCGAGCGCGGTGCCGGGCGTGAGCTGGACCGCGGGGCGGGTCGAGGACTGGGCGACAGGGGTCGGCGGCGGGGTGTGCCGCACGATGGCGGTCGGTTCGGCGGTGGGAGGAACGACGAGCCCGGTGGGCGTCGGGTTGGTCGGGACCTTGGGGCGGAACATGGGGCTCTCCTTCTGCGGGCGTGGGCGTTACTTGACGGCGGTGTCGATGACGGGGGCCAGAAGGCTGTCGGCGAGGAGGTAGCCGCCCAGCAGGAGCACAGCCACGAGCCACCAGGGCGGGCGGATGAGCTTGATGCCGAGGTAGCCGACGACGATCAGGGCGAGCCAGAGCGGGATGTTCATGGGGTTCTCCTCAGTCGGTCAGCGGACGGTGCAGCGGTGGGTGCGGGCGGCGAGCTGGGCGGCCGAGCGGCTGTTGAAGTCGGCGGACCAGCCGCAGCGGTCGGCGGTGCAGACGGCGGCGTTCTTGGTGCGGCCGTAGTGATCTCGGTAGGTGCCGATCTGTACGGGGCCGATCCGCATGACGGAGTGGAAGTGGTCGCGGGCGGGCATGGTCGATCTCCTGCCTGATCAGGTGAGTTGGGCGGCGATGGATTCGGCGAGCTGAGGCGGGACGCCGAGGCGGGCCCGCAGGGTGTCGGTGTCGATCCGGTCTCCGGTCCGGGCACGGTGCTCGTCGGCGACCTTGCGGGCGTGGGCGACGAGGGCGGCCGGGACGGGAGCAGGTACGGCTGCATGTGCAGGCCGGGGCGGTTCGGCGGGCGGTGCAGCCGCGGTGAGGCCGGCTGATTCCGATCCGGGCGGACCAGCCGCAGGATCCGCGACCGGCGCCGGTAGCGGGGCGGGTGCCAGATTCACGTCGGCCGACGAGGCGGGATCGGCGGCTTCGTCCGCGTGCCGCGTATGGGCCAGCAAGGTCCCGCCGAGGAAGGCGAGTGCCGGCCATCCGGCGATGCCGAAGCGGAGCCAGGCGGGCGGGTGCCGCAGATCGAGGAATCCGGCGGTCGCGACATTGGCGCCGAGCGATGCCACCAGAGCGATCACGAACCAGCTCCAGGCGAGCCGGGACGGTCCATCGCCGCGGAGCCGCCGCCAGGCCACGACCAGCAGCAGGTCGACGCTGATCGGGTAGGCCCAAGCCTTCCAGCCGTCCTGTCCAGCAGCGGCGGCCAAGTCGTGAAGGTGGGCGAAAGAGAGCGCTCCGGCGATGACGGCTTGTACGAGAACGGGGTCCGGGCGAATGCGTCCCACGACGGTTCTCCTTCCGGAATCTGGCATGGAGGGGGTAGGGACTTGGCGCGTCGAGGTAGCGCCGACCTATGGCGGGGAGGGTCAAGCAGTCGCGGTGGACGCCCTGTTCAGCGTCAGAGCACCGGAGGCCGACGAGGCGACGGCGGGCCGGAAGGGCGCGAGCGCGGGCACGTACGGCGTGCGGTCGGCGTACTTGTTGCAGAGGTTGACCGCCGCGCGAAGCGACGTGTGCGGGGCGCGGATGCGTGACCAGCCACCGGTCGAGTCACCGGCGACCGCAATACCGGGAGCGTCCGCGGGAATTTGGATGGCTGCCAGTACGGCGTCCGGGGAGATGTCGCCGAAGGCCATGTTGGCGCTGGTCTCGTCGTTGACGCGGTGAGCGGTGCGGCCGGTGAGCTGGGCCCGGAGCATCGTGATGCCCTTGCCGAGTTCGGAGCCGAAGCGCTGGCCGCAGATCTCCAGGTAGATGCCAGCGGCGCGGCCGAGCTGGGCCAGGCGGACGAGCGCGGTGATGATCCGGTCCCGGCGCTTCTCCTCCTCCCTGGAAGCGAAGAGCGCGAGTTCGGCCACCTCGTCCACCAGGACGACGACGGGAGGCGGCCGCAGCTCTTCGGCCAGGTCCCAGATGTCGGCGGCGATCTCCGCGTCGGGGACGTTCACGCTGATGCGCTGTTGTTCGCGGACGAGTTGGTAGACGGACTCCATGTGCGACACCAGCGCTTCGAGCAGTTCGAGGGCGGTGTCCTGGTCGTTAGCGAGGGCGGAGAAGCGGCGAGCGAGCGGGAACAGCTCCACTCCCTGCTTGCAATCGATGCCGACGAGTGCAACGTCCTGAGCCGCGAGACCGGCCACCAGGTTGCGCTGGTAGACGGACTTGCCCGACTCGGTGGCCCCGAGCGTGAGACCGTGCGGAACGGTCCGGTAATCGCGGTAGTGGACCGATCCGTCCTCGCGCAGTGCGACGGGTATCCGCATCGGAGCGCGGACGAGCTTGGCGGGCATCTGCACGCGCCTGAGCACGTCGTAGCCCGTCATCCGCACTTCGACGACGCCAGAGCGAATCTCCCGGGCGGTGACGCCATACATCCCGAACGAGTGCCGCAGCCGGTCGGTAGCGGCGGAGACGTCGAACACGTCCTGGCCGGGACGGAGTTTGAGACGTAGGACGAGCCCCGTACGGGTCGGCCGGAGACGCAGGATGCGTGGGGCACGCGGCTGGGGGGCCGGGCGATCGGTCATGCGGGAGAGCGCGAGTCGCCAGCGGGAGGGCGGAACGGTCAGTCCGCAGGCATCCATGACCGAGGCGTACCGGACTAAGACCCGCAGTACGGCGAGAACGACCCCGAAGGTCATCCAGTACCAGGCGGGAAGCCGCCACCGCAGCACGAGAGCGGTGGCGACGACCAGCAGCAGTACGACCGAGAGGCGGGCCATGATCAGGCCGCCTCAGCCTGCGACCCACCGCTGGCAAGCGAGGTGACCGCCACGGCACGGAAGGCGATGCCGTGCCGCTTCTGCCCGTTGAACTCGTTCTCCCACGGCCGGGCGATCAGGCCGGTCAGCGCCACCGGAGTGCCCATGCCCAGCTCACCGGAGACCCCGGTCTCGGGGACGGTGACGGAAAGGATCTCCACCTCGTTGTTCGCCGCGAACATCACGTCCACGGTCATCAGCTTCGCCCCGGTCTCGACGTCGAGGGCGACCTCACCGGTACGGCGGTCCTTGACCTTGATCTGCGGCTGCTTCGCGACCATCACGGTCGCGGCGGAGGTGTCGACGGGGATCTGACGCACTACGAATCACTCCTCTATAGATGACGAACTCCATCACTCATGTACATGAGTGACATGAAGAAGAGTGCCCCACTCCTGTACATGAGTCAACCCGCCTCGACGAAGAAGTCGGGGCGGGCTGAGGGGAGTTGAGCGAGCGTCAGTCTGTGGCAGGGATGCGGTAGCTGAAAACGAACTGGTCAGCCGCCATGAGGGTGTCGCAGACCTCCACCACGCGCCCCTCGGTCGTCAGCGCCTCACGGACGAGATGCACGACGGGAGCGCCAGGGCTGAGCGCCAGTTCGGATGCTTCAGCCTTGGAAGCCGGCCGAGCCTGCAAGGTCTCCACGAACTCGGCAAACTCATGCCCGTGGTCTTCGAGTCGGGCGTAGATGCCACCACCGCCGGGGTTCTCGGCGAAGAGCTCAGGGATGTCCTTCACGACGTCCCACGGCAGGTACGAGCTGGCGGTCTCGACCGGAGTGCCGTTACGGAAGTAGAGCCGCCGGCGAGCGAGGACCTGAGCACCGGGCTCGACTCCGAGGCGTTCGGCCACGTCCTCCGGGGCCTCCACGGGGCCGATGTACAGAACGCTGACCTTGGCCGTGGCTCCCGACTGCGCCGACTCCGCCAGATACGCAGCCTTGCCACCCTGCCGGTGCGAGCGGCGGAAGCGGTCGGAGGAACGGTGCCGTACCGGCGGCCGGTCCTTCACGATCGAGCCCTTGCCGTGGCGGGTCTCCACCAGGCCGCTCGCGCGGACCTCCACCATTGCCTTCCGGATCGTGCCGCCCGCGACGCCGTACCGCTCGACGAGCTCAGACTCGCTCGGCACCATGTCGCCGGGCTTGAGAACGCCCGCCCTGATCTGCTGCACGATGTCGTCGGCGATCTGCACGTACCGAGGTACGGCCTTACCCCCTCCTGCCGCGGTTCCCATAGTTCTTCGCATCCTCCTATGCTCCTGTACATGAGTAACAGCGCCGCGAAAGCCCAGTCAACGCCACTGCACTCCGTGTCCGTGGCCGGGGTCGTCGTCCGCGAGGACGGCAAGCTCCTGACGATCCGGCGGGCGGACAACGGCGCTTGGGAGCTCCCGGGCGGAGTGCTCGAACTCAACGAAACCCCGGAGGCCGGCGTACGACGCGAGGTCTGGGAAGAAACCGGCATCCACGTCGAGGTCGACGAGCTCACCGGGGTCTACAAAAACACGACACGAGGCATCGTGGCCCTGGTCTTCCGCTGCAAGCCGGTCGGCGGCGAGGAACGAACCTCCAGCGAGTCAACAGCAGTCACCTGGCTCACGCCCGCCGAGGTGGCCGAGTCCATGTCCGAGGTCTACGCGATCCGCTTCCTGGACGCCCTGGACGGAGCGGGCCCCCACGTACGAAGCCATGACGGCAAGCGCCTGACACCGACGCGATAGAACTTTCCCTACTTCATCAAGGCTCGCTGCGCTCGCTACCGGGCCCGATGTAGGGGCAGTTCAGGAGCACACCGCACGTTCGCGCGGGAGCGCTAACGTTCCCGGCCTCCGGGAACTGCAAGCAGTCAGATCAGAGGCGCCGCGCACAGCGCGGCGGCGCCGGTCGTCGCCGCCGCACGGCTCCCTCCTCGTCTTCGCCGCCGGGGCCGCGCGGCGTCGACGCCCGCGCCCACACGGGGCGAAAACTAGGCCGAGGGTGGGCGCGGTCGGCTCCACGGCTTTACCCACCTCCCCGGTTCGGGTCCCGCGTCGAGCAGGACCAGGGGGCCACTCGGTTCACATGACGGGCGCACTGCCGACTGCCCCATGGGTCTTGGTTCCGTCAAACAGGCTGGCTACGGGAGGAGTGGGGGCGGTACGGCCGAGCGCTCCGGACATGCAGGCCAGCAAGGGGCGGGGCGCCGTACCGCCACCGTCACGGATGCAGGAGCGTGAGCGGACCGGACCCTGATCCGTGACTGAGGGGGAGCTAACTGCTGCCGCGATGTGGCTGAGCCCGTCGTGGGCGCTCCGCTCAGTTTCCCGCCGTCGGCCGTAGGTCTCGGTGAGGGAGTCTAGGCAAACTTCCAAACTCGCTCGAACTCTCGCCTAGAACTCCACTCGTCCGATGGCCAGCCCTCTCCAGGTCGCGCCGGAGAAAGGGCGAAGCCCCCCGGGGGACCCCAGGAGCTTGGAGTGTCGCGCCGCGTGGTCAGCGGACGGGTGAGGTGGTTTCAGCCCCCTGAGTGTCGCTATAGCGGCGAAGGAAGTGACGTGCCGCGACGTCGATCTCTACGACGGGGTCGGGCACGCCCCGGAGGTCAAACCATTCGCTGTGGCTACGTTCCTCCTGGAAGCGGTCATGCAAGTGCCGCTCCAGTGGATACCCGCCACGAGCACTCCAGCGAAGCTCCAGCCTGGTCGCTGATCCCACCTGCAGAGACTTCATGCGTTGGGCAATATCCTTTGCTACTCCGATCTTGATCAATTCCGGGTTTTCATCGGTCGATATGGCGTAGACCCACCGTTCATCGAATTGCTCCTGCTTGCGCACGGAGCGGGGCCAGGGCCGCTCCATGGCCTCCATGAGTTCGTCGTGCTCACGGTCCTTGCGCTCGTTGATCACAGTCGCGATGCGGTTCAGGTAGTCGCGGGCATCCGCTGCAGCGATTGTTCCGCTCGCAACCAGGTCGAGCAGCTCGACCACAGCCGGCACTTCGATGTCCGTGCCGTAGCTCGGGGCTTCCTGCCGCGCGTTGCCTGGCCAGAGCCCCCAATGCATGCGGACTTCTTCGATGCAATGACCGCCCACGTTCAACCGGACGGTGAAGGACTGAGCCACGGCGGGTCCCCTTCAAGTAAAGACTGCGAACTGTGTGTTACTGGACGATGTCATCGTGCTGGATCCCACTGACAACGCCATCCTGCGAACGCACGGCGCCACCTCCCCATCAGCACCCAGCTGCTGGACTCCGCTGGCCGCAACCAGCAGCACAGGAATGGAACCTCCGGCGACGCTCATCGCGAGAGTTACGTCGTTCTGACATCCACGAGTGACATCAACAACGTCGGACGTCAGCGCTGCTAGGCGGTCTGACATGGCCAGCGTTTCCGGGCTGCTCCCCGACAGTGCCGAAGATCGATCAAACGCCTAACGCGGATGTCAGCCCACCCTGCTGCACAGCAGCGAAGTAGGGCAACCACGGCGATCCCGGCCGACCGGGCATCGGTCGCAGGACCACTGACTACCAGCCGAGTAGACCTCAGGAGCCCCCGCGGGCGGGCACCGGCCCGCCTGGAGCTGCGCTTCTACCTCTGACCCGCTACGCCCCTACTGCGCCGACGCTCGCCGGCATATGGATAGGGACAGAGCTACGGCGGGCCACACCGGAATGGATAGGAGGTAGGAATTGGCAGTCAGGAAATACACCCTGCATCGGAAGCCGTAATTACTCCGTTACCTCATTCGCTTGCTCAGCGAAAAGCGAGATCTGCCCTTCCATGGGCGGGCGAGAAGGGCGTGCGTAATCTGAAAGAGGGCCAAGCGTGCGCATAACGGTCGCGTCGTATAGCCAGCTCAAATTACCCTCTCTTTCGAGTCGCCCACTTACTTCAAGTGCTAGATCCTCTTCGTGAGCCCTTACCGCCTCGTGATATTCTTCTTCCTCCGACAGTCTGACGCGAACTTTCTTAACGCGTCCAGGTCCTAGGGACTCAATCCCAAACACGCCAGGACTTCCCGCCTGCTTCTTTGCAAGCAGATGCACCCTGCCTACCAAAGTTGATACCTGAGAGGAGTTATCTGCGGCCAATCTAATGGCCGCCTTACTCAAGGGTTCGACATCGGATCCGCGAAATTCAAAATGGGAGTCCAGTTCGACAGGGGCTGGAGTAATCGGGTCCCATTCAACGCTTATATCGGCGCCCTCGGAGTTTTCTGCGATGCCGAGAATCGCGTGAGTCATCTCGTACGAGATTCCTTGAGTCACTCCCGCCTCAAATCCGGATAGGGAGCCACTGGAGCGATAGTGATCAAGCGCTTCCACAGTCGCTTGCACAGCTTTAACCACTGCCTGACTAACGTCTCTGACGCTCGCGAGTCCAAGTTCAGGAATGGCAAACGCTGACGCATCCGCCGACGGGGACACCGGGACTCCCGCGTTCGGGGGCGCGTAGGCAGTGATGACGTAACTCCCGGGAGCTGTCTGCCCCATCAGAACTTGATCGAGATACCTGTGGGCAAAACGGCCGTGTTTATTAACGAAATGACGCCCAGGTCCCATATAGGATTTGGCACCCGCGATTAGTGTCCTACGAGCCGACTCTACAAGGCGCTCTCCGCTCTTCCATGCAATGAACCCGCTGGGCGCAGATGATTCCTTTCGGAATTTAAATTCGTCGGAGGCATCCACGATCAATCGAGGGTAAACCGACCTGACCCAGAATTCTCGATCCTGAGAAAGTTGCAACAGGGCCGATCTCATCGCATCGACAAATTCAGGCGCATCTTCATCGAGTGGAAGCATCAGGCTTGAGTTCAGCCATGCGTCTGTAAGATTTGGCGGGGTATAGCGAGAATAGATCCCGCGCCTGCCGCCGATGCGCCGCCATCCGGCCTCTTCCAGAAGAGCGCTGAGCTTTCCTGGGTCAACTCGCGCAGGGAGCGTTACGCTCGACATGTCAGTCATTTAGCGGTTCACCCCTGTCGATTTTATTCAGGATCTCAGAGAGAGCTTCCGCGTCCACCCTGTTCTTAGTTGGGATGTGCACCGTTGGCTTCTTCACTGACGGGTCAGCGTGAACCCCTTCCAGGGATACCCAGAAGCAAGATCGTCTAGTCCATAGACCGTCGTGCGTAACGTCAGTCCACTCTGCTTGCCGAGGCGGCGCTGTCATAACGATCAGGATGGCCTTGGGGTACTTGCGTGGCTTCACTAGGTGATCAAAGTACTGACGTTTGGTGAACTGATAGCTGAAGTGCTGGCGGGACTGATCGGGGACGATCTGTGTAGTGCACTTGAGCTGGGCCAGTACTGCCGACTCCTCGTCCAACGGGTTGCTAGGAGGCCTAATCAGGCGGATGTCATACCCGTAGACATCGACAGGCACGATCTCGACCGCGAGGCCGGCGGTGGCCGCCACGGACTTGATGTAGCCCTGCTGTAACTGCTCCATCATCTGAGTGACGTAGCGCATGTCTACGGCATCGATGTGGCTAGCGCGCGGCTTTCTGCCGTCCGCAGGCTCCGTTGCCTTCACCACGCGGCAGTGCCCCTCCCCGAAGTCGAGACTTCAGGCTAGATCACTGGAGGGCCCCGGGTCAGGCGCTGCGTGAAAGTCATAGTCGAACGGTAGTGCTAGCCACTGACAACGGCTAGATCCCTCCCTCAGCTGCCGGAGGATCGGACCGCACTGCCGGGGAGCCCAATTGGAAGGGGCTCCCCGACAGTGCGATGTGGCCCCGCTAGCCGAAGGCTGCCGCTGGCAACTGAGGGCCCTCGTCGCCGCCTTCCGCTAGTGGAAGGCGGCGACGGCGGCTGATCGCTACACGACGCACGTCACGCAGGGCTTCCGTCGTGGCCGTCGCCAGGAGCCGGACCTCGTTCGGCTCAGCCTCCCCGTCGCTGAGTACTTCGACCGCGTGCTCCAGGAGTTCGCCTGCCAATTCCACCTGCACCGATTCGATGTTGTCTGCTAGGCGGGACAGGTAGCCGCCGCTGTCCTCGGTACTCAGGTAGCAAGGGTTGCCCTCGGGGCCTGACCACGGGAGAAGCCGCAGCTCGTGGGGGATCGTCATCCTCTGTTTGTCCTCTCGTCGCTCATGTGGTGGGTGGTGAAGAAGGCGTCGACGCGGTCGCCGGGAAGTACCAGGAGCGCCGCCTCGACCACGCGTCCTGTGATGTCGGAGGCCACGCGTGTGATCGCGAGCACTGCCAGTGCCGAACTGATGCGAAGGGTCGCCACTTCTTCTGCTGTTGGAAGACGGGCGCTGACTCGCTCTTGGACCTCGGCCAGTGGAGGGCGAAGCTCTGCCAGCTTCGCCTCAACGCCCTTGCAGGAGTGCGATCCGGTGGGAACGTCGGTCGGCGACAAGTCGCGAGGGACGTAGATGCGAGCGAGGCTGTGTGGCGACTTCCCCTGGTGGCTGAGGCAGAGAAATTCGGTGAGCGGGCTGCTGACCGACACCTTCAGCAGGCTGGTCAGATGACCGTGCGCCTGGAGGTGGGTAGTGCGCACGCTAACGCGTAACGCCGAATCGGCCGAGGGCTTCGTCCTGGGTGTCAGATCGCCCCCGACGTAGGTGATTCTGCGGAGGGGGTAGCGGACGAAGTTTCCCTTGCCGTGGACCTTCTCGACGAGCCCTTCACCATGGAGGGCCGCAAGGGCGCCTCGCAGCGTCGCTGTACTGACTGCATAGTGGGAAGCGAGCTGTGCCTCGGATGGGAGGCGGTCGCCAGCCTTGAACCGGCCGGTCGAGATCTTGTTCCGAATGTCATCGGCGATGACATGACGGCGAGTGGGCATGGATCGCATCACCACCTCCTCAGCACTCGTAGGGCTACGAGCCGAGTTCGGGAGTGCATGGTGAGCAGTTCGCCCGACTCGAACCACAGGCGCTTCGCTCCGCCAGGCAGCTGGAGTAGGTCGATGACGCGGCACGGGCGACCGCCGATCTGGATGACGTCGCCGCGTTGCACGCTCTCAGAGGTGATCTCGACAGGGCCGGCCGGTGCCCCGCCGCCCGGTGCCCTACCCCTCATCGGGGGCCGCCCGTTCCGTTGCCATGATCGGCCGCCGCGTGGCAGGAGCAGTCGCACACCTCGTAGACAACGGGGATGCCGATCGGTGCAGCCGCGGGCGAGGACTGCGCGCACTCGCAGTGCCTACCGATCTGGCAGGAGCTCGACCGGTAGGCAGCGGCGTTCGTGCGGGTCACGCCGTGCTGCTGGCGAGGAGGCATCAAAGGACCTCCGCCGAAGTGAACCAGTGGGGCATGAGGCGATCAGGAGGCGCAGCCGCCGGCTGGAGGCGCCTCGGGGAACCGTGGTGCCAGTTCATCGCGACCACCTCTTATCGGTGTGCGGTCCGGCGTGATGGATACGGTTGAACACGCTGATCAGCTCCTATCGCTGATGGCCAGGCCCCCGGACATCGCCCGTCGCGGGGGCCGCTGTGTGTACGGCGGCCCATAAGGTGCGGCCGTTCAAGTTGTTGGCGAAGAGCCCGAATCGATCCGCCTCCGCCACTGCGTCTAAGACCTCCCGCCATGAGTCGGCGGGGAGCGACTCCGGGACCTCCGCTTCGATCGACATGAGTTGGGCGTGCTGTTCCACGCGTGGGGCGAGCCCGACGGCGGACAACCGGGCTGCGATGCCATCGGCGCGTGCTTCCGAAGCAGGCACAGGCAGCCTCCGTCGTCGGGCGATCACTTGGAGTAAAGCTAGTTAACTAGATTAGAGCTAGTGGACTAGATTTTCCATATGCCTGAGCAGCCGCCGTACCTCCGCATCGCTGACGAACTCCGGCGACGGATCGCGGAGCATGAGTGGACGCCGGGAGATCGGCTCCCGTCACGTACCCTGATCGGGCAGGAGTGCGGTGTCGGGGAGAACGTGGTTCGTCGTGCTCAGGAGCTGCTGATCTCTCAGGGAGTACTGGAGGGTCGCGCCGGATCCGGCACATACGTCGCCGCCCCTCGTCAACGGGTACGCATGGTCCGTTCCTCGGCCCGCGAGCAGCCCGCCGGCTCCCCGTTCCGCGCGGACATGAAGGCCGTGGGCAAGCTGGGCGATTGGGAAAGTCGGACCGAGGCGAAGGTGCCGGCACCGGCTGAGATCGCGGCACGCCTCGGTATCGACGAGGGTGACCTGTGCGTCCGCACGGTGTACGAGTTCCTCGCCGACGGCAAGCCGGTGCAGTTGTCGACGAGCTGGGAGCCGTACGACCTCACAGGCGGCACGCTCGTCGTTCTGCCGGAGGGTGGGCCGCACGCAGGGGTGGGGGTGGTGAACCGCATGGCCGAGATCGGCATCACGGTCAGCCACGCTGTGGAGCAGCCGGAGCCGCGGCAAGCGAATGCCGAGGAGGCATCACTCCTCGGCATCCAGAAAGCCAGTCTGGTCACGCACATCCGGCGTACGTACTACAGCGACCAGGGTCGGCCCGTGGAGACGGCGGACATCGTCGTCCCTGCTGCTCTGTGCGAGATCGTTTACGAGGTCCCGATCAGTCGATAGTGAACGCTCGCTCTCGACACCGCTAAGGCGCGGGCGTAAAGCCGGCGGACCAGTCGAGATGGAACGGGGGGCCTGGAGTTACCGGGGACCAGCCCTCTCGAAGGGCGAGTTCGATGGCGTGAGCAACGTCGGAGGGAAGTACCGGCTTGGCCTCACGTCCCAACCAGTTGCTCGGATGAGGCTGGTTGGTGGTGATCACGAGCGTTGCCCCGGGGGCGTCTGCGTGCTCGACCGCGAACGTGCACGGCGTCCAGGACAGGGCCTGAGAGTAGGTCGGCCTACGACGCAGTCGCCAGCGATAGACCGTACCGTCGACAACGATGCGTCGTGCTCCCGTGCGGCCCAGTGCCATGGCTCCTCCTCGACTCGGGGATGCTAGCGAGCCCGGCTCTGCTGACCGTCTCAGTTTCCGTCTCATTCAAGTCGGTTCAGGGCCGTTCAGGCGGGACGGGTACCACGTGCCGACCCCGCCAGTCGACGTGCATGAACGCAGGTGAACGGCCCTATTCGAGGCCCCTGCGGCCACCACCAGACTTGGAAAGCGTGTTGGTGCAGGTCCTCAGCAAGCGTCTAATGGTGGCGGGTCCGGTTGGGTTTGTCGGACGCCGGTGCACGCCACCAGCGTGCCGCCGTCCTGGTCGAGGAACAGCATGAAGATCCACGGCCCATCAGTAGCCCGGATTTGACCCAGCCGGACGGGTCCGCCGTATCGGTTGAGTCGTTCCACGGCCTGCTCAAGGCCGGATGTCTCGATGCCTTTCCGGAGGGTGTGTCTGAGCCGGCGTCCATAAACTCTGGCGAGTGGCTCGGCCGACGTCGTGCCATCCCAGACAACATAAGAAGCGCCGGCGCGGAGAGCAGCCAGAGCAGCCACCGACGTCTCGTCGTCACCGCTCAGCAACCGGTCGAGTCGTTCCCGTTGCACGCCCTCACCCCTGGACCTCGTCGTGCTGTACAGCAACGAAGTACAGCAACCCCAGCAACCACCACCACCCAACATCGGTTGCCATGCTCCTTCCCGCAGCCTGTATGACCTTCAATGACCGATCTCTTCAGAGCTACGGATCAGAAGGTTGCAGGTTCGAATCCTGCCGAGCGCACAGCAGGCCAGAGGCCCCGTTCGATATCGAACGGGGCCTCTGGCGTTCCTGTTGACGGCAGTGATTGACGGCAACCGCCTCTCAGCTTGGCGTTTAACGTGGGCGGGCTTGGTGTTCCTTGATCGACTCGGCGCGTTTGACCGTCTTGCCGACGTTGTGGTGCCTGGCCTGGTGC
>NZ_JBFACE010000070.1:0-21704 GCF_040640655.1 Streptomyces sp. NPDC021749 | reverse complement strand
TACAGTGCCGCCAGAAGGGCGTCCAGGCTGGTAGTCACACACGAGCCAACGGGCGCCCTTCGCCATAGTTGCGGCCAGCACAAACATCGGACTCAATCATCTAGGGGGCGGGAGTGGACCGTCCGGCCCCGGGGAGCGCCGCCGGGCGGTCAGCGGCCCGTGCGGGCCGTTTCCAGGAGTTCCTCGGCGTGCGCGCGGGCCGTTTCGGAGTCCTCCTGGCCGGCGAGCATGCGGGAGAGTTCGCGGACCCGTTCCTCGCCCTCCAGGATCGTGACGCCGCTCCTGGTGACCGAGCCGTCGTGGGTCTTCGCCACCAGGAGCTGGCGGTCGGCGAACGCGGCGACCTGCGGGAGGTGGGTGACGACCACGACCTGGGCCGACCTGGCGAGCCGGGCCAGCCGCCGGCCGACCTCGACGGCCGCCTTGCCGCCGACGCCCGCGTCGACCTCGTCGAAGAGGTAGGTCGGTACGGGGTCGGAGCCGGCGAAGACCACCTCGACGGCGAGCATCACCCGGGAGAGCTCACCGCCGGACGCCCCCTTGGCGATCGGCCGGGGCGGGGCGCCGGGGTGCGGGGCCAGGAGGAGTTCGACCTCGTCGGCGCCGGCCGGTCCGTAGGCGACGGTGCGGCCGCCGACCACGATGCCGTCGGCGTCCTCGGGCACCTCGGTCTGCCGGATCTCGACGGTCACCCGGGCGTGCGGCATGGCGAGCTCGGCGAGTTCGGCGGTCACGGCGTCCGCGAAGCGCTCGGCGGACGTGGTGCGGGCATCGGTCAACGTCTGGGCGAGTTCGCCGAGTTCGGCGCGGAGGGCGTCGCGCTCGGCTGTGAGTTCGCCGATCCGGTCGTCGTCGCCGTCCAGTTCGGCGAGCCGGGCGGCGCTCTTCTCCGACCAGGCCAGCACCGCGGCGATGTCCTCGCCGTATTTGCGGGTCAGGCTGTTCAGGGCGGCGCGGCGCTCCTCGACCGCGGCGAGCCGCAGCGGGTCGGCGTCGAGGTTGCCGGCATAACTGGCGAGCTCGCCCGCCACGTCGGCCATCAGGATGCCGATCTCCCCGAGGCGGTCGGCGAGGCCGGCGAGCTCCGGGTCGTGGCTGCGTACGGCTTCCAGGGCGCGGTGCGCGCCGGCGACCAGGGTGGTGGCCTCGACGCCTTCGGGGTCCTCGGGGTTGCCGGCCAGCGCGGCGTGGGCGGCGGTCGCGGCGGAGGCGAGTGCCTCGGCGTGGCCGAGCCGCTCGGCCTCGGCGGCGAGTTCGGTGTCCTCGCCGGGCTGCGGTTCGACCGCGGCGATCTCGTCGAGGCCGAAGCGCAGCAGATCGGCTTCCTGGGCGCGTTCCCGGGCCCGGGTGGTCAGCTCGTCCAGCTCGGCCGTGACGGCCCGCAGCCGGCGGTGCGCGGCGGTGTATTTGGCGAGCGGGACGGCGACCGCGTCCCCGGCGTAGCGGTCCAGGGCCTGGCGCTGCCGGGCGGGGCGCAGCAGGCCCTGCTGGTCGGTCTGGCCGTGCACGGCGACCAGGTCGTCGGCCAACTCGCCGAGCAGGCCGACGGGTACGGAGCGGCCGCCGACGTGGGCCCGTGAGCGGCCCTCGGCGGAGAGGGTGCGGCTGATCAGCAGGGCGCCGTCGTCGAGCTCGGCGCCGGCCTCCTCGGCACGTACCGCGGCCGGGGTCTGCGGGCCGACGCTGATCCGGCCCTCGACGACGGCCGATTTGGCGCCGATCCGTACCAGGGCGGGGTCGGCGCGCCCGCCGAGCAGCAGTCCGAGGCTGGTGACGACCATGGTCTTGCCGGCGCCCGTCTCGCCGGTCACCGCCGTGAAGCCCGGGGACAGCTCGACTACGGCGTCGTCAATGACGCCCAGGGACCGGATCCGCATCTCCTCCAACACGGATACGACCTTACGAGGTCCCGAGGGCGCCCCGCGACGGCCTCCCCTCCCCCGCCCGTCCGGTACTGCGGAAAACCCCACCCGAAAGCGGAGGGTTTCCACATGGTGCGCGGTGCGGCCGGGCCGCCAGGCTGATCACGGCGCCGGGAGGACGGCTCCGCGGGGTTGCGGGACGACCGCGCAGGTCAGGTCGGGGGCGGTCACGCAGGTGCGGCTTCCGGTTCGACCGCTCCGATCACGGTTGCGAAACGAAAGGTGCGCTCATGTCCAGCGGATCGGCGCACGCGGCGTTGCGCGGGCACCGGCCGGCGTTCGCGGGGACGGCGGCGGTGCCGTTCGCCGCGGCGGTCGTCGGGGCGTCGATGACCGCCCGCGGCGACCGCTGCGGAGGGCGTTCCGGTGGCTGCACGGCGGGCGAGGGCGGCCCGCGGCGCCGGGGACACGGCGCTCTTCCTGCTCCTCGGCCCCCACCGCCCTTCTCCCGCTCGCCCCGGCGCTCCCGCGGACCTTCGCTGCGCGCTGCCGTACGTGCCCTGGACGACGGCCGCCGCGCTCGCCGGGGGCGCCCTGCCGCTCGCGCTGCTCGCGACCGGTGTGCCGGTCCGTCCGGCCCTGCTCCGCCGTGCCAGGCACACCCTGGCCGCGGCCCGACCACTCTCATGAGGTATCCGATGAACGACCACTGCGGCCCCGGCCGCTCCCGCCGCTCCCGCGGCACGCTCGCGCTGTTCGCCGCCGTGACGGCCGTGACCGCGCTGACCGCCACCACCGCCTGCGCCGGCGGTCCGGCCGCCGCGCCGGGCCCCGCCGGTTCCCGGACGGCGTCCGCCGCCCACGCGTCCTTGGAGGGCGTGTGGCGGACGGACGGCTACGGGACGCTCGTCACCGTCAAGGGCCGCAGCCTGCGGACGTACGAGACCACCGCCGTCAGCTGTCTGCCGGGGCCCGTCACGGGCACCCGGGCGGGCGCTCCCGATGCCCGGGGCCGAAGCCGGTTCACGGTCCCGGACTCGGCGCCGCTCACGCTGACCCCGGAGGGGGCCGGCGGCGCCCGGTGGTCGAGTGCGGACACCGCGGGCCGGCGGACCCTGCACCGGATCGCCGCGCTGCCCGCCCGGTGCGGGCACCGCCCGCCGCGCGATCCCCGGGCGGTCTTCGACGTGTTCTGGCGGACGTATGCCGAGAACTACCCGTTCTTCCGGGCGAAGAAGATCGACTGGGCGGCGGTCCGCGACCGCTACCGTCCCCGGATCACGGCCCGGACCACCGATGCCGAACTGTTCGCGGTGCTGCGCGCGATGATCGAGCCGCTGCACGACGCGCACACCCGGGTCGTGGCCGGCCCCGACCGCTGGTTCGCGGGGAAACGTCCCGGTACGGTCCTGCCCACCCCGGCCTTCTCCGCCCGGGTCGACAGGGCGATAGCGGCCGGCCTCGGCCCCGGCGTCCACCAGCGCCGGTGGGCGCAGGGCAAGCTGTCCTACGCCGATCTGCCGGGCCGTATCGGGTACTTCCGTGTCACCCAGTTCGCCGGGTACACGAAGAAGGGGGACTACGCGGGGGACGTCGCCGAGCTCGACCGGGCCCTGGACGCCGTGTTCACGAAGGACCGCACCAGGGGGCCGGGGGCGCTGCGCGGCCTGATCGTCGACCTCCGGATGAACGGCGGCGGCGCCGACCCGCTGGGCGTGCGCATCGCTTCCCGGCTCACCGGCCGCGGCTATCCCGCCTACCGCAAGCGGGCGCGCAACGACCCGCGGGATCCGGCGCGGTTCACCGCGCCGGTGCCGGTCCGGGTCCGGCCGCACCAGGGTCCGGTCTACACCGGCCCGGTGGCGGTGCTCACCGGCCGGCTGACCATCAGTGCGGGCGAGACCTTCACCCAGGCCCTGATGGGCCGCTCCCCCGCGCCCACCCGGGTCGGGGAGCACACCCAGGGTGTCTTCTCCGACGTCCTGGACCGCGGCCTGCCGAACGGCTGGCGCTTCGGCCTGCCCAACGAGGAGTTCCTGACCGCCGGCGGCCGGACCTTCGACGGCGCCGGGATCCCTCCGGCCGTACCGGTACCGGTCTTCGCCGGCGCGGACCTCGACGCCGGCCGGGACCCGTCGCTGGCCCGCGCCAGGGCGCTCCTCGCCGGGTCGTCGTAAGCGGCCGTCAGTGGGGCGCGCCGCGCCAGCCCGCCACCGGGAGGGCGAACTTGGCGACCAGGCGGTCGGTGAAGGAGGCGTGGTGCAGCCGTGCCAGGCGGACCGGTACGGCGCCGCGGCGGACCTCGACGCGGGCGCCGGCGGGGAGTTCGACGGTGCGGCGGCCGTCGCACCACAGCACGCCGTGCGGTGTCTTGGGCTGGACCTCGACGGCGAGGACCGAGTGCGGCGAGGTGACCAGCGGCTTGGCGAAGAGGGCGTGGGCGCTGATGGGGACCATCAGCAGCGCCTCGACCTCGGGCCAGACCACCGGGCCGCCGGCCGAGAAGGCGTACGCGGTCGAGCCGGTGGGGGTGGCGCAGACCACACCGTCACCGCCGAAGCGGGAGACCGGCCGGCCGTCGACCTCGGTGACGACCTCCAGCATCCGTTCGCGGGCGGCCTTCTCCACGGACGCCTCGTTGAGCGCCCAGTCGGTGTGCACGATGTTGCCGTTGTTGCGGACGAGGACGTCGAGGGTCATCCGTTCCTCGACCTCGTAGGCGCGGGTGACGACCCGGTCGACGACCTTGTCGAGGTCGTCGCGTTCGGCCTCGGCGAGGAAGCCGACCCGGCCGAGGTTGACGCCGAGCATCGGGACGCCGGACGTACGGGCGAAGTCCGCGCCGCGCAGCAGGGTCCCGTCACCGCCCAGGACCACGAGCAGTTCGCAGCCCTCGGCCGCGCACTGCTCCAGCTCGACGCGTTCCACCGAGGACGGCAGCGGCAGGTCCGCGGCCTCCTCGGCCAGTACCCGCACCCCGATGCCGCTGCGCAGCAGCCCCTGGACGACGAGTTCGGCGCTGCGGACGGCCGCGGGACGGCCGGTGTGTGCGAGCAGGAACACCGTCCGCCGGGCTCCGGTGTTCTCGTGTGCTGCGCTGCCTTCAACTGCCTGGGTTGTGGTCAACGAGGCCCCTCCGCCACTGCACGGTCGACATCCGCCGGGTCGAGTGCAGGCGCCCCGGCGCGCAGCCACAGAAAGTACTCGACATTCCCGGAAGGTCCAGGCAGCGGGCTCGCAACTACTCCAAGTACGCCAAGTCCCAGTTCCGCCGCCCGGGCGGCGACGGCGGTGACCGCCTCGGCCCGCAGTGCGGCGCTGCGCACGACGCCGCCGCTGCCCAGCCGCTCCTTGCCGACCTCGAACTGCGGCTTGACCATGAGCACCAGGTCGGCGTCGGGCGCCGTACAGCCGACCAGCGCGGGCAGTACGAGGCCCAGCGGGATGAACGAGAGGTCGCCCACGACGAGGTCGACGGGCCGGCCGTCGATCTGGTCGAGCGTCAACTCGCGGACGTTGGTGCGGTCCTTCACGGTGACCCGCTCGTCGCTCTGCAGCGACCAGGCGAGCTGGCCGTAGCCGACGTCGACGGCGACGACGTGGCCGGCGCCGGCCCGCAGCAGGACGTCGGTGAAGCCGCCGGTGGAGGCGCCGGCGTCCAGCGCCCGCCGCCCCTCGATCGTCAGGCCGCGCGGGACGAAGGCGGCGAACGCCCCGGCGAGCTTGTGGCCGCCGCGCGACACGTAGTCGGGGTCGCTGTCGTCGGCGCGGACGACGACGGCCGCGCTGGTCTCGACCTGGGTGGCCGGTTTGCTCGCGGTGGTGCCGCCGACGGTCACCCGGCCCGCGGCGATCAGCTGGCTGGCGTGCTCGCGCGAGCGGGCCAGCTTGCGGCGCACCAGCTCCGCGTCGAGTCGGCGTCGTGCCACTCCTGCCACCTGTGGTTCAGCTCCTGTTGTCGTGCGTCGTCGAGGACGGTGCGGGCGGCCCGGGGTGCTGGTCGAGACCGGCCAGTACGTCGCGGAGCCCACGGTGCACATCCTCGTACACCTTGAGGTGTCCGCCCACCGGCAGGTGGTCGGCGTCGGCCAGCCGCCGCAGTCCGGCGTCGACCGCGGCCTGGCCGGTGGGGGCGACGGCGACGCCGAGCGGCCGGGGGCCGGCCTCCTCGGTGGCTGCTGCTTCCCCGGCGCTTGCGTCCGGCTCCGCGGGACCGGCCTGCTCCGTGCTCCCGGCTGCCTCCGGCTCCGGGCCGGGCGTGGACTGTTCCATGCCTCCGACGCTACCGCGCGGGCGGGGTCCGGGGCTGGCGAGCCGTGCGGCGACCTGGCGTATCGTCGATCGCGATGGCAACCCTCGACCAGTGCCGTGCCGCGCTCGACCGGCTGGCCCAGAACCTGTCCTCGGCCGGCGGCTCGGTCCGCAGTGCCGCGGCGCTCGACCGTTCGCTCAGCTGCCGCCTCACCGACCTGGACGTGACGTTCCTCGGCCGGCTGGCACAGGGCAGCATCCGGGACATGACCTGCGTGCCCGGCCCGCCCCCGGGCAAGGCCGAGATCCGGCTGTCCATGACGGGCGACGACCTGGTCGCGCTGGTGGACGGCCGGCTGAACTTCGCCCGTGCCTGGGGCAGCGGCCGGGTCAAGCTGGAGGCCGGGCTGCGCGATCTGCTGCGCCTCAGGACACTGCTGTAGCGGTCTCGCCCACCGTCCCGCCGGCCGCCCGCCGCGCCGCCCGGCCGCCGCGGGCCTGCCGTGCCGCCGGCACGACCAGCGGCGTGCCGGTCTCCGGGTCGTCGATGACCTGGCAGCTGATCCCGAAGACCCGGGCGACCAGCTCGGCGGTGACGATCTCGGCGGGCGGGCCCTGGGCGATGATCTCGCCGCCCTTCATGGCGATGAGGTGGGTCGCGTAGCGGGCGGCGTGGTTGAGGTCGTGCAGCACGGCGACCAGCGTCCGGCCCTGCTCCTCGTGCAGTTCCGCGCACAGGTCCAGCACCTCGATCTGGTGCTGGATGTCCAGGTAGGTGGTGGGCTCGTCGAGGAGGAAGAGCGGGGTCTGCTGGGCGAGCGCCATCGCGATCCAGACCCGCTGGCGCTGGCCGCCGGACAGCTCGTCGACGTAGCGGTCGGCGAGCCCGTCGACGCCGGTGGCCGCCATGGATTCCGCCACGATCCGCTCGTCCTCGCCGGACCACTGCCGCAGCAGCCCCTGGTGCGGGTAGCGGCCGCGCGCCACGAGGTCCGCGACGGTGATGCCGTCCGGGGCGATGGAGGACTGCGGCAGCAGACCGAGCGTCCGGGCGACCTTCTTGGCGGGGAGGGACGAGATCGCCGTGCCGTCCAGCAGCACCGATCCGGCGCTCGGCCTGAGCATCCGGGAGAGGGCGCGCAGCAGCGTGGACTTGCCGCAGGCGTTCGGGCCGACGATGACCGTGAAGGACCGGTCGGGAATGGCGACCGAGAGGTTCTCGGCGATGACCCGCCGGTCGTAGGCGAGGGTGACGTTCTCGGCCGTGAGACGGCTCACTGCGAAGCTCCTGGGGTGGTGGTGACGTGGTCGCGCTGCTGTCGCCCGGGTGCGCCGGGCTGCCGGGGCCTCATACCCGCCCGGCCTTCCGCTCGGCGGCCAGCAGCCACAGCAGATAGCCGCCGCCGAGGACGCCGGTCAGCACGCCCACCGGCAGCTGGTCGGCGCCGAAGAGCCGCTGCGCGGCCCAGTCCGCGGCGACCAGCAGCAGCGCACCCATCAGGGCGGCGGGCAGCAGGTTGGGGCCGGGTGCGCGGGTCAGCCGCCGGGCGAGCTGGGGCGCGGTGAGCGCCACGAAGGAGATCGGTCCGGCCGCCGCGGTGGCCGCGGCGACCAGCACGACGGCGGCCAGCAGTACGACGACGCGCACCCGGTCGACCCGTACCCCCAGCGCGTACGCCGCGTCGTCGCCCATCTCCAGCATCCGCAGCGGCCGCGCGTGGAGCAGGACCAGCGGGACGAGGACGGCGCAGACCGCGGCCAGCGGCCCGACCTGGCCCCAGTCGCGGCCGTTGAGGGAGCCGGTCATCCAGGTGGTGGCCCGGGTCGCCTCGACGATGTTGGCCTTGGTCATGAGGTAGAGGACCATCGCGTAGAGCATGGCGCTGGCCCCGATGCCGACGAGCACGAAGCGGTAGCCGTGGATGCCGCGCTTCCAGGCGAGCAGGAAGATGGCGAGTCCGGTGGCGATGCCGCCGGCGACCGCTCCGGCGGCGACCGCGAAGGTCCCGGCCTGGAAGTAGACGATGGCGGTCAGCGCGCCGACCGACGAGCCCTGGGCGAAGCCCAGCACGTCCGGGCTGCCGAGCGGGTTGCGGGAGACGGTCTGGAAGACCGCCCCGGCGATCCCGAACGCGGCGCCGACCAGCAGCCCCACCAGTACCCGCGGCAGCCGCAGGTCCTGCACGATGAACCGGGCGCCCACGTCGCCGCCGCCGGTCAGCGTGGCGACCACCTCGTCCGGCGTCATCGGGTAGTCGCCGGAACCGATCAGCGCGATGCCGGCGGCCAGCGCGAGGGCCAGCAGCACCAGTCCGACGACCACGGCACGGGCGTCCGGCCGCAGCGAGAGCCCTCCCTTGGTGCGCAGCGCCGCCGCGCGCTTCGTGCCCTGCGCGGGCTTGTCAGCTTGGGCGTTCACAGCTGGGCCATCCTCCGCCGTCGTACGAGATAGATGAAGACCGGTCCGCCGATGACGGCCGTGACGATGCCGACCTGGAGTTCGCCGGGCCGGGCCGCGACCCGGCCGAGGACGTCCGCGCCGAGCAGCAGGACCGGCGAGAGCACCGCCGAGTACGGCAGGATCCAGCGCAGGTCGGGGCCGGTGACGGCCCGTACGACGTGCGGCACCATCAGGCCGACGTAGACGATCGGGCCGCAGGCGGCGGTGGCGCCGCCGCACAGCAGGGTGACCGCGGCCATCGCCAGGACCCGGGTGCGGGTCAGCCGGGTGCCGAGCGCGCGGGCCTGGTCGTCGCCGAGCGCAAGGGCGTTGAGCGGGCGGGCGAGCAGCAGCGCGAGGACCCCGCCGACGGCCAGGAAGGGTGCGACGTGGGTGACCGTCGGCATGGTGGCGGCGGCCAGTGAACCCACCGTCCAGAAGCGCATCTTGTCGAGCGCCGCGGTGTCCATGAGGTTGACGGCGTTGATGTAGCCGACGAGGACGGCGGTCAGTGCGGTGCCGGCGAGCGCGAGCCGTACGGGGGTGGCGTTGCGGGTGCCGCCGAGGACGTAGACGGCGACCGAGACGACCGCGGCGCCGGCGAAGGCGAACCACACGTATCCGGTGAGGGAGGTGATGCCGAAGAAGCTGATGGCGGAGACGACGGCGGCCGAGGCACCGGCGTTGATGCCGAGAATTCCGGGGTCCGCCAGGGGATTTCGGGTCAGTGCCTGCATGACGGTGCCGGCCAGGCCGAGGGCGGTGCCGGCCAGCAGCCCGAGCAGGGTGCGGGGGATGCGCACGTCGTGGACGACCACGTCGGTGTCCGTGCCGGAGTAGTGGAACACCCCGTGCCACACCTGGTCGAGCGGGATCTGTTTGGCGCCGACGGCGATGCCGAGGACGACGACGGCGGCGAGGACGGCCACGGAGCCGAGCAGTCCCGCGGAGCGCAGGGCGTGCCGCCTCCGGGGTGCCGTGGGGGCCGGGGCCGTTGATGCTTCGGGGGGACTGTCGACCAACACGGTAGTTAGGTTAGCCTACCCTCACATCGACTTGCAGGCCCTCCCAGAGAGAAGCGCAGCCACCATGAGCACCTCCCGAAGCGTAACTCCGTCCCGCCGCGGCGTCCTGGCCGCAGGCGGCGCCGTCGGCATCGGCGCCCTGCTGGCCGCGTGCGGCGGTGACAAGGGGACGGCGGGCGCCAACGGCGGTGCCGAGGGCGGCCCGTGGAGCTTCACCGACGACCGCAAGCAGAAGGTCTCCCTCAAGGGCACCCCGCAGCGGATCGTCGCCTTCACCGGCACCGCGGCCGCGCTGCACGACTTCGGGATCGACGACCAGATCGTGGGCGTCTTCGGGCCCACCAAGCTCAAGAACGGCAAGCCCGACCCGCAGGCCGGCGACCTCGACGTCGACAAGGTCACCATCATCGGCAACGCCTACGACCAGTTCAACGTCGAGAAGTACGCGGGACTGCGCCCCGATCTGCTGGTCACCAACATGTACGAGCCGGGCGCGCTGTGGTTCGTGCCGGACGACAGCAAGGACAAGATCACCAAGCTGGCCAAGTCCGTGGCCCTCACCTCGTCCCGGGTCCCGCTCGTCAAGATCATCGAGCGCTACGCGGAACTGGCCGCATCGCTCGGCGCCGACCTCAAGGCCAAGAAGGTCACCGACGCCAAGTCCCGCTTCGAGCAGGCCGCCGAGAAGCTGCGCAAGGCCGCCAAGTCGAACCCGGTCAAGGTGCTCGCCTGCTCCGGCAGCCCGGACCTCTTCTACGCCTCCAACCCCGGCATCAACGCCGACCTGATGTACTACAAGTCCCTCGGCGTCGACCTGATCGTCCCCGACCACCTCGACAAGGGCGGCTACTTCGAGAGCCTGAGCTGGGAGAACGCCGACAAGTACAAGGCGGACGTACTCCTGCTGGACAACCGGACCGCCACCCTCCAGCCCAAGGACCTGGCCGCGAAGCCCTCTTGGGCGAAGCTGCCCGCCGTCAAGGCCGGCCAGATCACGCCGTGGTCGAGCGAGCCGCGCTTCTCCTACGCGGGCTCCGCACCGCTCATCGAGACGCTGGCCAAGGCCGTCGAGAGCGCCAAGAAGGTCAGCTGACGCAGCGACGAGCCGCGCGGACCGGCCCGCCTCCGGGCCGCCCGCACGGCAGGTCCGCCGGCCGCGACCGCCCGCCCGCATCCGCGCGCCTCCGCAGCCCCACCCACCCCCACACCACCTCCGGGAGGTTCCCGCATGACCACGACCGCCGCCCCCGCCACCGCCCCCTTCCGCTTCTTCGACGTGCACGTCGTCCGCTCGCGACGGCTCGGCCCCTCCATGGTGCGGGTCACCTTCGGCGGCGAGCGGCTGGACGAACTGGCCTCCGGCGGCCGTGACCAGCGCTTCAAGCTCTTCCTCCCGCAACCTCACCAGGACCGCCCGGTCTTCGACGACATGGGCGACGGCTGGTACACCGCCTGGCGGGCCCAGGACCCGGCCGAGCGCGCGGTGATGCGCTCGTACACCCTGCGCGAACAGCGCCCGGATTCCGGGGAGTTCGACGTGGACTTCGCGCTGCACGGCGCGGAACCGGGGGCTGCCGTGACGCAGGGCGGGCCGGCCTCCCGCTGGGCCGCCGCGGCCCGCCCCGGCGACCGGCTGACCGTCCTCGCCCCGGCCGTCGAGGACAACGGCGGCGTCGACTTCCGCCCGCCGGCCGGCACCGACTGGATCCTGATCACCGGCGACGAGACGGCGCTGCCCGCCATCGCCGGCATCCTGTCCTGGCTCTCCCCCGGCACCCGGGCCGAGGTCTTCATCGAGATCGGGCACGAGGACGACCGGCAGCCGCTGCCGACCTTCGCGGACGCCGAGGTCACCTGGCTCGTCCGGGACCCGGCCTCCGCGGCGCACCACGAGCCGGTGCTCGACGCGCTGCGCACCGCCGAACTGCCCGCCGGCACGCCGTACGCCTGGGTCGCCGGGGAGTCCGGCACCGTCAAGGCGGTGCGCCGCCATCTGGTCCGCGAGCGCGGCTTCGACCGCCGGGCGGTCAAGTTCACCGGCTACTGGCGGCGCGGCGCCACCGAGGAGGACCTGCTCGCCGAGCTGACCGCGGGTACCGCGGCGGCCGACGAGGACTGAGCCGTCGGCCGCCGTGCGCCGGGGCCCCGCCTCACCGAGGGCCCCGTGGCGCCGTCCTCACATCCCGATCCGGGCCAGCGCCTTCCCCGCGTCCGCCCGGCAACTGCCGTCCCCCGCCTGCGTCCAGGCCGCCGCGCACAGCGCCCGCAGCCCGTCCAGCGGCGCCCCCTCGCCCGCCACGGCGAGCGCGTCGCCGGCGGCCTCGGCCCGCCAGCCGCCGCACCGGAAGCCGTCCCCGTCCGCGGTCACCTCCGGCTGCGGCACGAGCAGTCCACGCAGATCCGCGTCCACGTAGGAGGGGCGGTGCTCCGGCGGCGCGGCCAGCAGTTCGGCGGGGGTGGTCACGCCGGTGAGCACCAGCAGGGAGTCCACCGCGCCGTTGTGGGCGCCCTCGATGTCGGTGTCCAGCCGGTCGCCGATCACCAGCGGCCGCCGGGCGCCGGTCCGCAGCACCGTCTCGCGGTGCATCGGCGGCTGCGGCTTGCCCGCCACCTGGGGCGTGCCGCCCGCCGCGATCCGGACGACCTCGACCAGCGCGCCGTTGCCGGGCGCGATCCCGCGCTCCTTGGGGATCGTCAGGTCGGTGTTGGAGGCGAACCACGGCACCCCGCGCTGCACCGCGTAGGCGGCCTCGGCCAGCCGTTCCCAGTCCAGGGCCGGGTCGTAGCCCTGCACCACGGCCGCCGGCCCGTCGTCCGCGGAGAACACCGGCTCCAGGCCGCGCTCGCGCAGCGCCACCAGCAGTCCCTCGCCGCCGATCGCCAGTACCCGGGCGCCCGCCGGCACCTGCTCGGCGATCAGCCGGGCCACCGCCTGCGCCGAGGTGATCACGTCGTCGGCGCCGGTGGGCAGTCCGAACGCGGACAGCTGGTCGGCGACGGCCTGCGGGGTGCGGGCCGCGTTGTTGGTCACGTACGCCAGGTGCATCCCGCCGTCCCGGGCGGTGGTCAGCGATTCCACGGCGTGCGCAATGGCCCGGCCACCGGCGTAGACGACCCCGTCCAGATCCAGCAGCGCCGTGTCGTACACCTCGCTCAGCGCGCGCCGGCTCCCGTCGGGCTGCCTGCGAACCTGCTCGTTCATGCCGTCCTGCTCCTCGCACCTGCCGGTATTTCCAGCCACATCCGGACTGTCCCCCGATCTTCCCTCATCGCCCCCGCGGCATAGCATTCTTCAATGACCGATACCGACGGCCTCCGCCTCCTCCCGTTCCGCGGACTGCGCTACGCCCCGGACCGGATCAGCAGCCTCACCGCCGTGACCTCGCCGCCGTACGACGTGGTGGTCCGGCCGGAGGGGGTGCGCCATCTGGAGACCGCCGATCCGTACAACATCGTCCGGCTGATCCTGCCGCACGCCGCGGACCCCGCCGCCCGGCACCGCCAGGCCGCCGACACCCTGCGCCGCTGGCGCGCCGAAGGGGTGCTGGCGCAGGACCCCGAACCCGCACTGTACGTGTACGAGCAGCGCTCCGGCGAGGTGCTGCAGCGTGGGCTGATCGGCGCGCTGTGCCTGGACGGCCCGGTGCTGCCGCACGAGGACGTGATCCCCGAGGTCGTCGAGGACCGGGCCGCCCTGATGCGCGCCGCGGCGGCCAATTTCGAGCCGCTGCTGCTGTCGTACCGTGGCGGGAATCCGGCGAACGGCGCGACCGCGGTGATCGAGCGCGTGGTGGAGGGCACCCCGCTGCTGGCCACCACCACGGAGGACGGTTTCACCCACCGCCTGTGGGCGGTCACCGCCCCCGCCGACCTCGCCACCATCGACGCGGACCTCGCCGGCCGGCAGGCGCTGATCGCCGACGGCCACCACCGCTGGGCGACCTACCAGCGGCTCTACGAGCAGCAGCCGGGTGCCACCGCCGCCTCCCCCTGGGCGTCCGGCCTGGTCCTGCTGGTCGACACCGCCCGCTATCCGCTCCAGGTCCGCGCGATCCACCGCGTACTGCCACATCTGCCGCCCGCCAAGGCGCTGGCGGATCTGGCCGGCGCCTTCCGCACCCGTGCGCTCCCGGGCGGACTGCCGGACGCCCTGCGCACCCTGGAGGAGACGCCCGGGACGGCCTTCGTCCTCAGTGGCGGGCCGGACACCTTCCACCTCCTGGACCGCCCCGATCCCGAGCTGCTGGACCGTACGATCCGCCGGGACCGGCCCGAGGCGTGGCGGCGGCTGGACGCCACCGTGCTGCACTCCGTCCTGCTGGACGAGGTCTGGCACATCCCCGACCACCCGTCGGACATCGGCTATCTGCACCACGCCGAGGCCGCCGTCGAACACGCCGTCCGGCACGGCGGGTCGGCCGTGCTGATGCGCGCCACGTCCGAGGAGACCGTCCGTCAACTCGCCGAGTGCGGGGTGACGATGCCGCGCAAGTCCACCTCGTTCGGCCCCAAGCCCGCCACGGGCCTGGTGCTGCGGACGCTGGAGGACGACAACTGAGCCGCGTACAGGGCCCGTAGGGGCCCCGCCTCCCCACCCGGGGCGTAGTTAGGTTAGGCTTACCTCACTACGTCGCCGGGCGGGTCTCCCTGCCCCTGCGCACACCCCCACCTGCGCAGGACGTGGTCAACTCCGCACCAGGGAGGACACCTTCATGAGTCTCCTCGCGCACTCCGCCGAGGACCCGGCCGACAGCCGGACGTATCTGCTCAACAACGGTACGGCCCACCGCTACCACAGCGCGGTCACCGAGAGCGTCACACGGATCAGCGCCAAAATCGCCGGTACCGCCCGCCCGTTCACCGGCATCTCCGTCGACCGCCTCACCCCCGCGATCGCCGGTGTCGACCTCGACGCCCCGCTGCACGACGCGGCCGCCGCGCTCGACGAACTCGAAGAGGTCTACCTCCGCGACGCGGTCTACTTCCACCACCCGCGCTACCTCGCCCACCTCAACTGCCCCGTGGTGATCCCCGCACTCGTCGGCGAGGCCGTGCTCTCCGCCGTCAACTCCTCCCTGGACACCTGGGACCAGAGCGCCGGCGGCACGCTCATCGAACGCCGGCTGATCGACTGGACGGCCGCCCGGATCGGCCTCGGCGAGCTGGCCGACGGCGTCTTCACCAGCGGCGGCAGCCAGTCCAACCTCCAGGCCATGCTGCTCGCCCGCGACGAGGCCTGCCGCCGCGAACTGGCCCGCAACGACTCCCCCTCCGAGGCCCGGCGCACCGACGTCCTCCCCCGGCTGCGCATCCTGACCTCCGCATGCAGCCACTTCAGCATCCGCAAGGCCGCCACCCTGCTGGGCCTGGGCGCCGAGGCCGTCATCACCGTACCCGTCGACGCCGAGAAGCGGATGCGCACCGACGCCCTCACCGACGAACTGGCCCGCTGCCACCGCGACGGCCTGATACCCATGGCGGTCGTCGCCACCGCCGGCACCACCGACTTCGGCTCCATCGACCCGCTCCCGGAGACCGCCGACCTGTGCGCCCGCCACGGCGCCTGGATGCACGTCGACGCCGCCTACGGATGCGGACTGCTGGTCTCCCGCCGCCGCGACCTCCTCGACGGCATCGAACGCGCCGACTCCGTCACCGTCGACTACCACAAGTCCTTCTTCCAGCCGGTCAGTTCGAGCGCCGTCCTGGTCCGCGACCGCGCCACCCTGCGGCACGTCACCTACCACGCGGACTACCTCAACCCGCGCCGGATGGCCGAGGCCCAGATCCCCAACCAGGTCGACAAGTCGATCCAGACCACCCGCCGCTTCGACGCCCTCAAACTCTGGCTCACCCTGCGCATCATGGGCGCCCGGGCCGTCGGCGAACTCTTCGACGAGGTCGTCGACCGCGCGGCCGACGCCTGGAAACTCCTCCACGACGACCCCCGCTTCGAGGTGGTCACCGAACCCAGCCTGAGCACCCTGGTCTTCCGCTACGTCCCCAGCGCCGCCCCGGACCCCGAACTCGCCGACCGGGTCAACCTGCACGCCCGCGAGGCCCTGTTCGCCTCCGGTGACGCGATCGTCGCCGGCACCAAGGTCGACGGCCGCCACTACCTCAAGTTCACCCTGCTCAACCCCGAGACCACCCTCGACGACATCGCCACCGTCCTCGACCTGATCGCCGAGCACGCCGGCGCCCACCTCGCCGAGCAGCCCCGGCCGGCGCTCAGCGCGCGCTGACCCTCCCCGAGCCGAACCCCCCATCGGAGACCCCGTGTCCGCCCCTTACGACTTCCTCGCCATCGGCCTCGGCCCCTTCAACCTGGGCCTGGCCTGCCTGACCGAGCCGATCGACGGACTCAACGGCCTGTTCCTGGACGACAAACCGTCCTTCGACTGGCACCCCGGCATGATGCTGGAGAGCAGCCACCTCCAGGTCCCCTTCATGGCCGACCTGGTCACCCTCGCCGATCCGACCTCCCCGTTCTCCTTCCTCAACTACCTGAAGGAATCCGGCCGGATCTACCCGTTCTACATCCGCGAGAGCTTCTATCCGCTGCGCGCCGAGTTCAACGACTACTGCCGCTGGGCGGCCGGCAAACTCGACACCATCCGCTTCGGACACCGCGTCACCACCGTCGAGTACGACGCCCGCGAGGAGCTGTACACCGTCCACGCCGAGCACCTCCCCACCGGCGAACACCTCACCTTCCGCGCCCGCAAACTCGTCCTCGGCACCGGCACCCCGCCGCACCTCCCCGAGGCATGCCGGGACCTCGGCGGCGACCTGCTGCACAACGCCGGCTACCTGGACGCCAAACCCGCCCTCCAGGCCAAGGACTCGATCACCCTGATCGGCAGCGGCCAGAGCGCCGCGGAGATCTACTACGACCTGCTGACGGACATCGACGGCCACGGCTACCACCTGACCTGGGCCACCCGCTCGCCGCGCTTCTTCCCCCTCGAATACACCAAGCTCACGCTGGAGATGACCTCACCGGAGTACGTGGACTACTTCCACGCCCTCCCCCGGGCCACCCGCGACCGGCTCAACGCCACCCAGAAGCACCTCTACAAGGGCATCGACTCCGAGCTGATCAACGAGATCTACGACCTGCTCTACCAGAAGAGCCTGGCCGGCCCGGTCCGCACCCGCCTGCTCACCAACACCGCCCTGCACACCGCCTCCTACGACGAGACCTCCGGCACCTACACCCTGGGCCTGCGACAGGAGGAACAGGGCACCGACTTCACCCTCGACACCCAGGGCCTGGTCCTCGCCACCGGCTACCGCTACCGCGTCCCGGACTTCCTCGAACCGGTCCGCGACCGGATCGCCTGGGACGACGCCGGCCGCTACGCCGTCGCCCGCAACTACAGCATCGACACCACCGGCCAGGGCATCTACGTGCAGAACGCCGAACTGCACACCCACGGCTTCGTCACCCCCGACCTCGGCATGGCCGCCTACCGCAACTCCTGCCTCATCCGCGAGCTGCTCGGCCGCGAGTACTACCCGGTCGAAAAGGCCATCGCCTTCCAGGAGTTCGCCGCCCCGGCCGGTTCGCACCACCCCATGGAGATACCCGCATGAACGAGCGAAGCGAGCGAATCATCGAAAGGTGCGCACCGAGCGAGTGCGAGGCCGAGCGAAGCGAGGTGTGGGCATGAGCACCCTCGTCTTCACCCGCACCGATCCCGCTCTCGGGGAATTCTCCCTACGGCCCGTCGACCCCGCCGCCGACGCCGCCGTCCTGCACTCCTGGGTCACCCACCCCAAGGCCGTCTTCTGGCTGATGCAGGACTGCGACCTGCCCGCCGTGCAGAAGGAGTTCGCACGGATCGCCGCCGACCCCCACCACGACGCCTTCCTCGGCCTGCACAACGGCACCCCGGCCTTCCTGATGGAGCGCTACGACCCCGCCCACCGCGAACTGGTCGGCATCCACCTCGCCGAACCCGGCGACATCGGCATGCACTTCCTCTGCGCCCCCACCGACACCCCGGTCCACGGCTTCACCCGCGCCGTGATCACCACCGTCATGGAGATGCTCTTCGCCGACCCGGCCACCCGCCGCGTCGTCGTCGAACCGGACACCCGCAACACCGGCGTGCACGCCCTCAACAAGGCCGTCGGGTTCGAGATCCAGCGCACCGTCTCGCTCCCCTCCAAAGACGCCTACCTGAGCACCTGCACCCGCGACCAGTTCCTGGCCGCCCGAGGAGACCACTGATGCCCACCGCCCAGGACGCCGTCGCCCACCTCACCCCCGCCCTGTGGGCCCGCGCCAACCGCCTGCTGATCCGCAAGGGCCTGGCCGAGTTCGCCCACGAGCGGCTGCTGGCCCCCCAGCGCCTGCCGCAGGACGGCCACTACGCCGTACGCAGCGACGACGGCGGCACCGAATACCGCTTCGCCGCCCGCAGAACCGCCCTCGACCACTGGCAGGTCGACCCCGACAGCATCACCCGCCACCGCGGAACCGACGAACTCCCCCTGGACGCCCTGGAGTTCTTCCTCGAACTCCGCACCTCCCTGGGCCTCGGCCAGGAGATCCTGCCGGTCTACCTGGAGGAGATCAGCTCCACCCTCTCCGGCACCGCCTACAAACTCGCCCAAGACCAGCCCTCCGCCGCCGAACTCGCAAAGTCCGGCTTCCAGGCCATCGAAACCGGCATGACCGAGGGCCACCCCTGCTTCGTCGCCAACAACGGCCGCCTCGGCTTCGGCATCCACGAGTACCACGCCTACGCCCCCGAGACCGCCACCCCGCTGACGCTGATCTGGCTCGCCGCCCGCCGCGACCACGCCACCTTCACCGCCGGCGCCGGCCTCGACTACGACACTCTGATCCGCGCCGAACTCCCCGAGGAGACCCGCACCCGCTTCACCGCCACCCTCACCGGCCTCGGCCTCGACCCCGACGACTACTACCTCTTCCCCACCCACCCCTGGCAGTGGTGGAACAAGCTGTCGGTCACCTTCGCCGCCGAGGTCGCCCGGCAGCACCTGGTCTGCCTGGGCCCCGGCGACGACGAGTACCTCGCCCAGCAGTCCATCCGCACCTTCTTCAACACCACCGACCCGGCCAAGCACTACGTCAAAACGGCCCTCTCGGTCCTCAACATGGGCTTCATGCGCGGCCTGTCCGCCTCGTACATGGAGGCCACCCCGGCCATCAACGACTGGCTGGCCCGGCTCATCGACGCCGACGCCACCTTCCGGGCCGCCCGCTTCTCGATCATCCGCGAGCGCGCCGCCATCGGCTACCACCACCGCCAGTACGAGGCCGCCACCGAGAAGGGCTCCCCGTACCTGAAGATGCTGGCCGCCCTCTGGCGGGAGAGCCCGGTCCCCACCCTGGAGCCGGGCCAGCGCCTGGCCACCATGGCCTCGCTGCTCCACACCGACCGCGACGGCGACTCCCTCGCCGGCGCCCTCATCGAGGAGTCCGGCCTGGAGCCCGCCGACTGGCTCCGCCGCTACCTCGACGGCTACCTCGTCCCGGTCCTGCACGCGTTCTACGCCTACGACCTGGTCTTCATGCCGCACGGCGAGAACGCCATCCTGGTCATCGAGGACGGCGCCGTGGCCCGCGTGATCTTCAAGGACATCGCGGAGGAGATCGCCGTCATGGACCCCGACGCGGTGCTGCCGCCCGCCGTCGAACGCATCCGCGCCGGCGTCCCCGAGGACAAGAAGCTCCTCTCCGTCTTCACCGACGTCTTCGACTGCTTCTTCCGCTTCCTCGCCGCCACCCTCGACGACCGCGGCATCCTCGACGAGGCCACCTTCTGGCGCACGGTCGCCGCATGCGTCACCGACTACCAGGCGGCCCACCCCCACCTCGCCGACCGGTTCGCGCAGTACGACCTGTTCACCGACGAGTTCGCGCTCTCCTGCCTCAACCGCCTCCAGCTGCGCAACAACCAGCAGATGGTCGACCTCCAGGACCCCGCGGGCGCCCTCCAGCTCATCGGCACCCTCCACAACCCGATCGCCCCGCACGCACCGGCCCGCTGACCCCCACACCCCCACAACGCCGAAGGGCGGGACCCCACCGGGATCCCGCCCTTCGTTCGTCACGTGGTCCGGCGACCGTCAGTCCTTCTCGGACCGCTCCTCGCCCTCGGCACCGTGGTTCTCCTCCGACTCGCCGGACTCCTCCAGCACATCGGTGAACTCCACACCGTCCAGCTCCGCCAGCCGGTCCGAGGCGTCCGTGGTACCGCCCTGGTCTGCCTCCAGCGCCCGGGCGAACCAGTCACGGGCCTCGCCTTCACGCCCGACCTCCAGCAGCGCATCGGCGTACGCGTACCGCAGCCGTGCCGTCCACGGGTGCACGGCCGTCGACGCCAGCTCCGGGCTCTGCAGCGTCACCACCGCCGCGTCCGCCTGCCCCATGTCCCGACGGGCACCCGCCGCGACCAGCCGCATCTCGACCTGCCCGGCCCGGTCCAGCTTCTGCACCTCGGGCTCGCCGGCCATCGCCAGCGCCTTCTCCGGCCGGCCCAGCCCACGCTCGCAGTCCGCCATCACGGGCCACAGCTCCACGCTGCCGGTCATCCGCCGCGCCGCCCGGAACTCCGCCAGCGCCTCGCTGTACTTGCCGACCGCGTACGCCGCGAAGCCTGCGGCCTCCCGCACCGCCGCCACGCGCGACGCCAGCCGCAGCGCCACCCGCGAGTACCCGTAGGCCTTCTCCGGGTCCTCGTCCAGCAGCCGCGCGACCATCACCAGGTTCCTGGCGACATCCCCGGCCAGCGTCTTCGGCAGGCTCATCAGCTCCTGCCGGACATCCTTGTCGATCTCCTCACCGGTGACGTCGTCCGGAATCGGCAGCCGCTTGATCGGCTCCCGCTCCCGGTCCCGCCGCTCGTCCCGACGGTCGTCCCGGCCGCGCCCGCCACCGTACGGCCGGCGCCCACCGCGCTCGTCGTCCCGCCGGAACCCGCCACGGTCGTCCCGCCGCGGCCCCCGGTCGTCCCGCCGGAACCCGCCACGTCCCCCACGCTCATCATCGCGCCGGAACCCCCCACGGTCGTCCCGCCGGTCATCGCGCCGGTCGTCCCGGCGCTCGTCCCGCCGGAACCCACCGCGCTCGCCACCGTGCCCACGCTCGTCGCGCCGGAACCCACCACGGTCATCGCGCCGCTCGTCCCGCCGGAACCCACCACGGTCGTCCGGCCGCTCCTCTCTCCGGAAGCCACCACGGTCGTCCCGCCGCTCCTCCCTCCGGAAGCCCCCACGGTCGTCCCGCCGCTCCTCCCTCCGGAAGCCGCCACGGTCATCCCGCCGCTCTTCCCGGCGGAACCCACCGCGCTCGCCACCACCCGACCGCTCATCGCGCCGGAACCCGCCACGGTCACGGTCGCCACCGTGCGCCCGCTCGCCCCGGGGGAACCGCTCGTCCCGCCGGTCATCCCGCCGGAAGCCCCCACGGTCATCCCGGCGCTCCTCCCTCCGGAAGCCGCCACGGTCATCGCGACGCTCTTCCCGGCGGAACCCACCACGCTCGCCACCACCCGACCGCTCATCGCGCCGGAACCCGCCACGGTCACGGTCGCCACCGTGCGCCCGCTCGTCCCGGCGGAAGCCGCCCCCGCGCTCATCGTCGCGACGCGGCCCACGCGGCCGCTCGTCCCGACGGTCGCCGCCACGGAAGCCACCGCGGTCGCCACCCGAAGGGCGGTCATCACGGCGGAATCCACCGCGTCCACCGCCCCGTTCATCCCGTCGGAACCCGCCGCGATCACCGCGGTCGCCGCCACGGCTGTCCCTGCTGTCCCTGTTGTCCCGGCTGTCGCGCCGCGGCCCCCGGTCGTCACGCCGGAAACCACCGCGGTCACCGTCGTCACGCCGCTGCGGCCGGCGCTCCGAACGATCGTCGGAAGAGTTGGTGGACATCGACGTGACTCCTGTCTTCGGTACTGCATTCATTCTCACGCACCGACCACTTCGGCGCGCTTCGGAAAAACAAAAGGACCCTTGGTCCCAGCATGCACGCTGGGACCAAGGGTCCTTGAAAGATTGTTCGGCGGCGTCCTACTCTCCCACAGGGTCCCCCCTGCAGTACCATCGGCGCTGAAAGGCTTAGCTTCCGGGTTCGGAATGTAACCG
>NZ_JBFACE010000069.1:0-22029 GCF_040640655.1 Streptomyces sp. NPDC021749 | reverse complement strand
CATCTCGAAGCGTGGAGAACGGCCGCCTCCACTGTCCTGGAAAGAACCGCAGTTCAGCAGGTCGGGTGACCTGCGAGGTTAAACGCCAAGCTCAGGGCTGGTGCGGGGTGGATCAGATGGCCACGGGGACGCCGGCCGCACCGCCGTCATCGTCCCCTGGGTTGCCGTCACCCCTCAGCGCGTTCCCGACGCGGTCGAAGGCGGAGCGCTGGGAGTCGAGCCGGACGAAGGTGTAGATGTCCATGGTCACGCGGATCGAGCTGTGGCCCAGGACCTCCATGATCATGCGGGCATCGGCGCCCTGCTCGTGGAGCAGTGACGCGCACGTGTGACGCAGGTCATGAAAGCGGACTCTGCGGACCTCGGCACGGGCGCACAGAGCTTCGAAGGACCGGTTCAGATTGCGCGGCTCGATGGGCGTTCCGTTCTTCGTGGTGAAGACCAGGTCGTGGCCGTTCCCCTTCCAGGCTTCGCCGGCCGCCTTCCCGTCGGCGATCTGCTGGGCGCGCTGAGCACGGAGCGCCGTGACGCACTCGGACGGCAGTGCCACGCGCCGGGCCGAGCGCTGCGTCTTCGGCGCGACGAAGGACGCCTCCACCGCCCAGCACTTTGCTGGAAGATCGGGGGACGGCCGGCCACGGTGAGCCGACTGACCGTGCGCCAGCTCATGGGATTGCGACCATAGTTAGGGCTGCGGATGCCTTCGGTGAAGCCTGCCCAAGAGGTGCGGAGGGCGGCTCGATCGCGTACCCGATACGGGGTGAGCAGGAGCCAGGTCGCGAGGTTGAGCGGGATGAGGGAGCGGGGAGGTTGCTCCAGCGCCCTGTTCGAGGCCCGGCCGACCACGCACACGGAGGGAGAACAGCCGGTCAGCTCTTGCGGGACGACACGGACGTGACCGCTTTGGAGCCGATCCGGCCCAGGAGCGCGGCCAGTTCGGTGGGCGCGGACAGGAATGGGGAGTGGCCGGTGTTCAGACGCTCGACCTGTGTGGCGCGGGTGGACATCCGCTCCTGCAATGCGGGCGGGAGCGCTCTGTCCTCCTCGCAGAGCACATAGGTGGAGGGCACCGTCCGCCACGCTGTCCGGGTCACCCGTTGCTGAAAGGAGCGCCGGCTCTGCGTGACGAGCCGGCTGACGGCGTCCGCGGCCTGCTCGTCGGGCAGGTCCCCGAACAGCGCGGTGCGGGGGTCGTCGAAGACGACGGGGGCTGTGCCGCACACCAGTGGCTCAGCCCGACGGTTCGCTGGTGCGCCCCGGCGAGCGGTTCCACTTGGTCAGCGCCCGGTGCCGGGCACTGGACGCGGACGGGCACAGACAACGGATGCACGTGGGCGCATACTGGGGGCAATGACAAAGCCCGCTGCACCGAAGCGTCATTTGCCTAGTAGCCCTTTCAAGGCCCCGGTCCCGCCGGCGCCCAAGCACTTCGCCATGGGCGACCAGGTCACACACGACATGTACGGCCTCGGCCGGGTGATCGGCATCGAGGAGGGAATCGCGGCGCTCGTGGATTTCGGCTCGGCGCAAATGCGGATCTTGAGCCCGTACGCCAAGATGACCAAGCTGTAGGACTGCTGTGCCCGGTCACGGCATGCCAGGCCCCTTCAGGGACCTGTTACGAAAGGGAGATCTCTCATCGATCTGACCTCGCTGTTCTCCGCCCTGGAAGGGCAACCCCGCTGTTCCGCTGCGGCATCGCCGCCTCCGACGACGAACCCCTTTCAGGCCCCGGACTTCGGGGACGACGAGACCCTCCTACCTGAGGAGGTAGAGACGCCCGCCGCGTAATGCAGGGGGCAGCCTGCGGCTCTGTGCAGCAGCGAAGTACAGCAGCCGCAGCAACCGCTGCAACCGCTAAAGCTTTGCAGCGGTTCTCACGGCCCATGCCGCAGCCTCAACGACCGGAAACACCCGGTCTATCTAGAGCTACGGCTCAGAAGGTTGCCGGTTCGGAGCCTGCCGAGCGCACAGCAGGCCAGAGGCCCCGTTCGAAATCGGACGGGTCTTTGGTGTTCGTGGTGCGTGTGAAGGGGCGGCCCCGGAGGTTTCGGGAGCCGCCCTTCGGTTGCTCTCGTTGGGGTCAGCGGGTGACCTCGCGGTTGAAGACGGTGCGCGACCACAGGTAGCCGATCAGGCTGAGGGCCGTGCACCAGGCCAGGGCGATCCAGCCGTCGTTGCCGATCGGGGTGCCGAGCAGCAGGCCGCGCAGGGTCTCGTTGATCGGCGTGAAGGGCTGGTACTCGGCGAACCAGCGCAGGCCGGTCGGCATGGAGTCCGGCGTGACGACCGCGCTGCCGAGGAAGGGCAGGAAGGTCAGCGGCAGCGGGGCGTTGGAGGCGGCCTCGGGAGTCTTGGCGCCCATGCCCATCGCGGCGGACACCCAGGCCAGACCGAAGGCCAGGAAGGCCAGCAGGCCGAACGCGGCGATCCACTCGACGGGCGAGGCGTCGGGCCGGAATCCGATCGCGAAGGAGACACCGGTGACCAGGACGAGGACCGCCGTGACCTGGATGACGCTGCCGAGGACATGGCCGGTGAGCACGGAGCCGCGGGAGATCGACATCGTACGGAAGCGGTTGATGATGCCTTCCGTCATGTCGGTGCAGACGGACACGGCGGTGGCCACGGCCCCGGAGGTCGCGGACATCAGGATGATGCCGGGGACCACGTAGTTGATGTAGTCGCCGCGGTCGGCGCCCGCCCCGATGCCGGTGCCGAGCGCCCCGCCGAAGACGTACACGAACAGCAGCAGCATCACGATCGGCATCGTGACGATCGAGATCGTCATCGACGGGTAGCGCCGCATGTGCTTGAGGTTGCGGCGCAGCATCGTCATGGAGTCGCGCAGGGCGTACGAGCGGGTGGGGGTGGCCGGTGTGGTGGTGGCGGCGGCGGTCGCGGTGCTCATCGGGCGGACTCCTTCGTGGAGTTGGTGAGGGCGGGGGCGTTCTGCTGGCCGGTGAGGGTGAGGAAGACGTCGTCGAGGTCGGGGGTGTGCACGGTGAGCGACTCGGCCGGTACGCCGGTGCTGTCGAGCACACTGAGGACGGAACGGAGGTTGGTGAGGGTGCCGTCGCCGGGAATCCGCAGGGTGAGTGACGCGTCGTCGCGGGCGGCGATGCCGAAGAGGTCGGCCGCCGTGGCGAGCTGGGTCTCGTCGGCGAACCGGAGGCGGACATGGCCACCGGGAATCTGGCGCTTCAGTTCGTCGGCGGTGCCTGTGGCGACCAGTTTGCCGTGGTCCAGGACGGCGATGTGGTCGGCGAGTTGGTCGGCCTCCTCCAGGTACTGCGTGGTGAGGAAGATGGTCACGCCCTGATCCGTCACCAGGTTCCGGATGAGCTCCCACATGACGCGGCGGCTGCGCGGGTCGAGGCCGGTGGTGGGCTCGTCGAGGAAGATGATCCGCGGCCGGCCGACCAGGGTCATCGCCAGGTCGAGCTTGCGGCGCATACCGCCGGAGAAGGTGGCGACGTTCTTGCGGGCCGCCTCGGTCAGCTCGAACCGCTCCAGGAGCTCGGCGGCGCGGCGGCGGCCCTCGCGCTTGCTGAGGTGGTGCAGGTCGGCCATGAGGAGCAGGTTCTCCTCGGCGGTCAACAGCCCGTCGACGGCGGCGAATTGACCGGTGACGCCGATCTGGCGGCGGACCGAGTCGGGGTCGGAGGTCACGTCGTGGCCCGCGATCCGCGCCTGGCCCGAGTCGGCGGTGATCAGCGTGGAGAGGATCTCCACGGTGGTGGTCTTGCCGGCGCCGTTGGGTCCGAGCAGGGCGAAGATCGTGCCCTCGGGTATCCGCAGGTCGATGCCGTCGAGCACCACCTTGTCGCCGTACGACTTGCGCAGGCCGGTCGCGGAGATCGCGGCTGCTCGCGTGGTGGTGGACACCTGGGTCGCGGTGTTCATGGTGGGCGGGCCTTTCTGCAGGGGATGCGGGGCGGACGACCGACGGACGCTCGACGGCGATCGATGGGCGATCGACGGGCGATCGACGGGCGATCGGATGGAAGTGGCTGAGGGGCCGTGGTGCATGGGTGGCGTGTGTCGGGCGCGCTTCGTGTGTCCGGTGCTCTTCACCGGGTGCTGTCGCGTCGTGCTCGACATGGATGCCGCGTGGCGCGCGCGTCGTCATGATGATGGCACATAAATGGCGCCATGGCGAGTCAATGTGGCGCCATGATGGGATTAGGGGCTTGCGCTTGGCGTTTGACCTGTGTGGATGCGGGGGTTCATGAAGGAAGGCGCGCCTTGTGTGATGCGTGTCAGGCAACGGCTTCTTCGTGCGGGGCCCGGATTAAGTCGATGCTGCGCCGCCGCGGTGGCGCCATCTGGCACCATCTGGTGCCGCATGGCGCCGTGTGACGCCATGCGGCGCCGCATGGTGTCGCGGTGCCCGTTGCCTGCCGCGGGGGCAGAAAACGATCAGCCCCTGGCAGCCCAGGTGAGGGCTGTCAGGGGCTGGTGCCGGGGGCGGCGGGGCGCGGGTGAGGGATGGGTGGTGTGTGCGTCACGGGGGCCGGTTCCGCGCACGGCTGTGGGGCTGGTGGCGGCGTTTCTGCGTGCCGCTTCGGGGTGGGAGCAGGCGGAGTGGCCGGGCCGGTGCTCAGGCGCGGGCGCGGAGGATGTCGATGTTGCCGTACCGGGTGCGGGCGCGGACCTTGACGGTGTCCTCGGTCTTCTCCGGGGTCTCGGACGCGGTCAGCATGTTGCGCACCTGCCCGGCGCCCGAGCTGACGTCGAGCCAGGCGGCGGTGCCCTCGCGGATGCCGACCTCGATGGCGCCGTAGGACGTCTCCAACTGGACGGTTCCGGAGGCTACTTCACCCACGCGCAGGGTGCCGTGGGCGGTGGTGGCGGTGACCGAGGACTCGGCGCGCCGGATTTCGATGTCGCCGTTGGCGCCGCTGACCCGCATCTCACCGATCGCGGCGTCCACGGTCGTGGTGCCGTGCGAGTTCTTCAGGACGGCGGGGCCG
The DNA here is from genome assembly GCF_040640655.1 of Streptomyces sp. NPDC021749. NCBI lineage: Bacteria > Bacillati > Actinomycetota > Actinomycetes > Kitasatosporales > Streptomycetaceae > Streptomyces > Streptomyces sp. NPDC021749. The sequence continues at coordinate 17,053 of NZ_JBFACE010000069.1, read as the reverse complement.
TCGACGGTGCCCACGCGCAGGCTGCCGGAGCTGGTGATGATCTCGGCCGAGCCCTCGACCCGGTTCACGGTGATCGAGCCGTGCGACGCGGTCAGATGCAGCGGCCCGGTGGTGTCGAGGCGGACGTCGCCGGAGGAGGTCTTTACGCGGACCTCGCCGAGCCGGCCCTCGCCGAGTACCTGGGCCCAGGAGCCGGTCATGTCGATGCGCGAGCCCGTGGGCAGTTCGACCGTCACGTCGACGGTGCCGGGGCGACGCAGCGTATTGCGCATCGTGGGGGTCCTGACGGTCAGTTGGCCGCTCGCGTACGTGACCTCGGTCTGCTCGGCCGACCGCACGTCCCGGTCCTTCTTCGGGTCGCGGGGGCGTACCTCGACGACGGTGTCGGGGCGGTCGCCCGCGATGAACTGGATGGAACCGGCCTCCACGTGCGCCGTGGCCGAGATCGGTGCAGGAGTGTCGAAAGAAGGCATGGCTGTCCCGTCCTCTTGAGTCTGTGGGGCGTCCCTGCTGGTGGGACGTGGTGTGGGTGAGGTGGTGCGGGGGGCGTGGGGGTGCGGCTAGCGCACCCAGCCCGTGATGCTCTGCCCGATGGTCTGGGTCTTCTCCGTCGTACGCGGCCGGGTGCCGCTGTCGACCGCGGCCGACACGGCGCGCACCAGCCACGCGTTGACCGACAGGCCCTCGCGACTTGCGGCCTCCTCGGCGCGGGCCTTGAGGTGGGCCGGCAGACGCAGGTTGACGCGGGCGGTGCCGCCCTCGTCGCCGTCGGCGGGAATCGGGGCCCGGCGCGGTTCGGCGGGCGCGGCCGGTTCCGCGGGGGTGCCGCCCTCGGCGGGCGGCGGCGTCACCACGAAGTCGGGGTCCAGACCGCGCAGCCGTACGTCGACCGAGCCGGGGGCGAGCTCGCGGGTGATCTCGTCCATCGCGGCGGAGAGCACATGGAGCATGGTCAGGCGGGTCGCCGACTCCAGGGGAGCGGTGAGCCGTTCGGCCAGCTCGCGGGCGTCTTCCCCGCCGGCTTCGGCGGCCACCGCGAGTTCGCGGCGGAGGGTGTCGACATACGGGGTGAGGTCCATGACGCCATGATGGCGCCATTGGGGTGCCATGCGCAAGTCCGGGTGGCGCCCTATGAGGAGGCGGACTGGAGTGGAGCCCGTCTGAGCTGGGGAAAGGTGGGTGGCTTTGGGTTGGCGTCATTGCGATGCCATGGGCGACTCGGGTGTCCCTGGGCGCCCTTGGGTGCCTTTGGATGCGCGGGGTGGCGGCAATGTGGTGCCGAGTGGTGCCCGCGTGGTGTCGAGTGGTGCCCGGGTCGTGTCGGGTGGTGCCCGGGTGGTGTCGGGTGGGTGCTGGGTGCCGACTGGTTGGCGTTGCGTGGGGCAGGGTGGCGCTGGGTGCCGACTGGTTGGCGTTGCGTGGGGCAGGGTGGCGCTGGGTGCCGACTGGTTGGCGTTGCGTGGGGCAGGGTGGCGCTGGGCGCCGACTGGTTGGCGTCGCGTGGGGCAGGGTGGCGCTGGGTGCCGCCGACTGCTTGGTGCTGCGTGGCGCGGGAGGGCGCCGAGCGGTGCTCGGGATGCCAGGTGAGGGAAGGTGCGGTTGCCGAACCCGCACTCGGCGAGAAGGCATCTCGTGCAACCCGGACAGCGAGTTCGACGCGAGGGCGGGTGGGGCTGTCGGAAAAGGATTAGGCGTGGGGGCGGGAGTCGCGTAGTGTTCGGGGAACCGACGCGGGGTGGAGCAGCTCGGTAGCTCGCTGGGCTCATAACCCAGAGGTCGCAGGTTCAAATCCTGTCCCCGCTACTGACGCCGTAGGGCCGTGGATATGTATCCACGGCCCTACGGCTTTTTTGCGTTCCGGCGGGTCAGGGGTGGTGGGGCGGGGGCGGGGTTGTGTAGTGGGCGGCGGGGCCCGTGGGCGGTGTGGGGGTCAGGTGGGGGTGGAGGAGGAGGTCGTCGTCGTAGTCGCCGGCGTTCTGGTGGCGGAAGGCGAGGGGTTCCGTGGTGGGGAGGGTGCGCAGGCGCTCGCGTAGACGGGTGGCGGCGGTGGCGTAAGCGGTGGGGGTGGTGCGGTCCGCGGCGGGGATCAGGAGGGGTGGCAGGACGGCCATGCCGGTGTACCAGAGGGTGCCGTGCTGCAGGGGGAAGAGGAGGTCGTTGAGGTCACCGTTGACACCGCGCGGGCCCAGGGTGGCGGCGCGGGCGCCGGCGGTGGTGATCACCATGGCGCGCTTGCCGGTGAGCCGGCCGTCGCCGTAGCGCAGCGGGCGGCCGGTCTCCGGGTCGGTGTGGCCGAAGGCGAAGCCCTTGATGAAGACGCGGTCGAACCAGCCCTTGAGGATGGCCGGCATGCCGTACCACCAGAGGGGGAATTGGACGATCACGGTGTCCGCCCAGGTGACCTTCTCTTGTTCCGCGACGATGTCCGGGCTCAAACGGCCGTGGTTGTAGGCGTGTTCGGAGGACGGGCCGACGTGGAAGCGTTCGGCGGGGTCGTGACCGTAGTCGGCGGCGTCGACCACCGGGTTCCAGTTCATGGCGTAGAGGTCGGAGACGCGGTACTCGTGGCCGGCGGCTTCGAGCGCGCGTAGGCCCTCGTCCTTGAGGGCGCTGCTCAGCGAGCGCCGGTCCGGGTGGGCGAACAGCCAGAGGATCTTCATGGCACCCACTGTCCGGGCGGGCGGTCGTACGGACGAGTGGCCGGATGGCCAGACTGTGCAAGGATCGGGCCACGGAGCGGGGAGGGGATGGGGAGGAAATGGGGGATGGAGTGGGGGAGGAAATGGGGGAGGGAATGGGGAGTGCTGTGGGTGGTGACGGGACGCGGCGGCATCGGGTGGTGGTGCTGGTGCGGGACGGGATGCTGCCGATCGAAGTGGGCATCGTGCACCGGATCTTCGGCGAGGCCAGAGCGGCGGACGGGGAGCGGCTGTACGAGCTGGTGACCTGTGCGCTGCAGCCGGGCGAGGTGCGGACGGATACGGATTTCACCGTGTGCGTGACCCACGGGCCGGAGGCGCTCGCCGAGGCGGACACCGTGGTCGTGCCGGCCTCCGGGGCGGATTACGCCCAGGGGGACGGGACGGCCGGGCGGCTGAGCGCGGAACTGGCCGAGGCGCTGGGGCGGATCCGGCCCGGCACGCGGATCGCGTCGATCTGTACGGGCGCGTTCGTGCTGGCGGCGGCCGGGCTGCTGGACGGGCGGCGGGCCACTACGCACTGGCGGTCGGTGGACGACTTCCGCCGGCTGTTCCCGCAGGTCGCGCTGGACGCGGACGTGCTGTACACGGATGAGGGGGACGTGCTGACGGCGGCAGGGGTCGCGTCGGGCATCGACCTGTGTCTGCACATGGTCCGGTGTGACCACGGGGCGGCCGTCGCCAATGACGTGGCCCGGCGGACCGTCGTACCGCCGCACCGGGAGGGCGGCCAGGCGCAGTACATCCGGCGGCCGATGCCGGAGCCCCGGGTGTCCTCGACGGGCCGGGCGCGGGCCTGGGCGCTGGAACACCTGGACCGGCCGGTGACGCTGCGGGAGCTGGCGGCGTGCGAGGCGATGAGCGTACGGACCTTCACCCGGCGGTTCCGGGAGGAGGTGGGGGTCTCGCCGTTGCAGTGGCTGACCCAGCAACGGATCGAGCGGGCACGGCAGTTGCTGGAGGAGACGGAGCTGACGGTGGACCGGATCGCGGCGGAGGCCGGCTTCGGGACGGCGGCGTCGCTGCGGCAGCATCTGCAGTCGGCGCTGGGGGTGTCGCCGCGGATGTACCGGAGCACGTTTCGGGGGACAGAGGGGACCGAGGGGACCGGGAGGACCAGGGGGACAGAGGGGATCGGGAGGGCCGGGGTAACCGGGGGAAGGGGCGGGCTGGTGGCTTGAAGGGTGGGGCGGGGTGGGGGCGGGAGCGGGAGTGGGGCCTCGTAGCTTGCGGGGGGCGGCGGCGGGTCTTCCGGCGTTCCGGCTGGCGTGAGCAGGTGTGGGTGCGTGGGCGGGCGTGGGTGCGTGAGTGGGCGTTGGTGCGTGGGCCGGGCGTTGTCAGTGGGGGGTCGTACGCTGGCGATGTGTGGTGGCGATGTACGGGACCGCGCTGGTCAGGCGGCGGTTCGGGCGTACGGCCGGGGTCCGGGCCGGGGCCGGTGCCTGGTGCGCTGACGGCATACGGCGCGCCGGCGGCATGCGGCGCGTCGGTGGGCGCGCTGGCGGGGGCGTCGGTGGGTGCGTCGGCAGGGGCGTCGACGGGCGCGTCGGCGGGGTTCGGGCAGCGGCTGGGGTGGTACTGCGCCGAGCGGGACGAGGAACGGGAGAGCCTGATCCCCGCGGGGAAGATGCTGGCCTTCGCGGCGCAGGGGGAGCGCCGTTGCCTGGGCGTGCGGCGGACCGGCCGTTGGCTGGTGTGCCCGTATGCGGCGGTGCTGGACGGGGAGAGCGCCAAGGACCAGTGCGCGCCGTGCGCCCGGTTGGACCGCTCGCGGTCGGTGGCCGCGGACACCATGGCGGATGACCCGCGCCCGTACGCCGTCTACCTCGCGTACTTCGGGCCCGGCCTGCTCAAGGTGGGGATCACGGCCGCCGAGCGGGGGCCGGCGCGGTTGGTGGAGCAGGGGGCGGTGGCGTACGCATGGCTGGGCCGTGGTCCGCTGATGGCGGCGCGGCGGGCGGAGGCGCTGCTGGGGAGCGCCCTGGCGATCCCGGACCGCTTCACGAAGGCGGCGAAGCGGGCGGCCCGGGGAGCGCTGCCGGCGGTGCCGGAGCGGCGCGCCGAGTTGGGCAGATTGCACGCCACAGCACGGGAGTTGGGCGGCTGGCCGGAGACGCTGGAGCCGGTGGAATTCGCGTGTACGGACCATACGGAGCTGTTCGGGCTCGACCGGATACCGGCCGGGGCGGCGGTGTTGGGCGGGTTGACGGCGGGGGCGGAGATCGTGGGGGAGGTGCTGGCCGGGGTCGGGTCGGATGTGTATCTGCGGCTGGCGGGAGAGGGAGCGGAAGGGGGAGAGGGAGCGGAAAGAGGGGAGGGGGAGGGCGGGGCCGAGGGGCGGCGTCCTGGTGCGGGCCAGGTGGCGGGGGCCCGCGGGTCGTCGCCGGTTGTGGTGATGGATGCGCGGTTGCTGTCGGGGTGGGTGCTGGGAGCGGCGACGGGACGGGTGACGACCGTGCCGGTGCGGCCGGCCCGTACGGCGGTACGGGGCGCCCCGGATCGGGGAGGGGAGCAGGAAGGACTCTTCTGAGGCGCAGGTTCTGTGGGGCGCGGACCGGGCCTGGCAGGCTGGGAGGGGCGTGACCGGAGAGGCGAGGAGGGGCCGGGTGGCGGGCGGCGACGAGCGGTTGGCGGGCGGGGACGAGCGGGTGGGAGACGGGGACGAGCGGGTGGCGGCCGGGGACGAGCGGGTGGGGGACGAGGACGAGCGGGTGGGGGATGGGGACGAGCGGGTGGGGGCGTTCTGGCGGGGGCTGGGGCTGCCGGGGCTGATCGACGTCCATACGCACTTCATGCCGGAGCGCGTGATGGCGAAGGTCTGGGCGTATTTCGACGCGGCCGGGCCGCTGGTGGGCCGGGAGTGGCCCATCACGTACCGCTTCGAGGAGGACCAGCGGCTGGCGGTGCTGCGCGGCTTCGGCGTACGGGCGTTCACCTCGATGATCTATCCGCACAAGCCGGGAATGGCGCAGTGGCTGAACGGCTGGGCGGCCGATTTCGCGGCCCGTACGCCCGACTGTCTGCGGACCGCGACGTTCTTCCCCGAGGACGGCGCGGAGGCGTACGTACGGGACGAACTCGTCGGCGGAGTACGCGTGTTCAAGGCGCATGTGCAGGTGGGGGCGTACGACCCGGCCGATGCGCGGCTCGATGCGGTGTGGGGGGCCGTCGCGGAGGCGGGGGTGCCGGTGGTCGTGCACTGCGGGTCGGGGCCCGCACCGGGCAAGCACACCGGTCCGGAGCCGATCGGACGGGTGCTGGCCCGGCATCCCCGGCTGCGGCTGATCATCGCGCACCTGGGGATGCCGGAGTACGCCGACTTCCTGGAGCTGGCCGAACGTTATCCCGGCGTGCACCTCGATACCACGATGGCCTTCACGGACTTCGCGGAACGGACCGCGCCGTTCCCGCGGGCGGAGCGCGCCCGGCTCGCGGACCTCGGTGAACGGGTGCTGTTCGGCAGCGACTTCCCCAACATCCCCTACGGGTACGCCCATGCGCTGGAGGCGCTGGCCCGGTTGGGGATGGGGGAGGAGTGGCTGCGCGGGGTCTGTTACGGGAACGCGGCGCGGTTGTTCGAGCTGGGCCCCGGGGGCGGGCCGCCGGTGTAACGGGGCGGCGCACTGACGCCGGGCGGCACAGTGACGGGGTGCCGGGCGGCGTACTGACGGGGCGGCGCACTGAACGGGTGCGGCGTACTGACGGGCGACGCAATGACGAGGCGCCGGGTATGTCGGGTGCGTCAGGCACGTCAGGCACGTCAGGTCGTTAGGCGGCGGGTGGTGTTCCCGTTGCGGCGGTGGCCAGGTGGGTCAGTGCCGCGGCCAGGTCGGTGAGGGTGGCCTCGTCCGCGACGCGCTCCGTCTCAGCGTCGATCTTCGGGCCGATGGCGGGGATTTCCCGGCAGGCGGCCGTGATGACCTCGCCGGTCATCATGCGCAGGGTCTCCCGGAGTTGGGCGTTGGCGTGATCGCCGCCGGTCGGGAAGGGGGACGCGGTGATCACCGCGACCGGCTTGTGGACCACCTCGCCGCTGCTGACCAGCCAGTCGAGTGCGTTCTTGAGGACGCCGGGGACTCCGTGCGCGTACTCGGGGCTGACGATGAGCAGGGCGTCGGCGGACGCCACCGCGGTACGCAGAGCGGCGACGGCGGCGGGGGGTGTGGCGTCTTCGCCGTCCAGGTCGGGGTTGAAGTGCGGGAGTGCGCCGATGTCCGCGGTGGTGGTGGGGCCGGACCACAGGGGCAGGGCGGAGTTCAGCACCGCGCCGTTGGAGGAGCGGGCGCGCAGGCTGCCGGAGAGGGCGACCAGTCTCGGGACGTCATGAGTCATGGAGGGACGGTACGCCGGGTGGTCGGGGAGGGCTGGGTGGGGGCTGGGTGAGGTCCCCGCGAAGAGGCAAAAGTGCTGGTCAGGGCGATTGTCAGTGGGGGGTGCCATGCTTGGGGCAGTGGTGATCGGCCTGGACCGCGCGGGGGGCGGCCCAGGCCGGTCACGGACTCGGTGGGGGAGCCGGTCGGGGGATCCGGTGGGGGAGTCGGTCGGGGGAGCTGGTGGGGGAGCCGGTCGGGGGAGCCGGTTGCGGTCGTCGTCGCGGACGGGCGCCGGGATTCTCAGGAGATTCACAGGAAGGGGAAAGGGAGCTCTCACGGGCGCGGGTCAGGCTCACCGGCATGACCGTGACTCCGTCGTCCTCAACGGCGCTTCCCCTTACGTCAGTTCCGGTTGCGCCGGTTCCGACTTCGCCGGTTCCGGTTGCGCCGGTTCCGACTTCGCCGGTTCCGGTTTCTTCGGTTCCGGCAGGCTCGGCGTCCAGGAGAGCGCCCGGGAAGCAGCCGGAGTTGCTGCGGCCGGACGGCAGCCCGGTGCGGGTGCTGGTGGTCGACGACGAGTCCTCGCTCGCCGATCTGCTGTCGCTCGCGCTGCGCTACGAAGGCTGGGACATCCGGGCCGAAGGCGACGGTGCGGGGGCGCTGCGTACCGCGCGTAGCTGGCGGCCGGATGCGGTGCTGCTGGACGTCATGCTGCCGGACATGGACGGGCTGACGCTGCTCGGACGGCTGCGGCGCGAACTCCCGGAGGTACCGGTGCTGTTCCTGACGGCCAAGGACGCCGTCGAGGACCGGATCGCCGGGCTGACGGCCGGCGGGGACGACTACGTCACCAAGCCGTTCAGTCTGGAGGAGGTGGTGGCCCGGCTGCGGGGTCTGCTGCGCCGGGCCGGGGCGGCGGCGGCCCGGAGCGAGTCGCGGCTGACGGTGGGCGATCTGGTACTGGACGAGGACAGTCATGAGGTGTGGCGGGACGGGCAGGAAATCCATCTGACGGCCACGGAGTTCGAACTGCTGCGGTATCTGATGCGCAATCCGCGGCGGGTGTTGAGCAAGACCCAGATCCTCGACCGCGTCTGGAGTTATGACTTCGGTGGCCAGGCCAATGTCGTGGAGCTGTACATCTCGTACCTGCGGCGGAAGATCGACGCGGGACGGGCCCCGATGATCCATACGCGGCGGGGCGCGGGCTATCTGATCAAGCCGGGTGGGTAGCGGAGCGGTGTCCGATTCTGCGCTTGCGCCGCTGCCCGTTCCGGGCCCCGGATCCGTTCGTACGGCCGGAAGGGGGCGTCCGGCCGTGCTCGGCCGCAGAGTGCCGGGGCGGGGGCCGGCGCCGCGGCGGTGGACGTTGCGGACGCGGCTGGTGGTGTCGGCGGTGGCCCTGATTGCCGTTGTAGGGGCGGTGATCGGGGTCGTCACCACCATTGCGTTGCACTCGTACCTCCAGTGGCAGTTGGACGAGCGACTGAAGGACACCGTCGTACGGGCGACGATGCCGCGGCCGCACGATCCGATGCGGAGCCAGCCCCTGGACTTCGTCGCGATGCTGGGCCAGCCCGTGGGCACGGTGGGTGGGCAGGTCGGACCGGACGGGCGCGTCGATGTGGGTGCGCGACTGAACAATTCGACCAGCAGGGAGCCTTCGGAGCGGCTGGCGTGGCTGACCGGTGAGCAGGTCGCGGCGCTGGACGCGGTACCGAGGGACGGCCGGCCGCACACCGCCGAGCTGCCCGGGCTCGGCGACTACCGCGTGCGGTCGGCGAAGGACGGCTCACTGGTGGCCGGGCTGCCGCTCGGCGAGGTCCAGGGCACGGTCGGCCGGCTGGTGCTGATCGAGACGTGTGTGACGGTCGCCGGACTGGTCGCGGCGGGAATCGCCGGGGCGAGCATGGTGGGGATCGCACTGCGGCCGCTGCGCCGGGTCGCCGCCACCGCCACCCGGGTGTCCGAACTCCCGCTGCACCATGGCGAGGTGGCGCTGCACGTCCGCGTACCGGCGGCGGAGGCGGACGCCCGGACCGAGGTGGGGCAGGTCGGCGCGGCGCTGAACCGGATGCTGGGGCACGTCGGCTCGGCGCTGTCGGTGCGTCAGGAGAGCGAGATGCGGGTGCGGCGGTTCGTCGCCGACGCCAGCCATGAGCTGCGGACGCCGTTGGCGTCGATCCGGGGGTACGCCGAGCTGACCCGGCGCGGGGACGAGCGTCCCGGGCCGGTGACCCGGCACGCCCTGGGGCGGATCGAGTCGGAGGCGGAGCGGATGACGGGGCTGGTGGAGGACCTGTTGCTGCTCGCACGGCTCGATTCGGGGCGCCCGCTCTCGTACGAGAGCACTGATCTCTCGCCGCTGGTGGTGGACGCGGTGAGCGACGCCCGGGCGGCGGGACCCGGGCACCGGTGGCGGCTGGAACTGCCCGGCGAGCCGGCGTGGGTCCACGGGGACGGCGAGCGGCTGCACCAGGTCCTGGTGAACCTGCTGGCCAACGCCCGGACGCACACGCCGGAGGGGACGACGGTGACGGCCCGGGTGGTGGCCCGGGATGCCGGGGCATCGGATGTCGGGGCCCCGGATGCCGACGCGGCGGACGTCGGCGCACCGGATGCCGGCGTACCGGACGCCGGGCCGCCGGTACCGCCGGGTTGGGCCCCGCACGGGCACGCTCCCCGGGCCCGGGCCCGGGTCCTCCGGCCCGCCGTCCTGCTCCAGGTGGAGGATGACGGGCCCGGCATCCCGGCCGAGCTTCTGCCGCGGGTGTTCGAGCGCTTCGCGCGTGGGGACGCGTCGCGTTCGCGGGTGGCCGGCAGCACCGGGCTCGGGCTCGCGATCGTGCAGGCCGTAGTCGCGGCGCACGGCGGTACGGTCGGCGTCGAGAGTGCGCCGGGGCGGACGGTCTTCACGGCGACCCTGCCGTCGGCACAGGGGGGTCTGTTGCCGTCACGGTGATCCTGCCGTCGGGGCAGGGGGGTCTGTTGCCGTCACGGTGATCCTGCCGTCGGGGCAGGGGGACCTGCTGCCGTCACCGTGACCCCTGTTGTCGTCACGCTGCCCCTGATGTCGTCACGGTGCCCCTGTCGCCGGGACCCCTGCACCGCGCATCCGAAGTGACCCCTGCTCCGCGTATTCGCCGGGACCTCTGCCCCGCGCCTCCGGCCGGCCCCCGAGTTTCGGCTCACAGGCTCACAGCCTCGCCACAGGCTCACCACACCGCCGTGACAGGGCGGTTGGCGAGGGTCGGGCCATGACGACGACACAGCCGCCCGATACACCACTGGGCTCCCTGCCACCCCGCGCACATCTGCGCCTCGGCCAGATCGCGACCGTGCTGGATGTGGTCATTCCCGTCTACAACGAGGAGGCGGATCTGGAGCGCTGCGTCCGGCGCCTGCACGAGCACCTCGCGCGGACCTTCCCGTACGGGTTCCGGATCACCATCGCGGACAACGCGAGCACCGACCGTACGCCCGAGGTCGCCGCGCGGCTCGATGACGCGATCGACGAGGTCACGGCCGTACGGCTGGAGCAGAAGGGGCGCGGCCGGGCGCTGCGCACGGTGTGGTCGCTCTCCGAGGCACCGGTGCTGGCCTATATGGACGTCGATCTGTCGACGGACCTCAACGCCCTGTTGCCGTTGGTGGCGCCGTTGATCTCCGGGCACTCGGATCTGGCGATCGGTTCACGGCTCAGCCGGAGTGCGCGGGTCGTTCGCGGACCGAAGCGGGAGTTCATCTCGCGAACGTACAACCTCATCCTGCGGGGTTCGCTCGCCGCCCGCTTCTCTGACGCGCAGTGCGGGTTCAAGGCCATACGGGGCGATGTCGCGGAGCGGCTGCTTCCGCTGGTCGAGGACACCGGATGGTTCTTCGACACGGAGATGCTGGTGCTCGCGGAGCGGGCCGGGCTGCGGATCCACGAGGTGCCGGTGGACTGGGTCGACGACCCGAACAGCACCGTGCACCTCGTGCGCACGGCCGCCGACGACCTGAAGGGCGTCTGGCGGGTGGGACGGGCGTTGGCGACCGGGGCGCTGCCGCTGGACCGGCTGGTCCGGCCGTTCGGGGACGATCCGCGGGACCGGGAGCTGTCGGGGGTGCCGGGCGGGCTGGCCCGTCAGCTCGTCGGGTTCTGCGTCGTCGGCGGGCTCAGCACCCTGCTGTACCTCGGGCTCTACTCCCTCTTCCGGCTCGGTACGGGCGCCCAAATGGCCAACGCCGCCGCGCTGTTGTTGTCCGCGATGGCCAATACGGCGGCCAACCGCCGGCTGACCTTCGGGGTGCGCGGGCGGGACCGGGCGGTCCGGCATCAGGCCCAGGGTCTGGTGGTTTTCGCGATCGGACTGGCGCTGACCAGCGGTTCCCTGGCCGCGCTGGACACCGCCAGCGGGCCGGCGTCGCACGGCACGGAACTGGCGGTGCTGGTGGCCGCCAACCTGGCCGCGACCGTACTGCGGTTCCTGCTCTTCCGCGCCTGGGTGTTCCCGGACCGCGAGCGCCGTCCCGACGACTGCCCGCACCCGCACGACGTGGACGACCTCTCCCGGAGCCCCCGATGAACCCGCTGAACCCCACGAACGCGAAGAACACGATGGACACGAAGAACACGGCGAACACGGCGAACGCGATGGACGCGAAGAACGACGCGACGAACGCGGCGAACACGGTGAACGCGGCGAACGCGAAGAACGCGGTGAACGCTACGAACACGCTGGACGCACCGAACGCGACGACCACGAAGGACCCGTTGATTCCGCCGCCGTCCGCCGAGCCGCCGCGCTGGGTGCGCCCCGCCCTGGTGGCGTTGTTGCTGGTCACGGCCGTTCTCTACCTCTGGAGCCTGTCCGCCTCGGGCTACGCCAACCAGTTCTACTCGGCCGCCGTACAGGCCGGCAGCGAGAGCTGGAAGGCGTTCTTCTTCGGCTCGTCCGACGCCGCCAACTCGATCACCGTCGACAAGCCGCCGGCCGCGCTCTGGCCGATGGCACTGTCCGTACGCCTCTTCGGCCTCAGCTCGTGGGCGATCCTGGTGCCCGAGGCGCTGATGGGCGTGGCGACCGTCGGGGTGCTCTACGCGGCCGTACGGCGCCGGTTCGGGGCGGCCGCGGGACTGCTCGCCGGCGGGGCGCTGGCGGTGACGCCGGTGGCGGCGCTGATGTTCCGCTTCAACAATCCCGATGCGCTGCTGTGCCTGCTGATGGTGTGCGCGATCGCCGCCGTACTGCGCGCCCTGGAGGACGGCCGGACCAAGTGGCTGGTGCTGGCCGGGCTCTGCTTCGGCGCCGGGTTCCTCACCAAGACGCTGCAGGCGTGGCTGATCCTGCCGGCGCTCGCCGTGGTGTACGCCTGCTGTGCGCCGGTGGGCCTGCGCAAGCGGTTCGGGCAACTGCTGGTCGCCGGGCTGGCGATCGTGGTGTCCGGTGGCTGGTGGGTGGCGATCGTCGAGCTCTGGCCGGCGTCCTCGCGGCCGTACATCGGCGGCTCGCAGACGAACAGCTTCCTGGAACTGACCTTCGGCTACAACGGCTTCGGGCGGATCAGCGGCAACGAGACGGGCAGTGTCGGCGGTGGCGGGCGCGGTCCGGGCGGCGGAGGCGGCTGGGGCGAGACCGGCATCACCCGGTTGTTCTCGTCCGACATGGGCGGGCAGATCTCCTGGCTGCTGCCGGCCGCGCTGATTCTGCTGGTGGTGGCGGTGGGCCTGTTGTGGCGGGCCCGCCGTACGGACGCCCGCCCCGCGCCTGCGGCCGCCGAACAGTCCGGAGCCCACCCTGCCGTCACCGCCACCGTCGCCGCCACCTCCCGGGCCGGCGCGGCCGAACAGGCCGGTCAGCGGGCCGAGTTCCTGGTGTGGGGCGGTGCGCTGCTGATGACGTTCACGACGTTCAGCTTCATGTCCGGGATCTTCCACCAGTACTACAACATCGCGCTGGCCCCGTACATCGCTGCACTGGTCGGTATGGGCGCGGCCCTGCTGTGGCGGCGCGGCGGGCGGCTGGCGTCGGTGGTGCTGGCCGTGACGGTCGCGGTGACCGCGGTCTGGTCGTACGTCCTGCTGAACCGCTCGCCCGACTGGCTGCCGTGGCTGCGCTGGACGGTGCTGGCGCTGGGGGCGCTGGCGGCGGTGGGCCTGCTGCTGGGCGTACGGAAGACGGCGGCGGCGGACCAGCAGGGGACGGCCGATTGGCCGAGGATGGCCGATTGGCAGGGGGTGGCGGACCAGCAGGGGACGGCCGATCGGCAGGGGTCGGTGCCCGCCCGAGGGGAAGCCGGGGCCCGGCTGCCCGTCACCCGGCGGATCGGCGTCGTCGCCGCGGCGCTCGGGGTGGTCACGGCGCTGGCCGGCCCGGTCGCGTACACGCTCGACACCGTGAACACCCCCAAGGGCGGCTCGATCATCACGGCCGGGCCTTCGGTGCGCGGCGGTATGGGCGGGCCGGGCGGCGGCCTCCCCCGGTGGCTGCAGCGGATGGGGCGTGGCAACAACGGCGCGATGCCGGGCGGCGGCACCCAGGCCGGCGCCCCCGGCGTCCCTGGGGCCCCTGGAGCGCCCGGAGCGCCCGGAGGCCCCGGAGTCGCCGGTGCACCTGGTGGTACCGCTGCCGGTCGCCTGCCCGCCACGCCGGGAGCGAAGGGCACGGGCGCCGGCAACGGCGGTATGCGCGGCGGCGGGGTACGCGGCGGTATGGGCGGTGGCATGGGCGGCCTGCTCAACGGCAGCAAGGTGAGCGCCCGGGCCAAGGCCCTGCTGGAGAAGAACGCCGGCGACTACACCTGGGCCGCCGCCGCCATCGGTTCGCAGAACGCCGCCGGCTACCAGCTGGCCACCCAGAAGCCGGTGATGTCGATCGGCGGCTTCAACGGGAGTGACCCGTCACCCACCCTCGCCCAATTCAAGAAGTACGTCGCGGAGGGGAAGATCCACTACTTCATCGCGGGCGGCCGGGACGGTTTCGGCGGCACCCTCGCCACCGGTGGCAGCGATGGCACCGGTGGCACCGGCGGCCCGGGCGGTGCTGAGCTGGCCGGCGGTTTCGTCGGTGGTTTCGGTGGCGGTTTCGGCGGCGGTGGTGGTGGCCGTGGTGGCCGTGGTGGCCCCGGCGGTGGCCAGGGCCACTCGTCCGAGATCAGCTCCTGGGTCGAGAAGACCTTCAAGAAGGTCACGGTCGGCAGCGCGACCTTCTACGACCTGACGAAGAAGGCCTGACCAGGACCGTAAGGCCTGACCAGGACCGTGAGGAAGACGGCCTGACCAGCGGCCCAGCGGGCCCGACCAGCACGGACGCCCGGTACCGCTCGCATCCGCTCCACGCGCGGCCGAAAACAAATGTACGGCGTATAGCGCTCCCTGTACGGTGTATGGCACCCGCTCGCACCGTACAGGGAGCCCGTATGCCGTCCCCCGTGGCGTCCGATGCCGCAACCGCCACCCTCCAGCCGCCCGGCCGGCCCGCCACCCGCTGGCTGATCCTTGCCGTCATCTGCCTCGCCCAGCTCACGGTCATCCTCGACAACACCGTCCTGAACGTCGCCATCCCCTCCCTGACCAAGGAGATGGGCGCGACCACCGCCGACGTCCAGTGGATGATCAACGCTTATTCGCTGGTCCAGTCGGGTCTGCTGCTCACCGCCGGCAACTCCGCCGACCGGTACGGGCGCAAGAAGATGCTCGCCGTCGGCTTGGTGCTGTTCGGCCTGGCCTCGCTCGGCGCCGCGCTCGCCCAGTCGCCCGGCCAGCTGATCGCGGCCCGGGCCGGTATGGGCGTCGGTGGTGCGCTGCTGGTCACCACCACGCTCGCGGTCGTCATGCAGATCTTCGACGACGAGGAGCGCCCCAAGGCGATCGGTATCTGGAGCTCGGTCAACTCCCTCGGCTTTGCCGCCGGCCCGCTGATAGGCGGTGTGCTGCTCGACCACTACTGGTGGGGTTCGCTGTTCCTGGTCAATCTTCCCGTCGCCGTCGTGGCGGTGGTGGCCGTCGTCACCCTCGTCCCCGAGTCCAAGAGCCGCGAGGGTGATCGCCCGGACCTCCTCGGCGCCCTGCTGTCCATGATCGGTATGGGCGGAGTGGTCTTCGCGATCATCTCAGGACCGCACAACGGCTGGCTGTCGGGCCAGGTGCTGATCTCCGCCGCCATCGGGATCGCCGGCCTCGCCCTCTTCGCCGGATGGGAGCTGCACACCCCGCACCCCATGCTGGACATGCACTTCTTCCGGAACCGCCGGTTCATCGGCGCGGTCTCCGGCGGCATCCTGGTCGCCTTCGGGATGGGCGGCTCGATGTTCCTGCTCACCCAGCACCTCCAACTCGTGCTCGGTTACGGCCCGTTGGACGCCGGGCTGCGGATGGCGCCGCTCGCCGTCACCGTCATCCTGATCAACTTCACCGGCCTGGGCGCCCGGCTGATGCCGAAGTTCGGCACCCCCGGCATGATCGTCACCGGTATGTCGCTGCTCGCCGCCGGACTCGTCGCCATAGTGGCCCTCGGCGGACACAGCTACGGCGGCATGCTCACCGGTCTGATCGTGATGGGCTTCGGTGTCGCGCTCGCCATGCCGGCGATGGCCAACGCGATCATGTCCGCGATCCCGCCGGCCAAGGCCGGGGTGGGTGCCGGGGTCAACGGCACGCTGATGGAATTCGGCCAGGGCCTGGGCGTCGCCGTCCTCGGCGCGGTCCTCAACTCCCGCTTCACGGCCCTGCTCCCGCTGGTGGCCGCGGGCGCGGGCTCGCTCTCCGCGGCGCTGGCCCGCACGCACACCGCCGCCGAACGCACCGCCGTCCAGGACGCCTTCGCTTCCGGCATCGGCACCAGCCAGATGGTGGGCGCGGCCGCGGTGTTCCTCGGCGGGCTGCTCGCCGCCGTACTCCTGCGCCGGGCGGAGCGCGATGGCCAGGAGCAGCAGACACCGGAGGCACGAGAGGCCACAGGAACGTCTGGGGCACCTGACGCCCGGCCCGGCCCGGGAGCGGCCCCCGCGGCCGCGGAATAGCATCGGTGGTGCAGAAGATCGTTGACCGTCGACGTGCAGAGCGAGAAGGCTGACGTGGAGCGCGGGAACGCCGACGTGGAGCACGGGAAGAAAAGGACGGACGCCATGACCGCGACCAACGGCCGTGCCGGTAAGCGGCCGCACAGTGTCTGGCTGACCGAGCGCCCCCCGCTCAAGCGCAGGGCTGAGCAGCCGGCCGGGCTCGACCTCGACAAGATCGTCGGGGCGACCGTCCGACTGCTGGACGACGAGGGGCTGGCGAGGTTCTCGATGCGCCGGCTCGCCGCCGAGCTCGGCGTCACCGCGATGTCCGTCTACTGGTACGTCGACACCAAGGACGATCTGCTGGAGCTGGCCGTCGACGCGGTGGCCGGCGAACTGCCCCTGCCCGACGAGTCGGAGGCCGGCGCCGACTGGCGCGCACAGCTCCGGGTCCTCGCCACCGGTTACCGCGACATGCTGCTGCGCCACCCCTGGGTGGCCCGGCTGCTGGCCGAGTTCATCAACATCGGACCGCACTCGACCGCGTTCTCCAATGCCACCCTGCGGGTGATGGGGCGCAGCGGCCTGGACGCCGAGTGCACGTCCGGTGCGCTGGCGTCGCTGTTCCACTTCGTCTACGGCTTCGCGACGATCCGGGCGACGCACGAGGCGCGGTGCCGGGCCGCGGGCGTCAGCCTGGACGACTACTTCCAGCAGGTCGTCTCGGCCATCTCGGGCCGCCCGGAGTTCGCCGAGATGCTGGAGCTGTCCAGCCGGGCCGACCACGTCCGTACGGGCCGGTCGGCCGCGGCGATGCTGGACCGGGACTTCGCCTTCGCACTCGACCTGCAGATCGCGGGAATCGAGGCGATGCGGGGCGGGCATCGGGGGGAGGGGGAGGGAGAGGGGGAGGCGTAGGGGTGATCGGGGCGGGACCTTAGGGGGAGGGGGAACAGATCCCCTAGATGAATGAGTCCAAGGGATGGCCTGCGGATATAGGACGAGGGCGTCCAATGTCAGTGTGTGAAGACAGACCTGGACACCCTCGCGACAGCA
>NZ_JBFACE010000068.1:0-23798 GCF_040640655.1 Streptomyces sp. NPDC021749 | reverse complement strand
GCAGCCTGCATCTGGCACAACTGGACCACCGGCGCCAAGATCAAACGATCCCTGATCGCCTACGACCACTAAGAACATCGGACTCAATCATCTAGCCGTAGAGCCGCTCGGCGTACCGCGGGCCGTAGTGCTCCTCCAGCTCCGCCAGCGTTTTGTCCTGGGCCTCGACGCTGTTGACGATGCGCGCCCGGGACGGCACCGCGTCCGGCTCCCAGGTCTCCGGCCGCCACAACTCCGAGCGCAGGAACGCCTTGGAGCAGTGGTAGAAGACCTCCTCGACCTCCACCAGCAGCGCCAGCCGCGGGCGGTTGCCCTTGACGACCAGCCGGTCGAAGAACGGGGCGTCCCGCAGCAGCCGGGCGCGGCCGTTGATGCGCAGGGTGTCGCCGCGCCCCGGAAGGACGTAGTCCAGCCCGACGTGCGGATTGGCGAGGACGTTCACGAAGCCGTCCATGCGCTTGTTGCCGGGGCGGTCGGGGATGACCAGCGTGGTGTCGTCCAGGACGAGGGTGAAGCCCGCCGGGTCGCCCTTGGGCGAGACGTCGCACCGGCCCTCGGCGTCCGAGGTGGCTATCACGCAGAACGGTGAACGGGCCAGCCACTGGCGGTCGAGGTCGTGCAGCCGGTGGCGGGTCTTGTTGGCGGCGTGGGAATTCGGGTGGCCCATCAGCTCGCGCAGCTCGGCCTCCGACGAGATCTCCGCAATGCCCGTGAGATCCGCCGCCCCCGAGTGGCCTGCCGTCCCCGCCCGGTCCGCCGCTCTCGCGCCGTCCGCCGTCGTCGTCTCCATGGGTGCCTCCCCTCCGTCATCCGCCTGGTCAACGCGGTATCGACGGTACGCGACGGGTCTGACAACCGGCCCGGCCACGACGCGTGAGTACGCATCCGACACGGCGGGCACGGCGGCACGGAACGGGAGGTTCGACCCCCGTGCGTCCGGTGAGGGTTGTGTGCGTTTTCCTTCACCGTCACACGACTGGTCCTTCTTGCTTACCCGGCCGTAACTTACTTGTCAGTCAACTGCGTTGGCCCTTGCGATCCGGATCGCAGGTGAACGGCTCACCGAGCACCTCGGAGCCCCCTCACCCCCTCACCCCCCTCGCAAGGAGCATCGTATGAAGCTGCGCTGGTCCCGAACGCTCACCCTGCTGCCGGCCCTCGCCCTGGCCCTCGGTTTCGCCACCGCCCCCGCCTCAGCCGACGCCCCCACCGTCCGCAGCGGCTGGAACGACTTCTCGTGCAAGCCCTCCGACGCCCACCCGCGGCCGGTGGTCCTGGTGCACGGCACCCTCGGCAACTCCGTGGACAACTGGCTCGGTCTCGCGCCCTACTTGGTGGCCCGCGGCTACTGCGTCTTCTCCCTGGACTACGGCCAGCTCCCCGGCGTACCGCTCTTCCACGGCCTGGGCCCGGTCGACGCCTCCGCCCAGCAGCTCGCCACCTACGTCGACCGGGTGCTGACCGCCACCGGCACGCGCAAGGCGGACCTCGTCGGCCACTCGCAGGGCGGCATGATGGCGCGCGTCTACCTGAAGTTCCACGGGGGCGCGGACAAGGTGAACACCCTGGTCGGGCTGGCCCCCGACAACCACGGCACCGATCTCGACGGGCTGACCCGCCTGCTGGACCACTTCCCCGGAGCCAAGCAGTATCTGAGCAAGCTGACCCCCGGGCTGACCGACCAGATCGTCGGCTCGGACGTGCTCAACCGCCTCAACGAGGGCGGCGACACCGTCCCCGGCGTGCACTACACCGTGATCGCGACCAAGTACGACGAGGTCGTCACGCCCTACCGGAGCGGCTACCTCGACGGCCCCGACGTGCGCAACCTCCTGCTCCAGGACCTGTGCGCGGTCGACTTCTCCGAGCACGTCGCCATCGGCATCGTCGACCCCGTGGCCTTCCACGAGACGGCCAACGCCCTCGACCCGGCCCACGCCACCCCGACCCGCTGCCTCAACACCTGACTGCCTCAACACCTGACGGCGGCACGGCCCGGCTCCCGCTTCCGCGCGGGGGCCGGGCCGTACGTCGTACGCCCCCGGGCCGCGGTCTCAGCCCGCGGTCAGCAGGGCGTCGGTGCACTGCTCGGCCAGCTCCTCGGCGTGCGCGGGCAGCGGCTCCCCGCTGCGCAGATGGCGGCGCACCAGGGACAGCGGGAGGTCGACGACGGCGAGCGACACCCGCTCCAGGCCCAGCTCGCCGTGCAGGCCCAGTGCGCCCGCGAGCGCCGCCACCGCCGCCCGGACCCGCATGTTCCCCTCGTCCGCGCGGTGCAGATGCTCCGGCGACCAGTCGTCCCGGCCGAATTCGTGCGCCCCGTAGAGGAGCAGCGCGGCCTCCTGGGGGTGTGCGCGGCTCCACGCGACGACGTGCCGGGAGGCCGCCCGGCCCCCGGCGCGCGGCCCGTCCCCCGATCGCAGGGCCGCGAAATAGCCGTCCTGGAAGCCCTCGACGGTGCGCAGCCACACCTCGGCGAGGAGTGCCGGACGGCCGGCGAAGCGGTGGTACAGCGAGCCGCTGGGGGCGCCGACGGCCTGGGCGACCGCGGACATGGTGACGCCGGAGGGCCCGTGCTCGGCCGCCAGCCGTACGGCGGCGTCGAGGAGCTGTGAGATGTCGAATCGGGGTGGCCTGGCCATGTTCTAGAGGGTACTCTCCACAATAATTGGAGGGATCCCTCCAAAACTCCTTTTCCCTGCGCCGGGTCCACGCCCCCGTTGGTGCCCGGCGCCCGCCCCTACCTCACGGAAAGGCCGCCCGATGGGTGTCTACAACGTGCACGAGCGGGTGCTGCCCGTCCCCGACGCCGAGGCCGGCCTGCTGATCGACGGCCTGTCCGGGGCGGGCGACCGGCTCTGGCCGGGCCGCGACTGGCCCCCGATGGAGCTCGACGGCCCGCTCGCGGCGGGCGCCGCCGGCGGCCACGGCCCGGTCCGCTACACCGTCGCCGCCTACGTCCCGGGCCGCTGGGTCCGCTTCGCCTTCAGCGGCCCCCGGGGCTTCCACGGCTTCCACGAGTACACCGTCCACCCCCTCGGACCCGAGCGCACCCTGCTGCGCCACACCCTTGCCATGCGCGCCCGCGGCTTGGCCCGGCTCACCTGGCCGCTGGCCTTCCGCCAGCTCCACGACGCATGCCTGGAGGACAGCCTGGACCGCGCCGAACGCGCCTGCACCGGCCGCGTCGCCCGGCCCGCCCGCTGGAACCGCTACGTCCGCCTGCTGCGCCGCCTCGTCCACTGAAGCGCCCTCGCCCCCACCCGCCCGTAACGCCGCGGTGCCGTCGCCGGCGGCCGCGGCAGCCGGCCCGGCCTCGCTGCCGGCCATGTGCGTCCCGGTGGCGGCTTCGTTCGCGGCGCTCGGCGCGGAACACCGCCGAAAACGGCGCGCCGCCGCCCCCGCGGGCAGCGGGGACGGCGGCACTCCCGGCGGCAGCCGGGCCTGTGGGGGGCCTGTGGGGGTCTGTGGGGGATCAGCCGCGGCGGGCGGCCTTGCGGCGGGTGGTGGTGAACAGCACCGCGGCACCGGTGGCCAGCACGGCCGCACCACCGACGGCCAGCGGGGCGGTGGAGGCGTCACCACCGGTCTCGGCCAGCTGCTGCCCGTTGACCGGCTTGGCGTCCCCATCGGTCCGCGCGGCATTGCCACCGGCCTTCGGGGCGGCCGCACCGTGCGCGGAGACCGCCGGACCGTGCTCGGAGACCGCCGCACCGGCCCCGTCCGCCTGGTCCGACAGCGCCCTCGCGTCCGTGCCGCCACCGTGGTGGCCGTGGGCGCTCATGTCCATCGAGGACTTGTCCGCGCCCGCCGCGAGCTGCCCGTCGGTCGGCGCGGAGGCCGCCGGCGCGGGCGCCGAGGCGGTCCGGGCGCCGCCGGCGCCCTTCCCGAACACCACGTCCGAGCAGGTGTAGAACGCCTCCGGGCTGTCCGACCGCTGCCAGATGCTGTAGATCAGATGCCGCCCGGACCGCTGCGGCACGGTGCCGTCGAAGACGTACTCCCCGTTCGTCAGCTTCGGGTCGGTGACCTTCGCGAACGGCTTCGCCTCCAGGTCCGACCACTTCAGCGGCTTGGTCGGGTCGTAGCCGGGCTTGGTGAGGTAGAGCTCGAAGTATCCCCTGTGCGGGGCCGTGGCCTTGTAGCGGAACGTGTGCTTGCCCGCCTGCAACTTGGAGGCCGGCCAGTCGGCGCGCGGCAGGTCGAGGCCCTTGAACTCGGCGTTTCCGGCGCTGCAGAGCTTGCCGTCCGGGATCTTCTCCTTGGACTTGCCGCCGGCGTTGCCGTCCCGCACCCCGTTCCAGTCGTAGAACGCCTGCGCCCCGCCGGCCTGCACGGCCGCCTTGCACGCCGCGGAGTCGGGGCTCTCCGGTCCCTCCGCGTAGCAGGTCATCACCCGGCTGACCGGGTCCGACATCGAACCGTGCGCGACGGCCGGACCCGCGGCGAGCACGGTGAGCGCCAGCGGGGCGATACCGGCCAGCGCGATCCCGGTGGCCTTGCGACGAACGGTCATGGTGGGGGTCTCCTTCATCAGGTGCGTCGAGCAGTGGGGGAAAGCAGTGGGGGGAAGCAGCTGCCACAAGGGGCAGCCGGAGGTGGGGGGTCGGAGCGCGGTCACCGGCGCCGCCCCCCGGGTGATCGGCGCCGACGGCCCGCCTGCTGCCGCCTTGCGAGAAGCACGCTAGCCCCGCTGAACAGCCAATTCGCCCCCGGAAGCCGGTTGGTGAGGATCTTTATGGCGGGCTTAAGGAGCCGCTAAGCGGGGCCACAGGCAGGCCGGGAGGAAACGGGCGCGGAGGGGCGGGGCGCGGTCGTCCGGGCCGTTGTCAGTGGTCGCTGGCAGCATCGGAGCATGAGCACGCACACCTCCGCCGACACGTCCCCGCAGCCCCGCGACCCGACCTCCGACGATCCCGCCCGCAGGCCGGCCGAGCAGGCGACGGCCACCCTTCCGGTGACCGATGCGGCCTACTGGGAGGCCGCCGCCGAGACCTTCGACGACGAGCCGGACCACGGGCTGCGTGACCCGGCCGTGCGCGCGGCCTGGGCCGCCCGGTTGCGGGCGTGGCTGCCGGCCGGGCCCGCCGAGGTGCTCGATCTGGGCTGCGGCACGGGGAGTCTGGCCCTGCTCGCCGTGGAGCAGGGGCACCGCGTCCTGGGCGTCGACCGCTCCCCGCGCATGATCGAGCGGGCCCGCACCAAGCTCGCCGGGCGGGACGCCGCCTTCCTGGCCGGCGATGCCGCCGAACCACCCGTGGGGGAGCGGCGGTTCGATGTCGTGCTGGTGCGCCATCTGCTGTGGGCGCTGCCCGATCCGGCGGCCGCGCTGCGCCGCTGGGCCGGTCTGCTGGTGCCCGGCGGACGGCTGGTCCTGGTGGAGGGCCGCTGGGGGGAGTCGGACCCGATCGGCATCCCGGCAGCCGAACTGGCCGGCCTGGTCCGGCCGTTGGCGGAGCGGACGGTCGTGCAGGACCTCGCGCACGACGCGGCGCTGTGGGGCAAGGAGGTCAGGGACGAGCGGTACGTCCTGCTGGCCGACCTCCCGCGCCGGCACACCGAGGTCGTCGACGTCCATCTGGTGGTGCGGCGCGGTCCGGAGGTGCTGCTGGCCCGGCGGGCCGGGACCGGCTATGCGGACGGGCTCCTCAACTGCCCCTCGGGCCATGCCGAGGACGGCGAGGACGTCCGCGAGGCGGTGATCCGAGAGGCCGCCGAGGAGATCGGTCTGCGGCTGGCGCCGGAGGACGTCCGGGCCGCCCTGGTCATGCAGCACTGCGCGCCGCCCCCGGCCAGGCCCCGGATCGGCTGGTTCTTCGAGGTGGCGGACGGCACCGGCGGCGAACCGTGGAACCGCGAGCCGGACAAGTGCGCCGGTCTGGAGTGGCACCGCCTGGACGCCCTGCCGGACGACATGGTCGCCTACTGCCGGGCCGGCCTGGAGGGCCTGCGCGCGGGACACCGCTTCCTGCTCCACTGGCACCGGCCCGGCGACCCGATCGCCTACGACCCGGCGTCCCCGGGACGCGCGGTGCCCCTGGACGCCTCGCCATGAGCCGCCCCGCCGTCCGGGTCCCGGCGCCGCCCCGGCCCCGGTTCCCCGGCCTGCCTCCACCCCGGGCTCCCACGGCAACGAGGCGCTGCGGGCCGGACCGGGGGACCTGGCGGCGGCCGACCGGAACGCCCCCGTCCGGCCGCTGCCGGACTCCGGCGTGCACGCCGAGGCCCCCGCCGACGCGCGACCCAGGACATCCGCCCCGGCGCCGAACCGGCCGTCGGCACGAACGCCTGGCCGCGGACGACGGACACGACGCCGGAGGCGCAGCGAGCTCCTACGGGCCTCCCGCTACAGGCTCCCCGCCTTCCGTGCCTCCCGGCCGGCCGGGCGTTCCTGGCGCACAATGGATGACACAAACAGATCCGGCACCCCGTCACGGCACCACCAGGAGCGCCCCCGTGTCCCCCCAGACCGTGAGCATCACCATCGACCAGGCCTCGGCCGTCGCCCCCTTCGAGCAGGTACGCACCCAGATCGCGGACCAGGCCCGGGAGGGCGCCCTGCCGGTCGGCTACAAGCTCCCCACCGTGCGCGGCCTCGCCCAGGACCTCGGCCTGGCCGCCAACACCGTCGCCAAGGCGTACCGCGCCCTGGAGAGCGACGGCGTGATCGAGACCCGCGGCCGCAACGGCAGCTTCATCGCGGCGGCCGGCGACGCCGCGGAGAAGGAGGCCGCCGCGGCCGCCGAGAGCTACGCCCGGCGCGTCCAGCGCCTCGGCCTGGACCGGCGCGCCGCCCGCACCGCCGTCGAGAACGCCCTGCGCGCCACGTATGGAGCCGAGGACTGACGGGGCACGACCACGGGGCCACGGAGCCCGAGCACGTACCGGCCCCTCCAGCAAGCACGACCATCACGGCACTTTGCACCGCGCCTCCCGAAAGGACCGCCCACCCCGATGCCCAGCAAAAAGGCGCTCATCCGCCGCCCCGGCCCGCGCCTCGCCGAGGGCCTGGTCACCCATATCGCCCGGCGCCCGGTCGACCCCGCACTCGCCCTGCGCCAGTGGGAGGGCTACGTCCAGGCGCTGCAGGACCACGGCTGGCACACCACCGAGGTGGCGCCCGCCGACGACTGCCCCGACGCGGTGTTCGTCGAGGACACCATGGTGATGTTCCGCAACGTCGCGCTGCTCGCCCGCCCCGGCGCCGACCCCCGCAGGCCCGAGATAGCGGCCGCCCGGGAGGCCGTCGAGGCGCTCGGCTGTTCCGTCAACGTGATCCGGTCGCCCGGCACCCTGGACGGCGGCGACGTCCTGAAGATCGGCGACACCGTGTACGTGGGCCGCGGCGGCCGCACCAACGCCGACGGCGTACGCCAACTCCGCGCCGCCTTCGAGCCGTTGGGCGCCCGCGTGATCGCCGTACCGGTCAGCCGGGTGCTGCACCTCAAATCCGCGGTGACCGCTCTCCCCGACGGCACCGTCATCGGCCACCCGCCGCTGGTCGACGACCCGGCCGCCTTCCCGCGCTTCCTGCCCGTCCCCGAGGAGGCCGGTGCGCACGTCGTCCACCTCGGCGGCGACGCCCTCCTGATGTCCGCCGGCGCGCCCGAGTCCGCCGCCCTCTTCACCGACCTCGGCTACCGGCCCGTCCTCGTGGACATCTCCGAGTTCGAAAAGCTGGAGGGCTGCGTCACCTGCCTCTCCGTACGACTGCGCGGACTCTACGCATGAGCCGTACGGCGCGCCGAACGGGCGCCGGCGCCGCGCCCGGGCACCCCGTGCGCCTGCCGCGGCCGGCCCCCGCGCCCGGCCTATCGTGACGCCATGAGCAACCTCGATACCAGACCCGCGCCGAGTCTGTGCGGGGGCACCGGCCGCACCGGCCCGGTCCGCGACCTCCAGCCCGGCAAACAGGTGCCGCTCGGCGAGAGCACCGTGGTCCGCCGGCTGCTGCCCAACCTCGGCCGGCGGATGGTCGGCGCCTGGTGCTTCGTCGACCACTACGGTCCCGACGACATCGTCGACCAGCCCGGTATGCAGGTGCCGCCGCACCCGCACATGGGCCTGCAGACCGTCAGCTGGCTGCACGCCGGCGAGGTGCTGCACCGCGACAGCCTGGGCAGCCTGCAGACCGTCCGCCCCCGCGAACTCGGCCTGATGACCTCCGGAGGGGCCATCGCCCACTCCGAGGAATCCCCGTGCGGCCACGGCCCGCTGCTGCACGGCGCCCAACTGTGGGTCGCCCTCCCCGCCGAACACCGCCACGCCGCGGCGCACTTCGAGCACCACACCGACCTCCCGCGGGTCACCGGCGGCAACGGCGGCCTCACCGCCACCGTCATCCTCGGCGAACTGGACGGCGCCACCTCCCCGGGCACCACCTACTCGCCCCTCGTGGGCGCCGACCTCTCCCTCACCGCCACCACGGACACCCGCCTCCCCCTCGACCCCGACTTCGAGTACGCCGCCCTGACCATCTCCGGCGAAACCGAGGTCGACGGCGTCCGCCTCACCCCCGGCGCCCTCCTCTACCTCGGCTGCGGCCGCACCGACCTCCCGCTGCGCGCCCACTCCGACAGCAGCCTGATGCTCCTGGGCGGCGTGCCGTTCGAGGAACAGATCGTGATGTGGTGGAACTTCGTCGGCCGCACCCACGAGGAGATCGCCGAGGCCCGCACCGACTGGATGGACACCACCCGCTTCGGCACCGTCCACGGCTACGCCGGCCCCCGCCTCCCGGCCCCCGACCTCCCGCCGGTGGTCCTGAAGCCACGGGGGCGGGAGCGCTGACGGGGCGCACGGCCGGTGCGCCGGCAGGCGTGGGCCGCGGGTCGTCGCTGCCGGCCGCTTGCCCCGTCCCCCGGCGCCCCCACCGAGACGCTGCCGGTGGCGGACCTTCGGGCGTTGCACGAGGCGGCGGCTGAAGCCGCGGGTCCCGGGCACTTCCGGTACCGGTGCGAGGACGCGGGACAGAGCGTCCGACCCCGCCTCTCCAGGCACCTCAGCGGGCCGTACGGAGCAGGAAGGCGGGGTCCGGGAGGTCGTGGTCGGGGCCGGGGCGGGCCGGGGTCTTGAGTTCGAGGGCGCCGGTGCAGGCGACCCGGTCGGCCACCCGGGCGCAGGCCACCGCGCTGTGCAGATCCTCCGTGGCCAGCATCGGGCTGACGGCGCGCCCCGTACGGCCGCCCGGATGCGAGGTGAGCCGGGCGTCCCGGCCCACCCAGATCGACACCTTCTCCGCGCCGCCGGAACGCGGCCGCACCTCCGACCAGACCGTGCCGCAGGACGGGCTGAACAGCAGCCGCACGGTGTAGGTGGCGTCCGTGATCGTGCTCTCCGCCCGGGCGTCGCGGTGGCAGCCGAACCGTCTCGGGTAGCGGCCTTGGCACCGGTGGCCGTGGCAGGTGTCGGGCGCCGTCCACTCCGCCCGTACCGCGTGCGCCGGGATGCTCACGATCGAGGCCGTCGCCCCTACGGTGGCCACCACGGCCGTCAGGGCCATCAGCGCCGCGGCACCGCGCAGTTTCCGCCGGGCGGGGTCGGTGGGCGGCGCCGGCCGCCCGCTCTCCGTGGTGGCCGGCGCGTTCCCGGCGGGTGCGTTTCCGGTTGGTGCCGGTGCCGGTGCCGGTGCCGGTGCCGGTGGCGGTGGCGGTGGCGGCGATGGGGCGGGTGCCGTACGGGCCCGGTGTGCCGCGTCGTGCAGTCCGAGCAGCCGGAGCCGGTCCGCCCCCGCCACCCGCCCCAGCGCCTCGACCGCGGCGCGCGGCGGCAGCTTCTCGCCGTTGAGGTAGCGGTGCCAGGCGGACTTGCTGTACGGCGTCCGCTTGGCCAGCCCGTCCAGGCTCAGCCCGGTCCGTTCCTTGAGTACGCGCAGTTCCTCGGCCAGGAGCTGCCCGGCCGGATCGAGTGTGTCGGGCAGCGGCCGCCAGCGGGACACCATGTGCGCCTCCCTTACCGCCCTGCCTGTGATGCGGCAGTGGTTCCCCCGCAGAGGCCCAACCGGTTGCCCGGGGCGTCTGATTCCTCCTGGATAGCAGAATGTGTACCCATGCCCAGCGGTTGATGACACTCCGACCGGAAGGAGCGGGAAAGGTCAGTTGAGCGCTTTTTCGTACAGACGGAAGGTCCGGCCGCCCGCCGGCCCCTCGGTGAAGCCCAGGCACAGTCGCGGCGTACCGGCACCGCCGTCCCGCCACACGGCCAGCCCCTCCGGCTCGCGCGGGGACAACTCCGGTGCCGTCCGGTCGATCTGCTGCCACACCACCCTCCCGGTGCGCAGATCGATCCGGTAGAGGCGGGCGTTGCCGCCCGAGGCCGGTGGGTTGCCGGTGCCGTACGCACTGCCGAGCAGCTGGTACGCGGAGCTGCCGTGCAGGGCCATGCCCTGGAACGGCAGACCGAGACGGGCCCCCGGCTGGGCGAAGGTGATCAACGGACGGAACACCCCGGCCCGGAACCAGTCGAGGTCGTGCAGCGCGAAGCGGGGTATGCCCCTCCTCTTGTAGCGCAGCAGCAGCCGCCGGTACACCGGGTCGACGGCGGGGGAGTTGCTGGTGGAACCGCTGAGCGGCCGGTACGTCCGCAGGTCGGGGGAGGTGCGCGACAGTACCTGGCCGTCCGCGAACCGGAAGCGGCACAGCCCGCGCCCGTACCCGGACGCCGGGTTGGCGTCCCACTCGGTCCACAGCGCGACACCGTCCACGGTCTCCTCCAGGCCGATCGACCCGCCGTGCCCGAACCCCGTCAGATACATGTGCCCGGCCGGCGACCCGTCCGGCGCCAGCCGGTTCAGGCACAGATCGCCCCGCCGTACCCGCACCGCGTGCGGGACGGCGGCCCGCTCACCCGGCAGCCGGACGCCACCCGCCACCACCTGCAGCGCATAGACGTGCCCCCGGAACTCGTCGAAGGCGAACGACTGCAGCACGGTGGTGTGCCGCAGCCGCCCGGCGAGGAACTGCCGCCCCGCCGCGGCCCGTCCGGGCAGCGCCCGGTCCGGTGGCGCCGCGACGGCCCGCTGCCCCGGGATCACCGCTCCGGCGACCGCGGCACTGCCGAGCCACCCGAGGACCGCCCGGCGTCCCGGCCCCGCCGCGGAGAAGTCCGTGCTCATCAAGCCTCCAGGCAATCGGTCCGGCCGCACGCCCGCCCACCACCGCGAACGGGCGGGCGGGCGGCCGGAGGTCATCCGGCCGCCGCTATCCGTGCGGCACCCGTCGCGGCGGGAGCGGCACCCCGGCCCTCGGCGCCCCGGCCCTCGGCACCCCGGGCCTCAGCGCCCCCGGACCTCAGCACCACGGGACGGCGCCGAACGCATGGACGTAGTGGGCGGAGACATAACCCCGCCGGTGGGCGAGCTCGTACCAGTACGGGTTGCCGTGGACGCTGCCGCCGGTCGTCACGCACCGCAGCCCGTGCAGGCTCCCCGACCGCAGCGCACCGATCACCCGGTACCCGAGACCCGGACCCGAGCGGACGTTCAGCGGCACCCCGGCCGGGGTCACCACCTCCCCCTGGGCATAGTGCACATGGCGGCCCGCCGCCCCCGGCACACCCCTGCCGTGGTGCACCGTGTGCGCATGCCGGCCGGGATGGCGGTGCGGCGGACCGGAGTCGGCCACCGCCACCGCGGGGACCATCGCGAGCACGGCCGCCAGGGCGACCACACCGTTGCGGAACAGGCGTCGGTTCATCGGAACCTCCTCGAACGACTCACAGCGGCACCGGAGGGTGCCCTGCGTCGCTCAGCGTTTCCGACCGCCCGCCCGACGATGCCGTCCCAGCCGTCCCAGGGAGGAAGTGGAACCCTCGGTGCGGCGCGGGAAGCTCCCGTCCCTTGCCCGGAAACCGCATGTACTGGCCGGTTGGTTCGTTAATCTGCCCGTGTGCTACGTCATCGTGGGGAACGTCAGGGTACGGCCTGGGTGATCGTGGCCGGGGCGGTGGTGCTGGGCGTCGGGCTGCTGCTCGTCCTGTGGAGCTCGCCGGGGGGCGGGCAGCGGGACGCCAAGGGACCGGCGCGGGAACGGGCGGCCGGGCCGGCGGTCGGGTGGGGGCTGACCCACACCCAGTTCAGCGCGGATAGCGGCGCGGACGCGGCGGCGCAGCGGGCGGCCCGGTTGCTCGCCGGGCAGCCGATGGCGCAGAACCAGCACCTCATGGGCTGGGGCGCGGACAACCCGGAACCGAGCCCCGGGCGGTACGCGTTCGACGATCTGGACCGGCGGCTGGCGCTGACCCGGCGCACCGGCGGCACGCCCGTCCTGACGCTGTGCTGCGCGCCGGACTGGATGAAGGGCGGGACGCCCGGCCGGACGGACTGGAGCAAGCTGGAGAAGGCACCCGAACCGGAGCACTACGCGGATTTCGCGGCGCTCGCCGGAAAGGTCGCCCGCCGCTATCCGCAGGTCCGGCATTTCGTCGTCTGGAACGAGTTCAAGGGGTTCTTCGACGACGCCAAGGGGCGGTGGGACGCCGAGGAATACACGCGGCTGTACAACCTCGTGTACCAGGAGCTGAAGAAGGCCGACAGGCGGAACCAGGTGGGCGGGCCCTATCTGGTGATGGACAGCTACGTGCCGGGCGACGGGCGGTATCCGTCGGCGCTCAAGGGGACATGGGGACATGTCGACCAGCGGACGCTCGATGCGTTCGGGTACTGGAACCGGCACAAGGCCGGGGCGGATTTCCTGGTCGTGGACGGGTCGAGTTACAGCAAGGACAACCGTTACGCCCCCGGTGTCTTCACCGCCGCCCGGAAGTTCGCCGACGTGGGGCGGTGGCTGCGGAACGCGAGCGGGCTCCCGCTGTGGTGGGCGGAGTGGTACGTCGACGTCGCGGACGACAAGGGCGTGCCGAGCGGCTGGAGCGAGCGCAAGCGGGTCGCCGCACAGGCCGTCGCGCTGATCGACATGGCCGAGGGCGGAGCGGCCGGCGGCTTCTACTGGAATCCGGAGAGGGACGGGAAGGGGCCGGACGGGAAGGACTGCCCGGGGTGTCTGTGGACCAGTACCGAAACGGCGGACGGCGGACGGGAATTGCCCATGTGGGATCTGCTGGCGCGGTTCGCCCGGGCCTTTCCGGCGGGTGCGCAACCGCGGGAGATGGCCACCGGCGGCGACGGCATCCTGGGGCTGACCGACGGGCGGACGGCACTGCTCGTGAACACCGCGAAACGGCCGGGATCGGCCCGGGTGGGCGGAAAGGAACACGTGGTGGACGGATACGGGGTGCGGTGGGTCTCCCTCACGCCATGACGACGCTCACCCGCGGCGGGTGTTTCTACGACATCGTCACGAAGCGCTGCACCAGCGACGCCAGGAACGCCAGCAGCAGCGGCACCGCGAACCAGAAGAGCGCCTGGAGCCGCCGGTGTTGCCGGGCAGTGGGGGCGGGCGCCGTCACGCGCAGGAACTCGCGGAGGGTGAGCACCGCCAGCAGCGCGAGCAGGGACAGCGCACCCAGCACCGACCAGGGGGTCAAGGTCACCCGGGGGCCGGCCGGGCCCGGGTGGGGGGCCGGGGCCGTGCCCGGCGGGCGCTGCTTCAGCGCGTAGAGCGCGGCGTGTGCGTTGCCGAACACCCGGCGCAGGTCGGGGCGGTGGTCCAGGGCGGCGCGCAGCCGCTGCTCCCAGCCCCGGGGGTACGCCGAGTCCAGCCGCAGCGACTCCGCCTGGCCGTGGTTGACGATCAGATACGACCGCGGACCGGCCTTCCGGAGGGCGGTGACCAGCGGCGCGACCGTGGCCGGAGCGCGCGGCGCCAGGGTCGGTACGTACTCCACCCGCTCCATGTCCTTGGCGCCCCAGGGCATCGCCGGGGTGACGCTGTCGACCGGGTCGCTGCTCAGCCACAGCAGCCGCACCGTCGGGCGGTCGTGCGCGTAGACGTGGTCCATGGCGGCCACCTCGCCGGGCCGGACGCGTTCGAAGGGCTCGTTGCCCCAGCGGGCGACGAGGAAGCCGGCGGTCAGCAGCAGACCGGCCAGCAGGGCGGCGAGCGGACCGAGGGTGCGGCGTGCGGTCGTGGCCTGCGGGAAGAGGGCGAGCGCGGCCAGCGTGCAGGCGCCGGGCAGGGCGAACAGGAAGACCCGCAGGGCCATTTCGCCGCCGTACGACTGGAGGCCGAAGGCCAGGAACGGGACGAAGGCCAGGGTCGGCAGGGAGCGTTCGGCGAAGCCGGCCGCGCGCCGGCGCAGGACGCCCCAGCAAGCCAGCGCCAGCACCCCGCCGGCCAGTGCCACCCGGGTGCAGAGGACGAGCTGGTGGGTGGGGTCGCCGCCGGTGATCCGGTCCGTGACGGACGAGGTGACGTTGGCGCCGACGCCCCCGAGACCGCCGAACAGCTCGTCGAAGTGGCCCGACCAGTAGGGCTCGGCCAGGAACCCCACCCACCCCGCGACCAGCACCCCGAGCAGCAGCGGTAGCCCGGACAAGGTGCAGCGGCGGGCCGCCACCAGGACGGTGAGCACCCCGAGCATGACGAAGGGGGTGAGCTGGTGGCCCGCCACGGACGCGGTGAACAGGGCGAGGAGGACGGCGAGCAGGGTCGCCCGGCGGCCGGGGCCGGCCGGCAGGACGGCGGCCTCGCCCGGGCGGCGGCGGCCCGCCTCCCCGGGCGGGGCCCGGAACCACACCAGCAGGATCGCGATGAAGCAGAGGTGGAGGAGGTAGGTGAACCCCTGGGCGAGAAGTAGTCCTGGCCGACCCAGCCGCACAGCACGAACAGCCAGGCCCCGCACCACTTCGCCCGCCACCCGGCCCGTACCGCCTTCAGGAGGAGGGACAGCGGTGCCAGGTAGAGGAGTTGGAGGGCGAGCGGCCACCAGCGGAGGAGTTCCGTGAGGTCGGTGATGCCGCACGCGGCGGCGAGGAACTGCGCGCCGGCGAAGAAACCGGGCCAGCTCCAGCGCGCGTCCAGGTCCGGTACGGCCGACCCGGTACGGGAGAGGAGATCCAGGAATCCCAGGTGCTGCCAGGCGGTGGGGAAGCGGGGTTCGGCCTCCAGGACGGCGGGCAGGCCGTGCAGCGAAACGACCGTCAGCAGGAGGACGGACACCAGGAGCGCCCGGTGCTGCCGGGGGAACTGCAGCGCCGCGGCGAACGCGGCCACCAGGAGGGCCGCCCCGGCGAGTGTCGCACCGGGCAGGACGGAGATCAGGCCGAGGCCGTTCATCCGGTCCAGGGCGGTGTCGTCCGTGGCGGGCAGCGGCAGCCAGAAGAGGACCAGGGCGGCGGCCAGCACGGCCCAGACGAGGGCGGCGGCCGCCCGGCCCGTACGACGCCGGGTGCGGGACCGGCCGCGCCGCGGCGGAGCGGTCCGCCGCACGGGCCCCCGCCGCACGGCCGCTTCCCGCGGTATCCCGTACGCACCGTCGCCCAGGTCCCCGTAGGCGGCCAGGTCCGCCAGATCGCCCGCGGCGGCGATCGTCCGATGCGGCGGGAAGCGCGTCGGAAATGAAGTGCGACGGAATGGACGAGGAGGACTCTAAGGCACGACGTCGCATGTCAAATACCCTTGAGGGCAATTGACCCTTACACACTGATGTACGTCTGTATTCATGCACCGGCGTACGCCTTTCCGGGCTTTGGTGAAAAGCCCCGGAATACCCGGCCGACAGGACCGTACGGGCACCGGAATCAGCGTCCGGTCCGGAGCCGCCCGACCCGCTTGAGCAGGCGGTCCGCGGGATCGAACCACTCGGGGCGGGTGAGCACCGCATTGCGCAGCGCACGCACCGGCGCGCGCCGCGCCCAATGCACCGGTGCGGCCGGATGCCGTCGCCTCACCCATCCCTCGGCCACCACGAGTTCGCGGGTTTCGAGGGAATCCTTGTAATCCTTCGCACCGCGTCCCAGATCGAGATATCCGAGCGACTCCGCGGCCGCCGCCCGCACCATGCCCAGATGCAGCACGAGTCCGGGGGAATACTTCGCACACTGCAGGTCGTAGGCCGGGAACCAACAGGCGAGAACGGGATCGGAACGCAGCCCGAAGTGGGCCGCGACCGGTCGTTCACCGGCGTACAGCACCGACAGCAGCCCGGTGCACGATGCCGTGCGCGTGTGGAACAACTGCTGCACCAGCCGCACGATCCAGGGGTGCGCGAAGCGGTCGCTGCGGCCGGTCCTGCGGTACTGCGCGGACTTCCACCGCAGCAGCGTCCGCAGCACCGCCGGGTCGCGCTCGTCGTGGACGTACCGCAGCGGCCCGACGTCCCGGCCGAGCCGGCGCTCCTTGGCGAGGGTCGTCCGGGCGAACTTCGGCGACCGCGCCCGCAGCCCGGCCAGAAACACCTCGAAACCCCGGTCCACGTCGATGACCGGCGAGGCGAACAGCCCGAACGAAGCGGTTTCGAAGGCGCTCTGGCCCGCCACCAGGTGGTCGAACTCCAGCACCGCCAGCCCGCAGGCCCGCAGCAGCTCCCCGGCGTCCCACCGCAGGCCCGGGCGGTGCACCAGCCCCTGCGCGTCCGACAGGCCCAGCCCGATCGCCCTCCCCGCCCCGAGCGCGGACCGCTGGAAGGGCAGGAAGCCGACGGGGCGGCCGCCTTCCCGCAGCACCGCGATCCGTACGCCGCTCCGGCAGCGGCCGACGGCCGGTGCGAAGGCGGGGGAGAGGAACGGGTTCGCCAGCTGCGGCGCCCCCGCCGCCCGCGCTCCGGCCTGCAGGGCGGCCCAGGCGTCGCGGTCGGCCCCGGTCAGCTCGCCGGGCCGGTGCACCGTGATCTCCATGTCCGTGCGTGCCCCCGTCATTCCGTACGGCTCGCGCGCGCCCGGCCGGCCCGTCGCCGTACCGCACAGCACAGCAGCACACCGCTGAACGCCGCCACGGCGAGCACCCCGCCGCGCACCGACCACTCATGCAGCGTCACCATCGCCTGGGCCACCAGCAGGTCGACGGCGAGCGCCCCGGCGCCGGCCACCACCGCCCGGCCGAGCGGATCCATCGGCCCGAGCGCCACCGCGAGCGCGCCGGCCGGCGCCATCAGGAGGAAGAAGAGCGCGAACGGCGCGCGCAACGGTGAATCGAGGTCCGTGAGCGCCAGCACCGCGCCCATCACGCCGGCCGCGACCCCGGCACCCAGGGCCAGCGACCGGGCCACGCCGGCTGGCGGTGCGTGCGGTGCGGGCGGCGCCTGCGGCGTGGGCGGTTCGCCGGGCGGGGACGGCTCGCACGGGCCGTCGCCCCGGACGGTGTCGGTCTCCATGAGCGGCTCTGCCCTCCCCCACCGGCCGGATGCCGGGCTCAATGTCGCGTAACGCCCGGAGCACCGTCAAGGCGTGAAGAAGGCCGGAAACGGGCGCAACCCGGGCGCGAGGGAAGGTTGCCGGGCCGCCCACAGACGGCGCAATGACCGCGGCCGGGGCCGGGCCTGCGGAGACTGGGGGCGAGACCGCGAGGCGAGGCGCCCGCGGGAAGGAGCCGGGCCCGTGGAGCCGCCGAGCGGAATCGCCCTGACGGTGATCATGGTGTGTCTGACCGTGGCCACCGGCATGGTCGACGCGGTCAGCATCCTGACGCTGGGTCAGGTCTTCTCCGCCATGCAGACCGGCAATCTGCTCTTCCTTGGCCTCGGCGTGGCGGGGCAGGGCGGCCTGCCCGTGGTGGGGACGGCCGTCTCGCTCGGCTCCTTCGCCCTGGGTGCGGCTCTCGGGGCCCGGTGGGAATCCGGACTGGCCGTACGGGAGCAGCAGTGGTTCCCGGCCGGCCTGCTCACCGAGGCGGCCCTGCTGAGCGGCGCGGCCGTGGTCGCCTGGGGGATGGACCCGGCCCCCGGCCTGCCGCCGGGCCGGCGCTACGCGGTCATCGGGCTGATGGCCCTGGCGATGGGCATGCGCAACGTCACCGCCATGCGGTCCGCCCCGCCCGACCTCACCACCACCGTGGAGACCCGGACGGTGACGGCGCTGGTCAGCGGTTCGGTGCTGGGGCACGACAAGCGGCTGGGATACGGCAGCCGCACGGCGGTCCGGCGCCTGGCCTCCGTGGGCGCGATGTTCGCCGGCGGTCTGCTCGGGGCGGCACTGCTCGGCCTGGGCACCCGGCCGGCCCTGGTGCTCCTGCTGGTGGCGGTGTTCCTGGCGGGCATCGCTGCGGTGGTGCCCGCGCTGGTCAGGCGAGGGCACCCGGCGGGGGGCTGACGGCCCGCCAGGTGCTGCCCCGGGGGCGAGGCCGGGGGTGGCCGTGGCCGTGGCCGTCTGGTCGTGGGGCTGGCCGGGGCTGTGGTCGTCGTGGTCGCGGTTGCGGTCGGGAGCAAGGATATGGCGGTGAACATCCGCCCGGATCAGTGCATTTACCGTGAACATGAAACGATTTTTGGCATGGACACTTCCGGCTACCCGCGAGTCTTGCTACGACGGATGTGGCAGAGATCCTGCTAAGGGAGGTTCCATGAGACTGTCCCGATTCGAGGCCCTGACGTCCGCCTTCTTCGTCACCACGGCGCTCGCGCTCACCGGCGCGAGCGCCGCCGCGTCCGCCCAACTCCCCACCGCAACCGGTTACGTGGCACTCGGCGACTCCTACTCCTCGGGCGTCGGGGCCGGCAGCTACGACAGCGCCAGCGGCTCCTGCAAGCGCAGCAGCAAGGCCTACCCGGCCCTGTGGGCCGCCGCGCACTCCCCCTCCTCCTTCCAGTTCACCGCCTGTTCCGGCGCCCGAACGGGTGATGTTGTCAGCGGACAGCTCGGCCCGCTCAACAGCTCCACGGGCCTGGTCAGCATCACCGTCGGCGGCAACGACGCCGGATTCGCCGACACCATGACGACCTGTGCGCTCCAGGGCGAGAGCGCCTGCCTGTCCCGGGTCGCGCAGGCCAGGCAGTACATCGACAACACCCTCCCCGGCAAGCTCGACACCGTGTACAGCGCCATCTCCCAGAAGGCCCCGGCCGCGCACGTGGTGGTCCTGGGCTATCCGCGCTTCTACAAGATCGGCGGAAGCTGCATCGCGGGCCTCTCCGAGAAGTCCCGCTCCGCCATCAACGCCGCGGCCGACGACATCAACGGCGTCCTCGCCAAGCGCGCCGCCGACCACGGCTTCGCCTTCGCCGACGTCAACACCACCTTCGCCGGCCACGAGCTGTGCTCCGGCAGCGCCTGGCTGCACAGCGTGACCTATCCCATCGACGATTCCTATCACCCGACCTCCGCTGGCCACTCCGGCGGCTACCTGCCGGTGTTCGGCTCCGCCGCCTGACGCGCGGCACCCGGCGTGCGTCCCGGGCGCCGGGGAGTTGTCCGTGAGATCCCGGTCTCTCCCCGGCGTCCCCGACGGCCCGTGAGCCGCCCCGGAAGCCCTCCCTCCGGAAACTTCCGGTCCGTCAACTCCCCCTGGAGCACGGCATGTAGGTGACATTCCGTATGGTGTGCGTCAACGTCAGGGCGAGGCAGGTGAATCCGTTGACCGGTCTGCACGCGTGTCCTCCAAGAGAGATAGGGTTACCCTGCCCGGGCCGGGTGCCCTCGTAAGGGTGGGGAGAGTCATGGAACAGATAACTGTGCGTAGCAGGGCCAGAGTCCCTGCGATCAATTGCGGGAGCGGTGCGTCCAGTGCGCGCCTGGACCGCCACCTCGCGGTGCTGGGTGGCCCCGCCATCCCGCAGCGGGAGGCCGAAGGTGCGACGTCGCTGATGCAGGAGCTCACCGCGCGCGACCACCTGCGGATGAGGAACGGCCGCGGCGCCAGGGTGTCGCTGTTCGCACCGCTGCGCAGGCTGCGGCGCTCGCTCTTCGGCGGACACGGCTGAGCCGTTCGTCACGCGGCACCTCGGGCGGCCGGCCCGTCCCCGCCCGGCCGGTCCGCTCCGAACCACCCGTCACGACGTGACGGGTGGTTTTCTCGTTCCCGGACGGACGGGCGGGCACCGTACCGCACTACGTACGGCGTACGTCACTAAGATGGGGGCGAGGTGATCGATTCATGGCAGCAAGCAGCCGCGCGGCCGGACCCGAAGTGATCTGGGCGCGTCCCGAGCGGAACGGCCGCGGACCCCGGCCCGCCTTCACCCGCGACGAGATCGCCGAGGCCGCAGTGCGGATCGCCGACGAGTCCGGACTCGCGGCGGTCTCCATGCGCCGGGTGGCGACCGCGGTCGGCTGCGCCACGATGTCGCTCTACAACTACGTCCCCGCCAAGGACGATCTCCTCGACCTCATGGTCGACCTCGTCGTCGGCGAATACCGGCTGCCCGGCCGCCCGTCCGGCGACTGGCGCGCCGATCTGCTCCAACTCGCCCAGCAGGAACGCGAGATGATGCGCCGGCACCCCTGGCTGCCGGGCGCCGTGCTGTCCCACACCTTCCTCGGGCCCAACGCCCTGCGCTACATGGAGCACTGCCTCGCCGTACTGGAGGACTCCGGGCTCGACGACGCACTCAAGCTCGAACTCATCTCGATGATCAACGGCACCGTCATCTCCATGGCCTCCGCCGAACAGGCGGCCGCCGAGCGCGCCAAGGAATCCGGCCACAGCCCGGAACAGCGCCAGGCGGCCCAGGCCGGCTATCTGGCGTCGGCGGTGGCCACCGGGCAGTACCCGCTCGTCGCCCGGGTGCTGGCCGGCAGCGGACCGGTCGGCGACCCCGACGAGGTCTTCGCCCGGCTCATCGGCCGGGTCCTCGACGCCTACGCCGGCCCGCGCCCCCGGTAACCGGGACGACGAACGGCCACCGGCGGAACGCGGTCACACCAGCGCGAACTGCCCGTCCGGGCCCTCCTCGTGGTGGTCCAGCACGGACGCCGGGCGGCGGGCCGCGGGCGGCGGGGGCAGCACCCCGGCGCCGGCCAGCTCACCGGCCGGCACCTGCGGCGCCTCCCCGGTGGCCGCCGCCAACTCCGCGCGCTCCGGCTCCAGTTCGGCCAGCAGAGCCAGTACGGTGATCAGCTCCAGCAGCTCCGAGGTCCACTCCTGCGGCCAGTCCGCGGGACCCAGCGCCGCCAGCGAACCGGCCTCCGGCGGCGCCGCCGTACCGTCCTCCGCCACACCGGTGCGGCCGGCGAACCAGTCCGCCAGCACCCGCACCCCGCCCGCCGAGAAGTCCCAGGCACCCTGCGGCACCGGCGAGATCCGGCCGCCCGCACCGAGCAGCAGCGCCTCCTCCGCCGGGTCGTACGCCAAGGACCGCGGCAACCCGCGCGCCGGGAGCGCGGCACGGACGTACGGGCGGCGGCCACCCGGCATCCGGGGCCGCCCGCCGGGACCCGCGCACCCCTCGGGCGGGCCGTCCCCGGGCACGTACGTGCCCCGGGTGTACAGCCACAGCAGCCGCTCGCCCAGCGCCACCCCCCGCGTCCACACCTCGGCATCGGCGGTCAGCGGCACCACGGTGCCGTCGGGGGAGTGGCGGGCCCCCGCGGCGACCCAGGCGAGCAGTTGTTCCGGCTCCACCGGGCGGTCCAGCCGGCGGGCCAGCAGGGCGAGCAGTCCGGGGGCGAGGTTCGGCTCACGCCGGCCGGGCCGCCGGTAGAGCGGATGGATCCGGCCGGGGCGCCCGGCCGGTGACCGCCCGTCCGGCAGCAGCGCCGAACACACCACCGCGGGCCCGGACGGCTGCGGTAGCCGGCCCGGCTCGACCGCGTACAGCTGCCGGGCGTCCGCCACCCGCCACAGCTCGGGCCGGGCCGCGTCGATCAGCCGGTGGTCGGGCAGCAGCCACTGCTGGTCGAACGGGCCGTGCTGGATCCGCACCGGCTCGGGGCACGGGCCGTCCGCACGGTACAGCCGCCCGGTGGCGGTCCGCTGGCCCGGCAGCTGACCGACCGCGGAGTACAGGGTCCGGGCCCGCGACGGCCGGAACAGCCGCTCACGGGCCGCGGTGTCCCCGGCGGCCACCAGCGCCCGCCAACGGGCCCGCAGGGTCGCCCGGTCCGGCGACCGCACCCAGGAACGGCCGAGCCGCAGCGGCGCCACGGACCACGGCATGAGATCGGACAGCCGTGGCGCGTCCTGCTTCGCCGTCACGCGGAGCCCCTCCCGGACCGTTCGGTTGACCCCGGCATGGTAACGACGGCCCCCGCCGCTCCGCCCGGCCGGCCGGACCGGATCCACCCTCCGGGACGATTCCGATGCGGTCTTCCGCTTGCTGATCTTGGCGGAGTACGGTCCTCGCCGTACGCCCGGCACCGCGCTGCGGACGTCGCTCTGCCCTGCGCCGGGACCTGCTCAGGGGAGGACCGCCATGACGGACACCACCTCCCCCACGCCTGAACGGCGCGGGGGGAACCCCATCGGCAACCGGGCCGCCGCACGGCTGGACCGGCTGCCACCGTCCCGGTGGCACCGCCGGACCACCCTCGTCGTCGGCATCGGCGCCTTCTTCGACCTCTACGAGATCTTCCTCGGCGGGGTGCTCGCCGCCGTCCTCGCCGACCAGTGGCACCTCGGCCACACCGCGAAGTCCTGCGTGATCGCCGCCGGCTTCCTCGGCATGTTCGTCGGCGCCAACGCCCTGTCGGTGCTCGCCGACCGCCTGGGCCGACGCCGGATGTTCCTGGTCAACCTCGGCGCCTACTCGGTGTTCTCGCTGGCCTCCGCCTTCGCCCCCGACCTGCCCTGGCTGCTGGCCCTGCGCTTCCTGGCCGGCCTCGGACTGGGCGCCGAACTCGTGCTGGTGGACACCTACCTCGCCGAGTTCCTGCCCCGGGCGGTACGCGGCCGGTACCTCGCCTACGCCTACACCCTCGGCTTCGTCGGCGTCCCGGTCGCCGCACTGCTCGGCGCCCGGCTGGTGGCCGCCCACCGGCTGCTCGGC
This sequence comes from Streptomyces sp. NPDC021749, assembly GCF_040640655.1. Taxonomy (NCBI): domain Bacteria; kingdom Bacillati; phylum Actinomycetota; class Actinomycetes; order Kitasatosporales; family Streptomycetaceae; genus Streptomyces; species Streptomyces sp. NPDC021749. The sequence goes on along the minus strand of NZ_JBFACE010000068.1, from coordinate 1,046 downwards.
ATCGACGGCTGGCGCTGGCTGCTGGTCGCCGGTGCGCTCGGGGCCGCGTTCATCCAGCTGATGCGCCGCCAACTCCCGGAATCCCCACGGTGGTTGACGGTGCACGGCCGACACGAGGAGGCCGAGCGGATCGTGGCCGGGCTGGAGGAACGGGTGGCCCGGGAGACCGTCGGCAGCCTGCCCTCCGTACCGGAGACCGAGACCGTCCCCGAGCGGCGGGTGCCGCTGACCGCCATGTTCCGCGGCGACGTCCGCCGGCGGACCGTCATGTGGTGGATCTTCCAGGTCCTGCAGACCGTCGGCTACTACGGCTTCGGCTCACTGGCGCCGGTGGTCCTCACCGCGAAGGGCCACACCGTCACCGAGTCGCTGCTCTACGCGGCACTGAGCTTCTGCGGCTATCCGCTCGGCTCCGCGCTGTCCGTCCCGCTCATCGACCGGATCGAGCGCCGTACGTTGATCATCGCCTCCGCCCTGGCCATCGCCGGCTGCGGCCTGGCCTTCGGCTTCGCCGACGCCACCTGGGCCATCGTCGCCTTCGGCTTCCTGCTGACGGTGGCCAGCAACGTCTTCTCCAACGCGTTCCACGTCTACCAGACGGAAATCTTCCCGACCGGCCTGCGCAGCAGCGCGATCGGCATCGCCTACTCCCTCTCCCGCCTCACCTCGGTCGTCCTGCCGTTCGTCGCCCTCCCCGCCCTGTCCGCCTTCGGCCCGGCCGCCGTCTTCACCGGCTCCGCCGCCCTGATGCTGCTGCTGTGCGTGAACGTGGCGGTACTGGGGCCTCGCAGTACGGGCCGTAGCCTTGAGCGGATCTGAGGGGCGTAGTGGGCTTTGCGGGTCCGCTGCGCTTGGCGGTGCCTCGGACGTAGTTGGCTGTCCCGCCGTGGGGGTTGTTCGCCGTTGCGCGCTTTGCGGCGCCGCGTACGTTGTCGGCTGTCCCGCCGTGGTGGTTTCTCGCCGTGGCTCCCCCACTGCCTGAAGGGCGTGGGAGGTGCCCCCAGCGGCGGGCTGGGGTTGTTGTGGGTGCGGTGACGGTCCTGCGG
>NZ_JBFACE010000067.1:0-24716 GCF_040640655.1 Streptomyces sp. NPDC021749 | reverse complement strand
ATGACGGTCTTGATGCCCATGCGGCGCAGCTCGTCGAACCGCTCCCGCATGCCCTCCTTGACGACGTCCTTGAGGTGGATGACGCCCAGGACGCGCGGCCCGCGCTCGTCCTCCAGGGCGACCAGCAGCGGGGTGCCGCCGGCCTGGGAGATCGCGTCGGTGAGCTGCCGGGCGTCCTCGGCGACCTCGCCGCCGCGCTCCTGGACCCAGGCGAGGACCGCACCGGTGGCGCCCTTGCGGATCTTGCGGTGGTGCCCGTTCTCGGTGACGTCCACGCCGGACATCCGGGTCTGGGCGGTGAAGGCGATCCACTCGGCGTGCGCCAGCTCGCCCTGGTGGCGTTCGCGCAGGCCGTACCTCTCCTTGGCCAGCACGACGATCGAACGGCCCTCGGGGGTCTCGTCGGCCAGCGAGGACAGCTGGGCGGCGTCCGCCACCTCTGCCTCGGTCGTGCCGCGTACGGGGACGAACTCGGCGGCCTGGCGGTTGCCGAGGGTGATGGTGCCGGTCTTGTCGAGCAGCAGGGTCGAGACGTCACCGGCGGCCTCGACCGCCCGTCCCGACATGGCCAGGACGTTGCGCTGGACGAGGCGGTCCATGCCGGCGATGCCGATGGCCGAGAGGAGGGCGCCGATCGTCGTCGGGATCAGGCAGACCAGCAGGGCGAGCAGCACGATCATGGGCTGTTCGGCGCCCGCGTAGATCGCGAACGGCTGGAGGGTGACGACGGCCAGCAGGAAGACGATGGTGAGCGAGGCGAGCAGGATGTTCAGTGCGATCTCGTTGGGGGTCTTCTGCCGTGCGGCGCCCTCGACGAGGTTGATCATCCGGTCGATGAAGGTCTCACCGGGCTTCGTGGTGATCTTGATGACGATGCGGTCGGAGAGCACCTTCGTCCCGCCGGTGACGGCCGAGCGGTCGCCGCCGGACTCGCGGATGACCGGGGCGGATTCGCCGGTGATGGCGGACTCGTCCACCGATGCGACGCCTTCGACGACATCGCCGTCACCGGGGATGATGTCGCCGGCCTCGCAGACGACCAGGTCGCCGATGCGCAGCTCGGTGCCGGGGACCTGCTCCTCCGCATCGCCGTTGAGCCGGCGCGCCACGGTGTCGGTCTTGGCCTTGCGCAGGGTGTCGGCCTGCGCCTTGCCGCGGCCCTCGGCGACCGCCTCGGCCAGGTTGGCGAAGAGCACGGTCAGCCACAGCCAGACCGCGATCGCCCAGCCGAACCAGTCCCCGGGGGACAGGCAGGCGAAGACCGTGGTGAGCACGGAGCCGACCTCGACCACGAACATCACGGGGGACTTGGCCATCACCCGTGGGTCGAGCTTGCGTATCGCGTCCGGCAGGGACGTGAGCAGCTGCTTGGGGTCGAAGAGTCCGCCGCCGATGCGGCCGTCGCCGGGTCGGTGTCCGCTGGGGAGGTCCTGGTGCGGGGCGCGGGTCGGTGGGGCGGTGGGGCTGGTGGTCATGGAGCCGGGCTCCTCAGGTTTGGCGGGGGCGGTCATGACAGGCCCTCCGCCAGCGGGCCGAGTGCCAGCGCCGGGAAGTAGGTCAGACCGGTGATGATCAGGATGGTGCCGACGAGCAGCCCGGCGAAGAGCGGCTTCTCGGTGCGCAGGGTTCCGGCGGTTTCCGGGACGGGCTGCTGCTCGGCGAGCGAGCCGGCCAGCGCGAGGACGAAGACCATCGGCAGGAAGCGGCCGAGCAGCATGGCCAGCCCGATCGTGGTGTTGTACCAGGGGGTGTCGGCGTTGAGGCCGGCGAAGGCGGAGCCGTTGTTGTTGGCGCCGGAGGTGAAGGCGTACAGGACCTCGGAGAAGCCGTGCGAACCGGCGCCGGCGGCCTTGGTGTTGAGCATCGAGCCGAGTGCGTCGGGCAGCACCATGGAGGCGGCGGTGAAGCCGAGTACCAGCGTCGGGGTGACCAGGATGTAGCAGGCGGCGAGCTTGATCTCGCGGGTGCCGATCTTCTTGCCGAGGTACTCGGGCGTGCGGCCCACCATCAGGCCGGCGATGAACACCGCGATGACGGCCATGATCAGCATGCCGTAGAGGCCGGAGCCGACGCCGCCGGGGGCGATCTCGCCCAGCATCATGCCGAGCAGCTGGAGGCCGCCGCCGAAGGCGGTGAAGGAGGAGTGGAAGGAGTCGACCGCTCCGGTGGAGGTGAGGGTGGTGGCGACCGAGAAGATCGCGGAGGCGCCGACGCCGAAGCGGGTCTCCTTGCCCTCCATGGCGGCGCCCGCTGCCTGCAGGGCCGGGCCGCCGTGCGCGAACTCGGTCCACATCATCAGGGCGGTGAAGCCGAGCCAGATGACGCCCATGGCGGCGAGGATCGCGTAGCCCTGCTTCACGTTGCCGACGAGCTTGCCGAAGGTGCGGGTCAGTGCGAACGGGATGACCAGGATCAGGAAGATCTCGAAGAGGTTGGTGAAGCCGTTGGGGTTCTCGAAGGGGTGGGCGGAGTTGGCGTTGAAGTAGCCGCCTCCGTTGGTGCCCAGTTCCTTGATGACCTCCTGGGAGGCGACCGCGCCGCCGTTGGTCTGCCGGTGCCCGCCCATGAACTGTCCGACGTCGTGGATGCCGGAGAAGTTCTGGACGGCGCCGCAGGCGACCAGGACGACGGCGCCGAGGACGGCGATCGGTATGAGGACGCGGACGGTGCCGCGGACCAGGTCGGCCCAGAAGTTGCCGAGGTCACCGGTGCGCCCGCCGGCGTGCCGGCCGTGGACTCCGTGGGCGAAGCCGCGGACGAGGGCGATCGCGACGGCCATGCCGGTGGCCGCGGACACGAAGTTCTGCACCGCGAGACCGGCGGTCTGCACGACGTGGCCCATGGCCTGCTCGCCGCTGTAGGACTGCCAGTTGGTGTTGGCGACGAACGACGCGGCGGTGTTGAAGGCCTGGTCGGGGCTGATCGACGCGAACCCGAGGGAGAGCGGCAGACCGCCCTGGAGGCGCTGCAGGAGGTAGAGGAAGAGCACCCCGGCCGCGGAGAAGGCCAGGACTCCGCGCAGGTAGGCGGGCCAGCGCATCCGGGCGTCCGGGTTGGCGCCGATGCAGCGGTAGACGACCTTCTCGATGCGGAGGTGCCGCGGGGAGCTGTAGACGGCGGCCATGTGGTCGCCGAGCGGGCGGTACGCCAGGGCCAGCGCCGCGATGAGCGCCGTCAGCTGGAGCACGCCGGCGAGGACGGGGCTCATCGAGCCCGCCGCGGAGGCAGCAGTGGTCACCTCAGAACCTCTCCGGGAAGACGAGGGCGAGGACGAGGTATCCCAGCAGGGCGAGGGCGACGATCAGGCCGACCGTGTTCTCGACGGTCACAGCTTCGCCACCCCCTTGGCGACGAGGGCCACCAGCGCGAAGACCGCGATCGTGACGACGACGAAGGCCACGTCGGCCATCGTGTGCTCCTAGAGGGACGGGGAGTTCGGACCCCTAGAGCAAACCGTCCGCATGACCGCTCCTGAACGGCGTTGACGCCTCCCTTACGGCCATTAGCGCCCCGTTGACGGAACTCATACGCCTTCGGGCCTGACCTGCACAAACGCGGAGGGCCCGCACCCCTTCGAAGGGGGTGCGGGCCCGTATGACCGTCGTGTTCCGGCCGGTCCCGGCGCCTTCGTGGCGCCGCCGGCCGGGCCGTGTGTCAGCGGATCTCCGTGATCTCCGGTCCGCGCTCCAGGCGCTCCACGCCGCCGCCGAAGCGGGACTGCTCGGCCGGCTCCTGCTGCACACCGTCCGGCACCATCTGGGCGTCGTCGGGCAGCTTCAGGACGATCGGGTCGCGCGGCGCCATCGGACCGTCGCCGCGGACGATGACGGTGTCCCGGAAGATGTGCTCCAGCACGCCCGCGGCCTGCGGCTGCACCGCGCCCTGGCCGGAGATCACGCCGCGCAGGAACCACCGGGGGCCGTCCACGCCCACGAACCGCACGACCTGCACGCCGTTCGTGCCGTCCGGCAGCTGTACCGGTACCTGGGCGCGCAGCTCCCAGCCCAGCGGGCCCTCGACCTCGTCGATGACCCCGCCCTGCTGGGTGATGCCGGCCGCGATCTCCTCGCGGACCTCGCCCCAGATGCCCTCGTTGCGGGGAGCGGCGAACGCCTGCAGCTGTACGGCGCTGTCCTGCAGCACCACCGTCGCGGCGACGATCGCGTCACCGGCGACCTCCACCCGCAGCTCCATGCCCTCGACCCCGGGCACGAACAGCCCGCCGAGGTCGACCCGGCCCTCGCCGGGGTTGGTGACCTCGGAGGAGTCCCAGGGGCCGTCGGGGCGCGGCGCGGGCGGAAGATTGACCCGGTGCTGCTCCTCGTCGCTCTCCTCCTCGGCCGGCGCGCCGGTCACCGTCTCCTCGGCGAGTCCCGCCGCCGACTCCTCAGGAGTCTTGTTCTTCTTGCGACGTCCGAACACGTCACTGTCCTTCCCGGTCGGCACCGACCGCTGCGTATTCATTCCCGCCCGTGGAGCCGTCCACCGCCGCATGACCGCCGGTGGAACCGAATCCCCCCTCGGCCCGCGCCGAGCCGGGAAGTTCCGCCACCTCGTGGAAGCGCACCTTCTCGACCTGCTGGACGACAAGTTGGGCGATCCGGTCGAACCTCTCGAACCGCACGGTCTCCCGCGGGTCCAGATTGACCACGATCACCTTGATCTCTCCACGGTACCCGGCATCCACCGTCCCGGGGGCATTCACGAGCGCCAGTCCGCAACGCGCGGCGAGCCCGGACCGCGGGTGCACGAAGGCCGCGTAGCCGTCGGGCAGCGCGATCGCCACGCCGGTGGGCAGCACCGTGCGCTCCCCCGGCGCCAGCTCGGCCGCCTCGGTGGTCACCAGATCGACGCCGGCGTCGCCCGGATGCCCGTAGGCCGGGACGGGCACCTCCGGGTCCAGCCGCCGCAGCAGTACGTCGACGGGGTTGCGTACCTGGCTCACGGGTTCACCTCGAAGGCTCGTGCGCGCTTGGCCTGGTCCGGGTCGGCCATCGCCGCCTGGATCTCCTCGGCCCTGCCGTTCTCGATGAAGTGGTCGACCTTCACCTCGATGAAGACGGCGTCGGCGCGCACCGCGACCGGGCCGTCCGGGCCGCCTATGCGTCCCACCGCCGACGAGTAGATCTTCCGCCCGTGCACCGCGGTGACCTGCGCGTCGAGGTGCAGCACCGTGCCGAGTGGCACCGGCCGTACGAAGTCGGTCTCCAGCCGGCCGGTCACCGCGATCACCCGCAGCAGCCAGTTCAGCGAGCCGAGCGTCTCGTCGAGCGCGGTGGCCAGCACCCCGCCGTGGGCCAGGCCCGGCGCGCCCTGGTGGGCCTCCTTGACCGTGAACTCGGCCTGGACGCTCACGCCCTCGCCGGCCCGGGCCTCCAGGTGCAGACCGTGCGGCTGGCCGGTGCCACAGCCGAAGCAGCGGTCGTAGTGCGCGCCGAGGAGCTCTCCGGGCGCCGGCGCGTCTGCGTGCCGGACCGGAGCGACGGCGTCCGCCGGTGGCGTCAGCCGCGGAAGCTCCGTCCTCGTTCTGTCAGTTCCACTCACGAGTGCAGACCCTACCCGCGCGGATAAGGGGCCCGCGCCGCCGTGCCAAGCTGGAGCCATGCAGTCGTACGAAGAACGTCTCACCGCGCCCCGGTCCTGGTGGCTGATCGCCGGGCTGATCGGCGTCGCCTGTGCCCTGATGCTGCTTCCCGTGGGGACGCTGCCGATGCTCGGCGGGCTGATCGGCGGGGCGGCGCTGGCCGCCGTGGCGGTGAGCGCGTACGGGTCGGTGCGGATCCGGGTGGTGGGCGGGGCGCTGATCGCCGGTGACGCGAAGATCCCGGTGTCGGCGCTGGGTGAGGCCCGGGCGCTGGACGCGGCGGAGGCGCTGGCCTGGCGGACGCACAAGGCCGATGCCCGGGCGTTCATGCTGCTCCGCAGTTATGTGCCGACCGCGGTGCGGGTGGAGATCACGGATCCGGACGACCCGACGCCGTACGCGTATCTGTCGACGCGGGACCCGGAGCGTCTGGTGGCGGCGCTGACGGCCGTACGCGCCTGAGCGCGGGCCGGGCTCGTCCGGGCCGAGGGCGCGGCGTCTGCGGCGCCTGCGACTTCCGCCGTCCAGTTCGGCGGTCCGTCCCGTTCGGCGGTCCGTCTCAGTCGGTGGGCGGGAGCGGGGCCGGTCCGGGCGGCGGGGTTGCCGGGAGTGCGTCGGGCAGTGCGTCCCAGGGCACCTGCTTGGCCCGCAGGTCCTTGCGGATCTTTGCCGCGACTTTTCTGGTGTCGCGGCGGTTCATGAACCCGCCGACGGCGGCGCCCACCATGAACGGGGTGAGGCTGGGGAGGTTGCGCAGGGTGCGCTTCATGATCTGCTGGCGCAGTTCGCGCTTCATCTGGCCGCCGAGCGCGGCGTTCAGCGACGCCGGTTTCGCGATGTCGATGCCCCGCTCCTCCGTCCACGACGTGAGGTAGGCCATCCCGCGCTGGCGGAAGTTACCGGCCGGCCGCAGGCCGTAGACCTCGTGCAGCTCGGCGATGAGCTTCAGCTCGATCGCGGCCACGCCGGTGATCTCGGTGGCCAGCTCGGCCGGCATGGCGGGCGGTACGGGCAGCATGGCTGCCGCGCCCACGCCCGCTCCGACGGTGGCGGTCCCCGCACAGGCGCCCGCGACGAGCTTGTCGGCGAGTTCCTCGGGGGTCAGTCCGGGGAACTGGGCGCGCAGCGTGGCGAGGTCGCGGACCTGGATCCGCGGGGCGATCTCGATGATCCGGTCGGCGATCGCGGCGATCGTCGCCCGCGCCCGGCCGCGCCGTACCGGGGCGGTCGGGTCGGCGGGCACGGGCGCGGTTTCGTCGCGTGATCGTGCGCCGGCCGCCGGACCTTGGCCGCCCTCGTGACGCTTGCGGAACGGGTTCACGCCAGCCACGGCGTCGACCGGACTCAGGCCGCGCAGTCGCGGCAGATCGGGTTGCCGTTCTTGTCCTCCGCGGCGAGCTGGCTGCGGTGGTGCACCAGGAAGCAGCTCATGCAGGTGAACTCGTCCTGCTGCTTGGGCAGCACGCGCACCGCGAGCTCTTCGTTGGACAGGTCGGCGCCGGGGAGCTCCAGGCCCTCGGCCTGCTCGAACTCGTCGACGTCGACGGCCGAGGCGGACTTGTCGTTCCGCCGCGACTTCAGCTCCTCGATGCTGTCCTCATTGAGGTCGTCGTCGGTCTTGCGTGGAGTGTCGTAATCCGTAGCCATTTTCGCTCTCCCCCTCTGGGTGTCTGCGGTGTCTCAGCGCTCGTAACGCGTGAGAGGCCGGACTTGTGCCCGACCTGAGGCGGAGATTTTGCCTCACATCAAGGTCTGTTACTCAATCGACACCCAACCGCACCCCTGAAGAGGTGATCGGTTTGGATGGCGATCAGGACCGTACACGGTCCGAATGTCGCACCTCGCGCAGCCCATCACCTGTACTTCCCGTGATCCGGGGCCCGGGAAACCCGGACTTCCCCGGCATTCCACCAGGGCTTTTGATCACGGAACGTAGATGGCCGGAAATTCGCGCCTGTGAGCGATCACACACGCGACGACCGACCGGTGGACCGGTCCAATTCCGCGCAAAGCGAACGTGGCGAAGGATCGCTCCCCGCCCCCCTATTCGTCAAACCGGGCCCACCGGCGGGCCTCCGCGGTGTACGGCCGTAGGACGGGCGATCGTACCCCCGGAGGCCCGTCTGCTGGTCAGGGCGGTGCCGGACGGCTCCAGCGGCTGCACAGCCGCCTTGGCGAGGACCTCACAGCGGCAGCACCACCCGCATCACGAGACCACCGCCCTCACGGGGCTCGGCGGTGATGGTGCCGTCGTGCGCGCGGACCACCGAGCGGACGATGGACAGGCCCAGGCCGACGCCCTTGTCGCTGCCGGTGCGCTCGGTGCGCAGCCGGCGGAACGGCTCGAAGAGGTTCTCCACCTCATAGGCGGGGACCACCGGTCCGGTGTTGGTGACCACCAGCACCGCACACCCCGGCTGCGGTTCGGTGCTCACCTCGACCCATCCGTCGGGCACGTTGTAGCGCACCGCGTTCTGCACGAGGTTCAGGGCGATGCGCTCCAGGAGCACGCCGTTGCCCTGGACGAAGACCGGCTGGCGCACCCCGCGCAGCGCGACGCCCTTGGCCTGCGCCTCCTCGCGGATCTGGTCCACGGCCTGGGCGGCGACCTCGGACAGGTCGACCGGCTTCTTGTCGACGACCTTGTTCTCGCTGCGGGCCAGCAGCAGCAGGCCCTCCACGAGCTGCTCGCTGCGCTCGTTGGTGGCCAGCAGCGTCTTGCCCAGCTGCGCGAGCTCCGGCGAGGCGTCCGGGTCGGCCAGCTGCACCTCCAGCAGCGTCCGGTTGATCGCCAGCGGCGTCCGCAGCTCGTGCGAGGCATTGGCCACGAACCGGCGCTGCGACTCGAACGCCCGGTCCAGCCGGTCGAGCATCTCGTCGAAGGTGTCCGCCAGCTCCTTGAGCTCGTCGTCCGGGCCGCCCAGCTCGATGCGCCGGTGCAGATCGGACCCCGCCACCCGCTGCGCGGTCCGGGTGATCCGCCCCAGCGGGGACAGCACCCGCCCGGCCATGGCGTAACCGAACGCGAACGCCACCACCGTCAGCCCCAGCAGCGCCAGCAGCGAACGGTTGAGGAGGCTGTTGAGCGCCAGTGCGCGCTGGTGCTGGAGACACTGCTCGACGGCCTGCTGGAGGAGCGGCCCGGAGGTCTGGGTGGGCAGGTCGCAGATGTCGCTGGTGGACTCGAACTTGCCGCCGAGGATCTTCAGCGGCAGCGCGCTGCCGTCGTGGAGGGCGTCCGCGGCGAGCATGTAGATGATGGTCAGCAGCACGATGCCGGCCATCAGGAACATCCCGCCGTACAGCAGCGTCAGCCGTATCCGGATCGTCGGCCGCAGCCACGGGAAGGGCCGGACGTTGACCGGCGGGCGGGGGTCCCAGGCGGGTTTGGGCGGGATGGGGGGCGGTGGGGCGGCCGGCTTGGAGAACGAGGGCAGGGAAGGCATCGCCGGTCAGATCCGGTATCCCGAGCCGGGGACGGTGACGATCACCGCCGGCTCGCCGAGCTTGCGGCGCAGCGTCATGACCGTGACCCGCACGACGTTGGTGAACGGGTCGGTGTTCTCGTCCCAGGCCTTCTCCAGGAGCTGCTCGGCCGAGACGACGGTGCCCTCGCTGCGCATCAGCACCTCCAGCACCGCGAACTCCTTCGGGGCGAGCTGGACCTCCTTGCCGTCGCGGAAGACCTCGCGGCGGTTGGGGTCGAGCTTGATCCCGGCCCGCTCCAGGACGGGCGGCAGCGCGACGGTCGTACGGCGGCCCAGGGCGCGCACCCGGGCGGTCAGCTCGGTGAAGGCGAACGGCTTGGGGAGGTAGTCGTCCGCGCCGATCTCCAGGCCCTCGACGCGGTCGCTGACGTCGCCGGAGGCGGTGAGCATCAGGACGCGGGTGGGCATCCCCAGCTCGACGATCTTGCGGCAGACGTCGTCGCCGTGGACGACCGGGAGGTCGCGGTCGAGCACGACGACGTCGTAGTCGTTGACCGCGATCCGTTCGAGGGCGGCAGCGCCGTCGTAGACCACGTCGACGGCCATGGCCTCCCGGCGCAGTCCGGTGGCCACCGCATCGGCGAGCAGCTGCTCGTCCTCGACGACGAGAACACGCACGTCGCTAGTCCTTCCTCAGGGCCCTTTCGGGCGGGCACAACAATCACTCAGAGCCCTTCCATCCTGCCCCGAAGAGCCGTAAACCGGCAGTAAGGCGGGGCAGCGGGGGCCGGTGCCGGGGGACTCGGCGCCCGGTCGGCAGGATTCCTGGGCGGGTTGAGGTTTCCCTGAGGTTGCGGGTGGGGAGGACGACTGCACACCCGCGATCACGCCCTGTTTTTCGTCTGGCGATCCACGTGCCATGAACTGATCCATTCCGCAGGGACCACGCCGTGATCGACCCACCGTCGGCACACCCCCGTGCCACCGACCCACGACGAGGGGGCGCACATGGACGCGTTCACCGCAGGCATTTTGCAGCGCATAGAGAACACCGAAGCCGATCTGGACCGGGCCCGCCGCGCGGGCGATGACTTCCTCGTCGAGGTCGAGCAGGCCGAACTTGAGGACCTCCAGCGGCTGGCGAACGAGCACGGTGTGCGTTACGGAGCGGTCAGCACCGCCTGATCACGCCGGCGTACGGGGATCGCGCCCCGGCACCCAGGGGAAGGGTGCCGGGGCGCGGTCGTGTCCGGAGGGCCGGTGCGGGCGCGGGTCAGTCGTGCCAGGCGCCCAGCTCGTCCAGCATGGGCTGGAGCTGCGCGAAGAGCTCCGGGGAGGCGGCGAGGGTCAGCTCGTGGGAGGCCGGCCGTCCGGGGCGGCCGCCGGTGCGGGCCCCGGCCTCCCGGGCGATCAGCGCTCCGGCCGCCAGGTCCCAGGGGTTCAGCCCGCGCTCGTAGTAGGCGTCCAGCCGGCCGCAGGCCACGTCGCACAGGTCGATGGCGGCCGATCCGCCCCGCCGGATGTCGCGGACCTGCGGCAGCAGGGTGCGCACCACCTCGGCCTGGGCGGCGCGGCGGTCGGCCAGGTAGGCGAAGCCGGTGCCGAGCAGCGCCTGGGAGAGCGGCGGCGCGGGCCGGTGCCGGATCCGCTCGCCGTTGTTGTACGCGCCCCGGCCCAGGACGGCGTGACAGGTCTCGCCGCGCATCGGGGCGGCGACGACCCCGACGACCACCTCGCCGTCCTTCTCTGCGGCGATGGACACCGCCCAGGAGGGCAGGTCGTAGAGGTAGTTGACGGTGCCGTCGACGGGGTCGATGACCCAGCGGATGCCGCTGGTGCCCTCGGTGCTGGCGCCCTCCTCCCCCAGGAAGCCGTCGTCGGGCCGGTGCTCCCCGAGGAAGCCGGTGATCAGCTTCTCGGAGGCGAGGTCCATCTCGGTGACGACGTCGATCGGGCTGGACTTCGTGGCGGCCACACCGAGGTCGGCGGGCCGGCCGTCGCGCAGCAGCGCCCCGGCGCGGCGGGCGGCCTCCAGGGCCAGTTCCAGAAGGTCGTCGTACAGCGCGTCGGTCTGCGTCGGGTCGGGCACGGTGCTCCTTGCTCGGACGAGCGGCGGTCGGGCAGCGGTGGGGCGGCGTACGGCACGGGCGACCGCCCGGCGCGGGGCGTACGCCGCCGCAGGGTACGGGTTACGCGGGGGCCTGGGCGGCCGGGCCCTGCCAGTCCGCGCCGGCCGCGGCCGGGCGCGCGGTGCGGGCCGGGCAGCAGCCGGCCGGGCACAGGTCGTGGGAGGGGCCCAGGGCGCCCAGGGCGCAGCGCTCGGGGGTGCGGCCGCGTTCGGTGGCGGCGCGCTCCAGGAGGAGCTCGCGGACGGCGGCGGCGAACCGGGGGTCGGCGCCGACAGTCGCGGACCGGGCGACCGGCAGCCCCAGTTCGGCGGCCTTGGCGGTGGCCTCGGTGTCGAGGTCGTACTTGACCTCCATGTGGTCCGAGACGAAACCGATGGGGGCCATGACCACGGCCGGGACGCCCGCGGCGTGCCGCTCCTGAAGGTGGTCGCAGATGTCGGGCTCCAGCCAGGGGATGTGCGGGGCGCCGCTGCGGGACTGGTAGACGAGCTGCCAGGGGTGGTCCACCCCGCTCTCCGCGCGGACCGCGTCGGCGATCACCCGTGCCACGTCCAGGTGCTGCGCCACGTAGGCGCCGCCCGCGCCGTCCTCGGTGTGGTCGTCCGGGGTGCCGGAGGTGTCGGCGGCGGCGGTGGGGATGGAGTGCGTGGTGAAGGCGAGGTGGGCGCCGTCACGGACGTCGTCGGGCAGTGCGGCGAGGGACGCCAGCACGCCGTCGACCATCGGCCGGACGAAGCCGGGGTGGTTGAAGTAGTGCCGCAGCTTGTCGACCTGCGGCACCGGGAGCCCCTCGGCCTGGAGGGCGGCGAGCGCGTCGGCGAGGTTCTCGCGGTACTGGCGGCAGCCCGAGTACGAGGCGTAGGCGCTGGTCGCCAGGACGGCGATGCGGCGGTGGCCGTCGCCGACCATCTGGCGCAGGGTGTCGGTCAGGTAGGGCGCCCAGTTGCGGTTGCCCCAGTAGACCGGCAGTTCCAGGCCGTTCTCGGCGAAGTCCTTGCGCAGTGCGTCGAGCAGTTCGCGGTTCTGGGCGTTGATCGGGCTGACGCCGCCGAACAGGAAGTAGTGCTGCCCCACCTCCTGGAGGCGCTCGCGGGGGATGCCGCGGCCGCGGGTGACGTTCTCCAGGAACGGGACGACGTCGTCGGGGCCCTCGGGGCCGCCGAAGGAGAGCAGCAGCAGGGCGTCGTACGGGCGGGGATCGCACTGTTCGGGCATGACATCGATCCTGCCACCCTTCCTGCGGGGGCGGCGGGCCGGTCCCGGTACGCGGACGGGGCGGCGGCGGGGCGGAACCGGTCCGGAAAACCGGAGGCGTGGGGCTGCCCCCGCCCGTAAGCTGTATCGGCCACATACATTCCTTACCGATCTTCGGTCCTCATCCGGCGGAGTGCCCCCGTTGCCCAGTCCCTACCGCGCCATCTTCGGCCGCCCCGGCACCAAGTCCTTCTCCGCCGCCGGGCTGCTGGGCCGGATGCCGCTGTCGATGATGAGCATCGGTGTCGTCACGATGGTCTCCCAGCTGACCGGGCGGTACGGCCTGGCGGGCGCACTGTCGGCGACCCTCGCGCTGTCCGCCGCGGTGCTCGGCCCGCAGATCTCCCGGCTGGTGGACCGGCACGGCCAGCGCCGGGTGCTGCGCCCGGCGACGCTGGTGTCGCTCGCCGCGGTCGCGGGTCTGCTGCTGAGTGCCCAGCAGCGCTGGCCGGACTGGGTGCTGTTCGTCTTCGCGGCCTGTGCGGGGTGTGTGCCGAGCGTCGGATCGATGATCCGGGCGCGCTGGGCGGAGCTGTACCGGGGTTCCCCGCGGGAGCTGCACACCGCGTACTCGTGGGAGTCGATCGTCGACGAGATGTGCTTCATCGTCGGGCCGATCCTCTCGATCGGGCTGTCCACCGCGTGGTTCCCGGAGGCCGGGCCGCTGCTGGCGGGGTGCTTCCTGGCGGCCGGGGTGTTCTGGCTGACGGCGCAGCGGGCGACGGAGCCGGTGCCGCATCCGCGGGGGCAGCAGGCCAGCGGCTCGGCCCTGCGTTCGCGGGGGTTGCAGGTACTGGTGGGGACGTTCGTGGCGACCGGCGCGATCTTCGGGGCGGTCGATGTGGTGACGGTGGCGTTCGCGGAGCAGTCCGGGCACAAGGCGGCGGCCAGTCTGGTGCTGGCCGTGTATGCGCTCGGTTCGTGTGTGGCCGGTGCCGTCTTCGGGCTGCTGCACCTGAAGGGCCATCCGTCGCGCCGCTGGGTGGTGGGGGTGGGTGCGATGGCGGTGAGCATGGTGCCGCTGCAGCTGGTGGGTTCGCTGCCGCTGCTGGCGCTCGCGCTGTTCGTGGCGGGGCTGTCCATCGCGCCGACGATGGTGACGACGATGGCGCTGGTCGAGGAGCACGTCCCGCGGTCGAAGCTGACCGAGGGCATGACGTGGACCAGCACGGGTCTGGCCGTGGGAGTGGCGCTGGGTTCGTCGGCGGCCGGCTGGGTGGTGGACGCCGCCGGGGCGGAGCGCGGCTATCTGGTGCCGGGGGCGTCGGGCGTGCTGGCCGCGCTGGTGGCGTTCGCGGGCTACCACCGGCTGCGTCCCCGGCAGCCGGCGGCCGCGGCGGCGGGCCCGGTTGCGGCGGGTCTGCCGGGGGACGGCACGGCGGCCGCGGAACCGCAGGGCGGACAGCCCGTCGCGTGAGTCGCACCCCCCGGGGTTACCGGCGGTACGAGTTGCACCGGAGCCGGGTGATTACGGCCGATTCCTTGATCGTGTGATTCCGTTCACCCCCTGTGGAGGGCGCCCGGGTGACTGACATCATGCGCTCACGCCGACGGCGGCCGACCGGCCGCCCGCGTGAGGGAGGGACGTCACCATGGCAGTCAGCAACGCCGTCGACGGCTCGGGAGGGCGCGGCTCCACCGCCGCCCCGTGGCGCAACTGGGCGGGCAACGTCACCTCCCGCCCCGCCCGGACGGTGGCCCCGGCGAGTACCGAGGAGCTGGCGGCCGCGGTCTGCGCCGCCGCCGCGGACGGGCTGACGGTCAAGGCGGCCGGTACGGGCCACTCCTTCACCCCGGCGGCCGCCACCGACGGGCTGCTGGTCCGCCCCGAGCGGCTGACCGGCGTCCGTGCCGTGGACCGCACCGCCGGCACGGTCACGGTGGCCGCCGGTACGCCCCTCAAACGCCTCAACGAGACGCTGTCCGCGCACGGGCTGTCGCTGACCAACATGGGCGACATCATGGAGCAGACCGTCTCCGGGGCGGTCAGCACCGGCACCCACGGCACCGGCCGGGACTCGGCGTCGCTGGCCGCCCAGATCACCGGTCTGCAGCTGGTCACCGCCGACGGTTCGGTGCTGACCTGTTCGGCCAAGGAGAACCCGGACGTCTTCGCCGCGGCCCGGCTGGGCCTGGGCGCGCTCGGCGTGATCAGCGAGCTCACCTTCGCCGTGGAGCCGGAGTTCCTGCTGACCGCCCGTGAGGAGCCGATGCCGTTCGACGAGGTGACCGGCCGGTTCGACGAACTGGTCGCCGAGAACGAGCACTTCGAGTTCTACTGGTTCCCGCACACCGGCAACTGCAACACCAAGCGCAACAACCGCAGCCAGGGCCCGGCGGCCCCGCCCGGCCGGCTCAGCGGCTGGATCGAGGACGAGCTGCTGTCCAACGGGGTCTTCCAGGTCGCCTGCACGGTGGGGCGCGCGGTGCCGGCCGCGATACCGGGTATCGCCAAGATCTCCAGCCGCGCCCTGTCGGCCCGTACGTACACCGACATCCCCTACAGGGTGTTCACCTCACCGCGGCGGGTGCGGTTCGTGGAGATGGAGTACGCACTGCCCCGGGCGGCCGCGGTCGCCGCGCTGGGCGAGCTGAAGGCGCTGGTGGAGCGCTCGGACTTCAAAATCAGCTTCCCGGTGGAGGTGCGCACCGCGCCGGCCGACGACCTCCCGCTGTCCACCGCCTCCGGCCGGGACACCGTCTACCTCGCCGTGCACATGTACCGCGGCACGCCCCACGAGGCGTACTTCGCGGCCGCCGAGCGGATCATGACCGCCCACGAGGGGCGCCCGCACTGGGGCAAGCTGCACACCCGCGACGCGGCGTACCTCGCCGACGCCTACCCGCGGTTCGGAGAGTTCACCGCGGTCCGGGACCGGCTGGACCCGGACCGCCGGTTCGGCAACGCGTACCTGCGCCGGGTGCTCGGGGACTGACCCGGACACCCGGCGCGGGCGGCCGCGGCCGCTCAGGAAGCTCCCGGTTCGGGCGCCCCCGCCTCGGTCTCCGAGCCGTTCTGCGGACTGCCCTGCTCGCCGCCGGCCGCGTCGTCACCGCTGCCGGTGTCACCGCTGTCCGCCGAACCGCTCGGGGACGGCTCGCCGGACGGCGACTTCTCCGGGTCCGGCGAGGTCTTGCCGCCGTCGGACGGGCTGGGGGTCGGCGACGGGCTGCCGTGGTCGGTGCCGTGGTCGTCGCCGGTGTCGCCGGACCTGCCCGGGTCCGGGGTCGCACCGTCGCCGCTGCGCCGGCCGCCGTCACCCGGGGTGTGGCCCGGGCCGGGCGACTGCGGGGTGACGGGCTGGTGCCGGCCGGTGCTCCCGGTGTCGGTGAGGTTGCCGAGCGTGGTGCCCTGCCGGCCGCCCGCAGTCTGCCCGGTCAGCAGCTCGGTGGCGGTGACCCCGCCCATGGCGAGGACGAACACCGCGAGCGCGCCGAGCGCGGGCCGCTTCCAGCCGCGCAGCCGGGTGCCGTACGTGGCGGCACTGACCTCTTCGGGCCGGCCGGCGGGCGGTCCGGCCGGGGGCAGCGCGGTGGTCACGGCCTCCGGGCGGGTGCGCGGCCGCACCGGCGCCGTGGCGCGTTCGCCGAGGCGCGGCATCAACCGGGTCCGGTCGGCGGGGTGGGCGTTCGCGGGATCGCGCCGGCGGGCCTGCTCGGCCCGGGGGATCACCTGCGTACGGGCCGCGTCGGGCCCGGAGGTCTCGGCGGCGACGGAGGTGACGTGGTCCTCCGTGCCCTGCTTGTCGAAGGTGGGCAGCACCATCGTGGGGTCGGGCTGCCGCGCCTGCCGGGTGGTGGATCGAGTGCGGGCGGAGGAGCGGCGCGGTCTCGGCCGGGTGCTGACCGAGGCTTCCTTGATCTGCTCGCCGGTGCGCCGGAACAGGTGCTGGAATATCGACCCGCCGGTCGTGGCCACGACACTGACCAGACCCGCGCCGATGATGGTTCCGTACACACCGAGTTGACCGGCGAGGTACGCGGCGACGGCCGCGGCGAGCGCGCTGCCGGCCACCTGAGCAACGCTCAGGTCTATCCGCTTCTCCTTCTTTGTCGTTCCGGTTTCGTTTTCTTCGTCCATCTCCAACCTTTGATAGCCCCTTCGATCCATCTTGCACGGAGAAGTGACCAATTGGCGGAGTCAAAGGTTCCGAATCTGGGGAATATGTGAACCTCGCCACCCGTGCGTCAGGTCGAGAGATCGACAAGGTGACCGACCGCCACCGGTCCCCCGGAACTTCGGCGGCGCGGCGGTCCACCTCGGTGGTCCGAATGGAGTACTGTGACCAACCCTGGCCCCGGTTCCCGTCCGGCTGCCCGGAACTCATGGGGAGGGGCCAGATGGCGGCACTCACCCCGGGGCGCCGCCGCTCGGCACGGGTGATCGGCGACAGGGCAAGCGGCATGGTCACTGAGCGTTGCGAACTGGTAACCGTGTCATAACGGCGTTCGAGGGCCAAGCCTCGACACGCCGGGCAACTCGGCAATGTTGTGGCAGGCTGCACCCGGGCAGGCCACACTCGACTAGCGGAAGCAGCGACGCACGTGACGTCGGCAGGCACCACCCGGGAGGTCCCCATGCCCGAACTGCGTGTCGTGGCCGTCTCCAACGACGGCACACGGCTGGTGCTCAAAGCTGCGGACAGCACCGAGTACACGCTTCCGATCGACGAGCGGCTGCGCGCCGCCGTCCGCAACGACCGTGCGCGGCTGGGCCAGATCGAGATCGAGGTCGAGAGCCACCTGCGGCCGCGGGACATCCAGGCCCGGATAAGAGCCGGTGCCTCCGCCGAAGAGGTCGCACAGCTGGCCGGCATCCCCGTCGACCGGGTGCGCCGCTTCGAGGGCCCGGTGCTCGCCGAGCGCGCCTTCATGGCCGAGCGGGCCCGCAAGACGCCGGTGCGCCGGCCCGGCGAGAACACCGGCCCGCAGCTCGGCGAGGCGGTCGCGGAGCGGCTGCTGCTGCGCGGCGCCGACAAGGACAGCGTGCAGTGGGACTCCTGGCGCCGGGACGACGGCACCTGGGAGGTGCTGCTGGTCTACCGGGTCGCCACCGAACCGCACTCGGCGAGCTGGACCTACGACCCGCCGCGCCGGCTCGTCCAGGCCGTGGACGACGAGGCCCGGGCGCTGATCGGCGAGGCCGACGACACGCCCGAGCCGAGCTTCCCGTTCGTGCCGCGGATCGCCCGGCTGCCGCGCGACCGGCCGCTGGACCGCACGCTGGACCGGCACTCCGAGCGCGGTGAGCGGTCCGGCGGCGAGGACGAGGAGCGGGGCACCGAGGAGGCCACCGGCGAGCGGGAGCGGGACTCGCTGACCAGCCTGCTGGAGGCGGTGCCGAGCTTCCGCGGCGACATGGTCGTACCGGAGAGCGCCAAGGCGCCGCAGGCCGACGAGGAGTCCGAGGCCGAGGTGGAGGAGCCGCCGGCCCCGGCGGCGAGCGCGGGGGCGGGTTCCGCGTACGCCGATGTGCTGATGCCGCGGGCGGTGGCCGGCCACCGCGACCGGCTGACCGGGACGACGGACCGGCAGGCCGAGGCGGACGGTGTGCGGCCCGGCCGCCGGGCCGCGGTGCCCAGTTGGGACGAGATCGTCTTCGGCACCCGGCGGAAGAAGCCGGAGTAGCGGCCGCCCGCTCGTGAGCCGGCCCGTCCGCCCGGCCCCGCTCAGGGGGCCGGGCGGACGGCTGCGTACGGGGCTCAGCCGGGCTGCGGGCCGGTGGCGACCGGCCGGGACGGGTCGGCGGACCATTCGCTCCAGGAACCGACGTACAGGGCCGCGGGAATGCCCGCGTGCGCCAGTGCCAGCACCTGGTGGGCCGCGGAGACCCCGGAGCCGCAGTAGACGCCGACCTCGGCGTCCGGGGTGGCCCCCAGCGCCGCGAACCGCTCGGCCAGCTCGGCCCGGTCCCGGAAGACCGTGCTGCCCCCGGCGACGTTCTCGGTCGTCGGCGCGGACACCGCCCCCGGGATGTGGCCGGCGACCCGGTCGAGCGGCTCCACCTCGCCCCGGTAGCGTTCGCCGGCCCGGGCGTCCAGCAGGACGCCGCGGCGGGCCAGGGCGGCCGCCTCGTCCGCGGTCAGCAGCGGCAGCGCGCCGGGCACCGGCGTGAAGTCACCCGGTTCCGGCGCGGGTTGGGCGGTGCTCAGCTCGCCTCCGGCGGCCCGCCAGGCGGCCAGCCCGCCGTCCAGCACCCGTACGTCCTGGTGACCGCTCCAGCGCAGCAGCCACCAGGCGCGGGCGGCCGCCCAGCCCTGCCCGCCGTCGTAGACGACCACCGGGCGGTCCGCGCGGACCCCGGCGGCCTGCATCGCCTTGGCGAAGACGCCGAGATCGGGGAGCGGGTGCCGGCCGGCCGGGCCGGGCGGCGCGGCCAGCTCGGCGTCGAGGTCGACGTAGACCGCGCCCGGCACGTGGCCGGTCTCGTACTCGGGACGGCCGGGCGGGCCTCCGAGCTGGTAGCGGACGTCCAGGACCACCGGAGGAGTGGACCGCGCCAGCTCGCTCGCGAGTTCGGTAGCGGTGATGATGACATTCATGGGACTCATCCTTGCGTAGCGGTGACTACGTACAGAAGGCGGGTGCGCACCCTCCGTATGACGGAGTTACGCCGTGCCGTTACGGCACCGAAACGGACTCGAAACCTCAAAACGGGCATTCTCCTTTGCGAACGCGCCGTGGACGGCGCGGCCGGGGCGCACACCAGGACACAGGGTGCGAGCATCTGCTCGGGACCCGCGCCCGTACCCCCATGGCCAGCCCCCGATGCTCCGAGGAGAGTGACGATGACGACCGAGGCAGCGACTCGGCGGATGCCCGGCGCGCCCTGCTGGGTGAGCCTCCTGGCCCACAGCCTTTCCGTGACGCAGGAGTTCTACGGCGCGCTGTTCGGCTGGGAGTTCCGCCCGGGGCCGCAGCACTTCGGTCCGTACGCGCGGGCCTTCCTCGACGGCCGGGAGGTCGCCGGGGTCGGTGAGCTGGCGCCCGACCGCCATCTGCCGGTCGCCTGGACCACCTATCTGGCCAGCGACGACGCCGATGCGACCGCCGAACAGATCCGTTGCTGCGGCGGAACGGTGGGCGTCGGCCCACTGGACGCGGACCATGACGCGGGCCGGATGGCGATCGCCTCCGACCCGCAGGGGGCGATCTTCGGGATCTGGCAGGGCCGGACGATGATGGGCACCGCGGTCACCGGGGAGCCCGGCACCCCGGTGTGGAACGAGCTGGTCACCCAGGAGACCGGTGCCGTCAGCCCGTTCTACGAGCACGTCTTCGGTTTCGAGGCCGAGCCGGCCCCCGCCGAGGGCCCCGGCTCGCCCGCCGGCTCGGGTTCCGACCATCTGACGCTGCTCCTCAAGGGCCGTCCGATGGCCGGCATCCACGGCGTGGGCAGCGCACCGCTCCGCGACCGCGGTCCCCACTGGATGACGTACTTCGCGGTCCCCGACACGGACGCCGCGGCCCGCCGCGTCACCGAACTGGGCGGCCACGTACTGGAGCCGGCCCACGAGTCCGCCCACGGCCGGGCGGCCACCGTCGCCGACAGCGAGGGCGCGGTCTTCACGGTCGTCCAGCAGCCCTGAGCGGGCCGGCACCGGAGCAGAAGGCACCCTCGGGTCTTCGTACGGCCGCCTCGACTCAGGAAGCGGCCGTCGCCTTCGTGTCCTCGAAGAGCCGCGCGGCGCGGAACGGTGAGGTGTCCAGCCGCGCCAGCACCCCGGGGACGGCCACGTTGGGCAAGAAGAGCTCCAGCAGACGCGAGATCTCGGTGGAGAGGTCGGGGGCGTTCGGCACGGCCTCCGCGACGAGCTGGACGCCGGTCCAGGCGCCGACGAACAGCCGGGCCGTGTCGGCCGGATCGACGTGGGGCAGCAGTTCGCCCCGCCGCTGGGCCTCGATGAGCAGCTCACGGCCCAGCACGATCCAGTCCGGCCAGCGGGTGCCGAACAGACTGCGCGCCTTGAGGTCGACGGAAAGACGGATCGAGGCACTCAACAGCGGCTCGCGGGGCAGGCGGTAGGCCAGGAGGAGCGAGATGTCCACCCACTCCTGAAGCTTCAGGGCCTGTGGCACCAGGCCCTCCGAGGTCACCGCCTCGTCGAGCACGCCGCGGGCGAGCTCCTCCTTGGAGGTGAAGTGGAAGTACAGCGCACCACGGGTGAGCTTGGCCCGGTCGATGATGGTGGCGATGGTGGCGGCTTCGTAGCCGTATTCGTTGAAGATCTCCGCGGCGGCCACCAGGCAGGCCTTGCGTGTGCGGATCGCCCGTTCCTGTTTTACCAACTCGCGTCTCCTGTGAGCACGTGATTCCTGCTGCATTGAAAAAGACCGTAGACCCGGTATTTTACAGCGCGTCACTTCCTTCACCTGTGTCACGTCCAGGGAGACTGCATGCCCAAAGCCGCCGCCCGTATATGGGAGTTGCCCCAAGACCGCGGGTCCCCGGGGCCCGTGCTCCATGTTTTCGATGCTCAGGATAGGTTGAATGCCGTTGATTCCATGAGTGTTCCCCAGGAGTACGCCCATCTCCACAACGCGGACCGGGTCTTCATCACTGGCTGGAACCGTTGCGGACCCGGCGCATTCTCGCTCACCGCCCGGTGGCCGGCCGCCCAGGGCGACGGCCGCTGCGACCCGAGAGTGCTGACCCAGACCTTCCGGCAGAGCGGGCTGGTGATCGCCCACGCCGAGTACGGCGTACCGCTCTCCCATCACATGCTGCTGCGCGATCTGAACTTCACGGCCAACCCGCGATTCCGCCTCCCGGCGGGTCGGTCCGTGCCGCTCGACATCGAGGTCACCGTAGACCAGACCGGGCGCAGCGGCCGTAGCGCCAGCACGCTCGGCATGGTGGTCCGTATCCATCAGGGCGACGTGACCGTCGCCCAGGCCGAGTCCGAGTTCGCCTGGTCCTCGCCGGCGGTGTACCGGCGGCTGCGCGGTGAGCACCTCGGCGTCGACTGGGGCGCCTGGCCGCTGCCCGCCCCGATCGCCCCGGAGCTGGTGGGGCGGGTCGACGAGGCGGATGTGGTGCTCGCCCCCGGGGGCCGCCCGCGGCGCTGGCAGCTGCGCAACGACCCCGGCAACACCTGGCTGTTCGACCACCCCGTCGACCACGTCCCCGGACTCGCCCTCCTCGAAGCCGCCTATCAGGCCGCCCACGCCACGGTCTCGCCGGCCCTCTTCGCGCCGTCAACCGTCACCAGCAGCTTTGAGCGCTACGTCGAGCTGGACCAGCCCTGCTGGATCGAGGCGGCGTTGCGCCCCGCCACCCCCACCGACCTCCTCACCGTCCTCGTCACCGGCACCCAGGGCGGCCGGACCGTGTTCCGCGCCGGGCTGAGCGGAGCGCTCTGCTAGGAGCGGGGGCCCGGTTCGCTCACTGGTTGGACAATCCGCCGTCCACCGGCAGCACCGTCCCGGTCAGGAACGGGCAGCGGTCGCTGAGCAGCCATGCCGCGGCCGCCGCGATCTCCTCCGGAGCCGCGGTACGGCCTTGCGGCGTCAGGGAGTTGGCCATCTCCTCCAGGCCGGGGTTGCGGGCGAACCAGTCGGTGGTGATCTCGCTGCGGGTGGTACCGGGCGCCACGGCGTTCACCCTGATGCCCTGGCGGGCGTACTCGTCGGCCGCGGCCCGGGTGAGTCCCACCACCGCGTGCTTGGAGGCGATGTAGGGGGCGGCGGCCGGGATCGCGATCAGGCCGGCCACGCTGCTGTTGTTGACGATGGTTCCGGCGCCCCGGGGGAGCATCGCGGCTATTTCGTGGCGCAGGCAGTTCCAGACGCCGCGGACATTGGTGTCCATGATGGCGTCGTACACGTCGTCGGACATCAGGTGGAGCGGGGTCCGGTCGCCGCCGATGCCCGCGTTGTTGAACGCCGCGTCCAGCCGCCCGTAGGTCGTGACGGCGAGGTCCACCGCTCGGGCGGCGTCCGCGGCCACGGACACGTCCGCGACGACGTAGGCTGCCTCGGCGCCCTGGGACCGCAACTCGCCGACCAGTTCGGCGAGCCGTTCCTCGCGGCGGGCGACCAGGACGACGCTGGCCCCCTCGTCGGAGAACACCCGCGCCGCCGCGGCGCCGATTCCACTGCTCGCCCCCGTGATCAGGACGACTTTGTCGGAGAGAAGTGTGCCGGAGAAAAGATCGCTGCTCATGGTGGACGAGTCTGGCAGGGCTCACCTGGGGCGCGGGCCGGTCCGTCGCACCGGGCTACGTCGGACCGACCGGCAGGACGTCCGGGGAGCGGGCGCCGGCACGGGCCGTGGCCGCGGCTCGCGCGCCCCCCGCCCGGCATGGATTCGTCAAATCTACTTTCCAAGACGGACAGTGGTCTGACATTCTTTCCGTCATGGAAAGCATTTCGCACCCCCCCGAGAACCTGGACGCCGGCTCGGCACGCGCAGCCCTCGACGCCGTGGCCGTGTCACGCGCCGAAGCCGCAGCCCGCATCGCCTGCCCGTGGTGGTACCACGTGGGGCTGGGTGTCACGGTGGCGCTCTTGTTCCTCTCCATGAGCCTGCGCATGGCCAGTTGGGCCGTACCGTTACTCACCGGCGTGATGGTCGCCCTCGGTTGGGCGGTCCCGCGGGCGACGGGGGTATCGCTTCGCCGCTCCACATCGACTCCCGGCGCCACCCTGCTCTTCGGCCTCTACGCGCTTGCGGTCCTCCTCCTCGCCGTTACCGGGATGTCCCTGGAGTGGGGCGCGGACCTCCGCGGGGCCATCGGTTGCGCCGGCCTTGTGATCGGAACCCTCACCATCGTTGTCGGATACCGCATCGACGCGGCCGCGCAACGTGACATCCGGGCAGGACGATGACCAACGCGGCCTTCAACGAAGTGATTCACGCACCGAACCGCCTCCAGATCTGCAGTTTGCTCGCCGCTGTGGACGCCATGGAGTTCTCCGTGGTCCGCCAGGCCCTCGACGTGAGCGACTCGGTGCTGAGCAAGCACATCAAGGTTCTTCAGGCCGCGCATTACGTCACTGCCACGAAGGTCCGTGGCAGTTCCTATCCACGTACCTGGCTCGCCCTCACCCCGGCGGGCCGCCAGGCCCTCGCCGACCACATCGCCGAACTCCGTCGCATCGTCGAGATGGCGGAGACGGGGCAGTGAATGCACCCGCACCAGGCCACGACGTGCGCTGCTGTTGCTCAGTCACCGCAGCGGCGCTCGTCGCCGGCCGTCAGCCGTGTTGCGGGACCGCGAAGGCGATGGTGCAGGGACGCCAGGCCTACCCCATCCCGGCCGGCCCGTGACCGAGCCCCCACGGCCCATCTCTCCTCATGCGCTCGGAGGCAAGGCCGCAATCAAAGGGTGATCGCCTTCGATCGATCCGGTCGCGGCCGCGCCACCGGGCGAGCCGAGGCCGTGGAAGAATTCCGCATTCGCCTTGTGGTAATCCTTCCACCCCTCGGGGACATCGTCCTCGTAGAAGATTGCCTCTGCCGGGCAGACCGGCTCGCAGGCGCCGCAGTCGACGCATTCGTCCGGGTGGATGTACAAGGACCGGGAGCCCTCGTAGATGCAGTCGACGGGACACTCCTCGATGCATGCCTTGTCCTTGACATCGACACAAGGCTGGGCGATCACATAGGTCACGACTGTCTCCATGGACCGAAGTGGGATACGGAGCGATGGCCGGGGCTCGGCCGTGGATGGAGTGCATCCCGTAGGTGTTCATGTAGTACGGGAAGCGGGAGGAGCAGCCGATGCCGGAGACGAAGACGATGTTCTCCTTCGCCAGGCCGAGCTCGGGCATGAAGCCCTGCACGGCGGCGAGGACGGCGTAGTCACCGCAGCCGGGGCACCAGCGCACTTCCTGGTCGGACTTGAAGTCCTTCATGGACTGCTTGGCCTCGGCCTTGGGAACCGGCTGCAGCAGTCTGTCGGTGGTGTCAGTCATCGATGGCCTTCTTCAACGCGGCGGCGAGCTGTTCCGCCTTGAACGGCATGCCGTTGACCTGGCTGTGCGAGTGGGCGTCGACGAGGTACCTGGCGCGCAGCAGGGTGGCGAGCTGTCCGAGGTTCATCTCAGGGACCACCACCTTGTCGTAACGCTTGAGTACCGCGTCGAGATTGCGCGGGAAGGGGTTGAGGTGGCGCAGGTGCGCCTGTGCGACGGACTCGCCGGCCGTGCGAAGCCGCCGTACCGCGGCGGTGATCGGGCCGTAGGTGGAGCCCCAGCCGAGGACCAGGGTCTCCGCCTCGTAGGGGTCGTCGACCTCGATGTCGGGGACCTCGATGCCGTCCACCTTCGCCTGGCGGGTGCGCACCATGAAGTCGTGGTTGGCCGGGTCGTAGGAGA
>NZ_JBFACE010000066.1:0-25047 GCF_040640655.1 Streptomyces sp. NPDC021749 | reverse complement strand
TAGGGGTGGGTCGAACAGATCCCGTAGGGGGTGCGAGGGCCCCCTGCTGGGCCTCAACTCGACGGGCCGGGGCGGGTATTCCCGACACTGCGCGACGCGATCAAGCCCCGCGGCGGGGCAGACGGGTACGGGGGAAGGCTAAGCCTCCAGTGTCACCGTGAAGGAGAAGCGGTCCCCCCGGTAGTGGATGCGGGCGACGTCGACCGGCCGGCCGTCGGTGTCGTAGGTGACACCCGTGTAGTCGAGGATCGGGCTGAGGAGGGGGACCTCCAGGAGGCGGGCGGTTTCCGGGTCGGCGAGGCGGGCCTCGACCGTGTCGGTGATCCGGCTGATCCGGACGCCCACCGCGTCCCGCAGCACCTTTGTCATCGGCCAGCGCAGCAGATCCGCAGGGTCGATCCGCTCCGCGACGTCGGGGCGTACATAGTTGCGCGCGTGGTTGGTCGGCTCGCCGGTC
Organism: Streptomyces sp. NPDC021749; assembly: GCF_040640655.1. Lineage (NCBI taxonomy): Bacteria > Bacillati > Actinomycetota > Actinomycetes > Kitasatosporales > Streptomycetaceae > Streptomyces > Streptomyces sp. NPDC021749. The sequence continues at coordinate 24,590 of NZ_JBFACE010000066.1, read as the reverse complement.
TTCTCGTCGCTGCGCAGTCGCCGGAATCCGGCGACCTCGGTCAACTCGGGGAAGTATTCGGCGAGTTCGGACGGGACCGCGACCGGTCCGTGGTCCAGCAGTTCGGTGGTCATCCCGGACTGCTGGGCCACGATCGCGTCCACCGAGCCGAGCAGCCGCACCGGCGCACCGCGCCGCGCACCCGGCTCGATGAACGTGCCGCGGCGCCGGTGCCGGCTGATCAGGCCCTCCGCCTCCAGCTCCTTGAGCGCCTGCCGCATGGTCAGCACGCTCACGCCGTAGTGCGCCGCGAGCGCGTCCTCGGTGGGCAGCCGCAGCGGGGCGTCGGGGGAGCGGCCCAGTATGGAGGCGCGCAACGACTGCGAGACCTGGTACCACAGCGGCAGCTTGCGGTTCAGGGCGAGCGAGTCGGGAGCGAAGGTGGTCACGAGCGGTCCCCGGGTGTCACAGGCGGAAGTGGCGCTGGAGACCCTGCCATACGTCGTCGTAGCCGCGCTGCAGATGGCCGGCGTCCCGGGCCTGGGCGGTGAGCGTCAGCGGCCACCGGGTCTCGAACATGAACGCCAGCCCGTCGTCGATCTTCTGCGGCACCAGTTCGGCGGCGCTCGCCTTGTCGAAGGTCTCCCGGTCGGGCCCGTGTGCCGACATCATGTTGTGCAGCGACCCACCGCCCGGAACGAACCCCTCCGCCTTGGCGTCGTAGGCCCCCTCGATCAGGCCCATGTACTCGGTCATCACATTGCGGTGGAAATAGGGCGGCCGGAAGGTGTCCTCCCCGACCAGCCACCGCGGCGCGAACACCACGAAGTCCACGCCGGCCAGCCCCGGGGTGTCGGAGGGGGAGGTCAGCACCGTGAAGATCGACGGGTCCGGGTGGTCGTAGCTGATCGACCCGATGACGTTGAAGCGCCGCAGGTCGTAGACGTACGGGACGTGGTTGCCGTGCCAGGCGACGACGTCCAGCGGCGAGTGGTCGTAGGTGGCGGTCCAGAGGTTGCCGCAGAACTTGTTGACGACCTCGACCGGGCCCTCGACGTCCTCGTACGCGGCGACCGGGGCCCGGAAGTCCCGGGGGTTGGCCAGGCCGTTGGCGCCGATCGGGCCGAGGTCGGGGAGCCGGAAGGGCTGCCCGTAGTTCTCGCAGACATAGCCGCGAGCCGTGGCGTCCAGCAGCTCGACGCGGAACCGCACCCCGCGCGGGATCAGCGCCACCTCACCCGGTACGACCCGCAGCAGGCCGAGCTCGGTGCGCAGCAGCAGGCCGCCCTGCTCGGGGACGATCAGCAGTTCGCCGTCCGCGTCGCTGAACACCCGCCGTTCCATCGATGCGTTGGCGTGGTAGAGGTGCACGGCCATGCCGCTGCGCTGCGTCGCGTCGCCGTTGCCGCCCAGCGTCCACAGGCCGTCGAGGAAGTCGGTCGGGCCCTCGGGGGCGGGCAGCGGGTTCCAGCGCAACCGGTTGGGGTCGGGCACGCACTCGGTGAACGGTCCGGAGCGCACCGCGCGCTGCTCGGCGCGGACGAACGGCGGGTGCGCGGCCGACGGGCGGATGCGGTACAGCCAGGAGCGGTGGTTGGTCCCCCGCGGTTCGGTGAACGCCGAGCCGCTGAGCTGCTCGGCGTACAGCCCGAGCGGGGCCCGCTGGGGCGCATTGCGGCCCGTCGGAAGCGCGCCCGGGACGGCCTCCGAGCTGTGCTCGTTGCCGAACCCGGTGGCGTACACCAGCCCTTCGGCCGTCTTCCTCGCCTGCTCGTTGGCCGTGCCTGTCATCGCGCGCTCCCACCGCTCAAGGAATCCTATGGAAGACATTAGGATTGCGTGGGAGGGGGCGTCAACGGACACTCCCGGCCGCAAGGGCGGGCAGGATGGACGGGTGCAGCAGCCGACCCCGCGCCCCGACCGGCCGCCCCGCTCCCTGCGCCGCGCCCCCGTGCAGCGGCGCAGCGCCCAGCGTCTTGCCCGCATCCTCGACGCCTGCGCCGAACTCCTCGACGAGACCGGCTACGAGGAACTGAGCACCCGGGCCGTGGCCGTCCGCGCCGGCGTCCCGATCGGCTCGGTCTACCGCTTCTTCCCCAACAAACGGGCGATGGCCGAGGCGCTCGCCCACCGCAACCTCGATGCCTACGCGGACCGGATCACCGCCCGCCTGACCGGGCCGGAGGGGCAGCGGCTGGAATGGCGCCGGGCGATGGACGTCGTGGTCGACGAGTACCTCGCGATGAAGCGGACGGTGCCGGGGTTCGCGCTGGTCGAATTCACGGTCCCCGCCCCGCGCGAGACCCGCCAGGCGAACTACGAGGTCGCCGACCGCCTCCTGGCCCTCCTGGCGGGGCGCCTCGGCCTGGACCCCGCCGATGCGCGGCTGCGTACGGCGTTCCTCGTCGGCGTCGAGACGGCCGACGCGCTCCTGCAGCTGGCGTTCCGCGTCGACCCCGCCGGCGACCCGGCCATCGTCGCGGAGGCGAAGTCGCTGCTGCGGGCGTATCTGTCCCCGTACCTGGATTAGCCCCCACGCACTCGGCTGCGGCGCCGTGGTGGTCCCTTGCCGCTGCGCTGGGCGGCGCCCCGTACGTACCTGTCTGTTCCGCCGCGGGGCTGCTCGCCGTTGCGCGTTGCGGCGCCTCCCGCGTACCTGTCCGTGGCGCCGCGGGGCTGCTCGCCGTTGCGCTGTGCGGCGCCGCGGACAGGTACGTACGCGGCACCGCACAGCGCAGCGCGCACCGGGGATTGACCTGCACTTTTGCGCTTATTGCTCGGGCGTCAAGACCTTGTTAACAAAAGTTTGCGGGTCCTAACGTGCCTGGACCGCCACCCCCGGCAGATGTTCAAGGGCGAACGTGAGGTACCCCTAATGCTGACGATCCTCGGATTCGTCATGATCGGCGCGTTCCTGGTGCTGATCATGATGAAGAAGATGTCACCGATGGCAGCGCTCGTGCTGATTCCCGCGCTGTTCTGCGTCCTGGTCGGACAGGGCGCGCACCTGGGCGACTATGTCGTCAAGGGCATCGGTGACCTGGCCCCCACGGCCGCGATGCTGATGTTCGCGATCATCTACTTCGGAGTGATGATCGACGTCGGGCTCTTCGACCCGGTCGTCCGCGGCATCCTGCGGTTCTGCAAGGCGGACCCGCTCCGCGTCGTGGTCGGTACCGCGCTGCTCGCCGCGATCGTTTCGCTCGACGGTGACGGTTCCACCACCTTCATGATCACCGTCTCGGCGCTCTACCCGCTCTACAAGCGGCTGAAGATGAGCCTGGTCGTCATGACCGGCGTCGCCGCCACCGCCAACGGCGTGATGAACACCCTGCCGTGGGGCGGTCCGACCGCCCGTGCCGCCACCGCGCTCAAGCTGGACGCCGGTGACATCTTCGTGCCGATGATCCCGGCCCTGGCCGTCGGGCTGGTCGCGGTCTTCGCCCTCGCGTACGTCCTCGGCCGGCGCGAGCGCAAGCGGCTGGGCCTGCTGACGCTGGGGGAGACCCGGGTGGTCGAGGAAACCGTGGAGGAGAAGGAGAGCGAGCAGGTTCTGGTCGGCGCGGGTACCGGCGCCGGCGGCACGGGTGGGGCGGCGGCCGCGCCGCGCGGCACCGGCGACGGTTCCGAAGGCGCGGGACCGGGCGCCGGAGCGGGCCCGGCCGGCGCTGGGCACGACGAGGACCTCCAGGGACTGGACCCGCACCGGGCAACCCTGCGGCCCAAGCTCTACTGGTTCAACGCCGCGCTCACCGTCGCGCTGCTCACCCTGCTCATCCTGCAGACCCTGCCGATCCCGGTGCTCTTCCTGCTCGGAGCCGCGCTCGCGCTGACCGTCAACTACCCGCACATGGCGGACCAGAAGGCCCGGGTCGCGGCGCACGCCGAGAACGTGCTCAACGTCGCCGGCATGGTCTTCGCCGCCGCCGTCTTCACCGGTGTGCTCACCGGCACGGGCATGGTCGAGCACATGGCCCGCTGGCTGGTTTCCGGCATCCCCGACGCACTCGGCCCGCACATGGGCATCGTCACCGGCGTCCTCAGCATCCCGCTGACGTACTTCATGTCCAACGACGGTTTCTACTTCGGCATCGTGCCGATCCTCGCCGAGGCCGGTGCCGCGCACGGTGTCGCCCCGGTGGAGATCGCCCGGGCCTCCCTCGTCGGACAGGCGCTGCACATGTCCAGCCCGCTGGTCCCCGCCGTCTACGTGCTGGTCGGCATGGCCAAGGTCGAGTTCGGCGACCACACCAGGTTCACCGTCAAGTGGGCGGCCCTGACGTCGCTGGTCGTCCTGGGGGCCGGGCTGCTCTTCGGCATCCTGTAGAAGGCTGCACACCCACAGATGACTGCGAACGGACCCGCGAGGCCCGGCAGGAGCTGGCTGCTGCGGCTGGTCATCACCTTCTCCTTCGCACAGGGAGCGGTGAGCATGGCCAGGCCGGCGGTCTCCTACCGGGCCCTCGCCCTCGGTGCGGACGAGCGTGCCGTCGGTGTGATCACCGGTGTCTACGCACTGCTGCCGCTGCTGGTCGCGGTGCCGCTCGGCCGGCGCACCGACCACGGCCGGTGCGCCCCGCTGCTGGTCGCCGGGGTGGCGCTGATCAGCGGCGGCTGCGCGCTGAGCGGGCTGGCCGGCAGCCTGCCCGCGATGGCCGCCTGGAGCGGGGTGATGGGCCTGGGCCACCTCTGCTTCGTCATCGGCGCCCAGTCGGTCGTCGCCCGCCGCAGCGCCCCGGACGAACGGGACCGCAACTTCGGGCACTTCACCATCGGGGCCTCCCTCGGCCAGCTGATCGGCCCGATGGCGGCCGGCGCGCTGATCTCGGCGCACGGCGGCCGGATGGCCGCGACCAGTGCCACCGCGCTGCTGGTTTCCGGGGCGGTCGCCGCGGTGTCGTATGCCTCGCTGTGGCAGATCGAGCGGCGCCGGCCGACTGCCGGGGGCGGGGCCCCGGATGGTGCAGGCGGGCCGCCGGTGCCGGTGCGGGACATCCTGCGCACCCGGGGTGTGCCGGCCGGGATCTTCATGAGTCTGGCGGTGCTCTCCGCGACCGACGTCCTCACCGCGTACCTGCCGGTGATCGGCGAGGACCGGGGGATCGCGCCCGGCGTCATCGGCCTGCTGCTCAGCCTGCGGGCCGCGGCCACCGTGGCCTGCCGGCTGGTGATGACGCCGATGATCCGGTGGCTGGGGCGCACCGCGCTGATGGCCGGCAGCTGTGCGCTGGCCGGGCTGCTGTGCGGGGCGCTGGTGCTGCCGGTGCCCGTCGGGGCGCTGGCCGGGATGCTGGCCGGGCTCGGCTTCTGCCTGGGCGTCGGCCAGCCGCTGTCGATGACCACCGTCGTCCAGGCGGCGCCCGACCGGGCCCGCAGTACGGCGCTCGCGCTCCGGCTGACGGGCAACCGCCTCGGCCAGGTCGCAGCCCCGGCCGGCGCCGGGCTGCTCGCCGGACTCGCGGGCACCGCCGCGCCGTTCGTCCTGCTCGGCGGGCTGCTGCTGGTCTCCGGGGGACTGGCGGCGGGTGCCGGGGAGGGGCGCAGCGTGCGGGTGGCGGGCGGCGGCCGCAAGGCCGCCCGAAGGGACCGTAAGCAGACCCCGAAGGGACCGTAAGCAGACCCCGAAGGGACCGTAAGCAGACCCCGAAGGGACCGTAAGCAGACCCGAAGGGAACCGTAAGCGCGGGTCGGCAGGGTGGTGCGCAGCGCGGGACCGGCACCGGGCCGGACCCGCAGCACCCCGCGAGGAGCAGCTGTGAACACCCCGAACGACACCCGCACCCCCGTCACCGTCCTCGGCCTCGGCGCCATGGGCCGGGCGCTGGCCGCCGCCTTCCTGCGGGCCGGGCACCCCACGACCGTCTGGAACCGCACCCCGGGCCGGGCCGGCGAACTGGTCGCCCAGGGCGCGTCGTCGGCGGACACCGCGGCCGAGGCGGTGGCCGCCGCCCCGCTGGTGATCGTCTGCGTGCTCGACTACGACGCGGCCCAGGCGATCCTGGAGCCGATCGGTGCCCGGCTGTCCGGCCGGGTGCTGGTCAACCTCACCTCCGACACCCCCGAGCGGGCCCGGGCCGCCGCCACCTGGGCCGCCGGGCACGGCATCGACTACCTCGACGGCTCGATCATGGTGCCGACCCCGGTCGTCGGGAAGCCCGAGGCGACCATCCTCTACAGCGGTGCCCGCGAGGCGTTCGACACGTACGAAGCGACGCTCAAGGCGCTGGGCGGCCGCGCCCCGTTCCTCGGCGAGGACCACGGTGCGGCGGCGGTCTACGACCTCTCCCTGCTCGGCTTCTTCTACTCGGCGATGGCCGGGCTGGTGCACGGCTTCGCGCTGTCGGGCGCCGAGGGCATCGCGGCGAAGGACTTCGCGCCGTTCACCGAGATCATCGCCGCCATCCTGCCGCCGATCGCCGCCGGGATGGCCGAGGACCTGGCGCGCGGGGCCTACTCCGGCGACCAGGACAACATCGTCATGGAGGCGACGGGCATCGGCCACGTCCTGGAGGCGGCCCGGCACCGCGGGCTCAACACCGAGGTGCTCGACGCCGTCAAGGGGCTCGCGGACCGCACCATCGCGGCCGGCCACGGCAATGCCGGATTCATCAGCGTCATCGAGGAAATGCGTAAGGCCTCGACAAGGGCGTGAGGCCCGTCGGTCCTCCTAGGCTCGTGGCGACCGTCACCCGGGGAGGGGGCGGGGCTCCCTGGCGGCGAAAAACTACCGGCGCTAGTTTGGGGTCGACGACCACCGGCCGGCACGGGAGGACCACGACGTGAAGCAGCACGGCGCGATGTACATCGACGGAAGCTGGCGGCCCGCCGAGGGCAGCGCGACGATCGAGGTCGTCAACCCGGCCGACGAACAGGTCATCGCCACCGTCCCGGCCGGGTCCGCCGCCGACGTGGACGCCGCGGTGCGCGCCGCCCGGGCCGCGCTTCCCGGCTGGGCCGCCACCCCGCCGCCCGAGCGCGCCGCCCGGCTGGCCGCGCTGCGCGACCAACTCGTGGCGCGCGCCGACGAGATCGCCGCCACCGTCACCGCCGAGCTCGGCGCCCCGCTCGCCTTCAGCAAGGCGGTGCACGCCGGGGTGCCGATCGCCGTCTGCGGCTCGTACGCCGAACTGGCCGGTACGTACGCCTTCGAGGAGAAGATCGGCAACTCCACGGTGCTGCACGAACCGGTCGGCGTGGTCGGCGCGATCACGCCCTGGAACTACCCCCTGCACCAGGTCGTCGCCAAGGTCGCGCCGGCCCTCGCGGCCGGCTGCACGGTGGTGCTGAAGCCGGCCGAGGACACCCCGCTGGTGGCCCGGCTGTTCGCCGAGTGCGCCGACGCCGCCGGGATACCCGCCGGGGTGTTCAACCTCGTCACCGGCCTCGGCCCGGTCGCCGGCCACGCGCTCGCCGCCCACGACGGGATCGACCTGGTCTCCTTCACCGGCTCCACGGCCGTCGGCCGGACGATCGGCGCCCTGGCCGGTGCCGCGGTCAAGCGGGTGGCGCTGGAGCTCGGCGGCAAGTCCGCCAACGTCATCCTCCCCAGCGCCGACCTCGCCAAGGCGGTCGGCGTCGGCGTCGCCAACGTCATGGCCAACTCGGGCCAGACCTGCAGCGCCTGGACCCGGATGCTGGTCCACCGCGACCGCTACGACGAGGCCGTCGAGCTCGCCGCCGCCGCGGCCGACAAGTACGTGCCCGGCGAGAAGATCGGCCCGCTGGTCAACGCCACCCAGCAGGCCCGGGTGCGCGGCTACATCGAGCGGGGCGTCGCCGAGGGCGCGCGGCTCGTCGCCGGCGGCCCCGAGGCGCCTCTGGCCGTGGGATTCCACGTCCGCCCGACCGTCTTCGCGGACGTCACACCGGAGATGACCATCGCCCAGGAGGAGATCTTCGGCCCGGTGCTCTCCGTCCTGCGCTACGAGGACGAGGACGACGCCGCCCGGATCGCCAACGGCACCGTCTACGGGCTGGCCGGCGCGGTCTGGGCCGGGGACGAGGCCGAGGCGGTCGCCTTCGCCCGCCGGCTGGAGACCGGGCAGGTCGACATCAACGGCGGCCGCTTCAACCCGCTCGCCCCGTTCGGCGGTTACAAGCAGTCCGGCATCGGCCGGGAGCTGGGCCGGCACGGCCTCGCCGAATACCTCCAGACCAAGTCCCTGCAGTTCTGAGAGTCCGCACCGGTCCGGCAGCTCCGGTCCGGCTGCCCCGCCCCCGCCCCCGTACTGGCCCGAGGAGATCCCGTGGTCCGCGCCGCCGTCCTGCCCGCCGTCAACGCCCCGCTGCAGATCACCGAGATCGACCTGCCCGGGCCCGGCCCCGGCCAGGTCCGCATCCGGCTCGCCGCGGCCGGGGTCTGCCACTCCGACCTCTCGCTGTCCAACGGCACCCTGCGCCAGCCCGCACCGGCCGTCCTCGGGCACGAGGGCGCGGGCACGGTCACCGCGGTCGGCCCCGGCGTGACCTCGGTGTCGCCCGGCGACCGGGTCGTCCTCAACTGGGCGCCGTCCTGCGGCGACTGCCACTTCTGCGGGCTCGCCGAGCCCTGGCTGTGCGTGAACTCCGGCCTCGCCGCGAACGCCCCGTACGCCACCACCGCCGACGGCACCGAGCTCTACCCCGGCCTGGGCACCGCCGCCTTCGCCGAGGAGACGGTGGTGCCCGCGCGGGCCGCGCTGCCGCTGCCGGACGGGGTGCCGCTCGCCGACGCCGCACTGCTCGGCTGCGCGGTGCTGACCGGCTGGGGCGCGGTCCACCACAGTGCCCGGGTGCGCGCGGGGGAGTCGGTGGCGGTCTTCGGCGTGGGCGGGGTGGGGCTGGCCACCATCCAGGCGGCCCGGATCGCCGGCGCCGCGTCGATCGTCGCGGTCGACGTCTCCCCGGCGAAGGAGGAACTGGCCCGGGCCGCGGGCGCCACCGACTTCCTGACCGCGGGCGAGGACGACACCGCCCGGCGGATCCGCAAGCTCACCGGCGGGGTGGGCACCGATGTCGCGGTGGAGTGCGTGGGCCGCGCCGACACCATCCGTACGGCCTGGTCGGCCACCCGGCGCGGCGGCCGGACGACGGTGGTCGGCATCGGCGGCCAGGACCAGCAGGTGACCTTCTCGGCCCTGGAGCTCTTCTACTTCGGGCGGACGCTGTCCGGCTGCGTCTACGGCAACAGCGACCCGGCCCGCGATCTGCCGGTCATCGCCGGGCACGTCCGGTCCGGCGCGCTCGACCTGTCCCAACTGGTCACCGACCGCATCGGCCTCGACGGCATCCCGGCCGCCTTCGACGCGATGCTCGCGGGCAAGGGCGGCCGGTCCCTGGTGGTCTTCTGAAGCCCCGCGGTCGTCCCCGTCAGGCCGGGACCCGGCGCAGCCGGGGGAACGCCGGTGCCGCTGCCGAGGCCGAGGGAGACCGGTCCGGCGGCCGGGCCAGCGGCCGGGCCGGGGAGCGCGGCCGGTCCGGCGGCCGGACCGGGGAGCGCGGCCGGGCCCGCGTCCTGGTGCCACACCCGCCCTACGGGGCCCGGAAGGGGCCGCCGACGGCCGTGCCCGACTCGTGCACACCGCCTCCCGCGAAACGTCCCACCTGCCCGTTCCCGCCACAGGCGTGCGCACTTTACCCGCGTTGTCCGCCAGCCGGCGGTACGCGTTCGGGGTGCTGCAGTGCCAGCCCGTCCACCAGCGCCCGCAGCCCGGTCTCGAAGGCCCCCTCGTCCACCTGGCGCTGATGCTCCGCCAGGAGGTGCGCCTGACCCAGGTGCGGGTAGTCGGCCGGGTCGTAGGCGCTCGGGTCGTCGACGAAGCCGCGCGCGAACGAGCCCAGCGCGGAGCCCGCGACGAAGTAGCGGACCATCGCGCAGATCCGGGTGGCCTGCGCGGGCGGCCAGCCCGCCTCGACCATCCCGCCGAACGCCGCGTCGGCCATCTTCAGCCCGGCCGGGCGGCGGCCGGGGCCCTGGGCCAGGAACGGCACGATGTGCGGATGGGCGGCGAGCGCGGCGCGGTAGGAGCGCGCCCAGCCGAGCAGCCCGGTGCGCCAGTCGCCGCCCGCCCCCGTGAACGCCGAGACGTCGACCTGGGCGATGACCGTGTCGGCCACCGCGTCGAGGATCTCGTCCTTGGTCGTGAAGTGGTTGTAGAGGGACGGGCCGCTGACCCCCAGTTCGGCGGCGAGACGCCGGGTCGAGAGCGCCGGAAGTCCCTCGGAGTCGATCAGCGCGAGCGCCGTGGAGACGATGCGCTCCCGGCTCAGCAGGGGCTTGCGGGGTCGGGCCATGAGCCACATAGTAGAGGCTGTTCCCAGAAAACTAGCAGTGCTAATTAAATGCCTTCTCCTCGTCCACAAGGGGTACGGGATGAATCTGGAGCTCAGCCCGGAGCAGACCGCGGTCCGGCAGCTCGCCCAGGACTTCGTCGACCGCGAGGTCGCACCGCACGCCGCCGCCTGGGACCGCGCCGAGAAGGTCGACCGCGGCATCGTGAAGACCCTCGGCGACCTCGGCTTCCTCGGCCTCACCGTCCCCGAGGAGTACGGCGGCTCCGGCGGCGACCACCTCTCCTACGTCCTGGTCACCGAGGAACTGGGCCGCGGCGACTCCTCGGTGCGCGGCATCGTCTCGGTCTCCCTCGGCCTGGTGGCCAAGACGGTGGCCGCCTGGGGCGACGAACGCCAGAAGCGGCAGTGGCTGCCCCGGCTCACCTCCGGCGAGGCGATCGGCTGCTTCGGCCTCACCGAGCCCGGCACCGGTTCCGACGCCGCCCACCTCGCCACCCGCGCGCTCCGCGACGGCGACACCTACGTCCTCAACGGCGCCAAGACCTTCATCACCAACGGCACCTGGGCCGATGTGGTGCTGCTCTTCGCCCGCACCGGCGACGCCCCCGGCCACCGTGGCATCAGCGCCTTCCTCGTCCCCACCGACACCCCCGGCCTGGAACGTCGCGAGATCCACGGCAAGCTCGGGCTGCGCGGCCAGGCCACCGCCGAACTGGTCCTGGACGGCGTCCGGGTGCCCGCCGACGCGATGCTCGGCCCCGAGGGCAAGGGCTTCTCGGTCGCGATGTCCGCGCTGGCCAAGGGCCGGATGTCGGTCGCCGCGGGCTGCGTCGGCATCGCCCGGGCCGCCCTGGAGGCCGCACTCGGCCACGCGGGCCAGCGCGAACAGTTCGGCAAGCCGATCGCCGGACACCAGCTGGTCCAGGAGCTGATCAGCGACATCTCCGTGGACGTCGAGGCGGCCCGCCTGCTGACCTGGCGGGTCGCCGATCTGATCGACCGCGGCGAGCCGTTCACCACCGCCGCCTCCCAGGCCAAGCTGTTCGCCTCCGAGGCCGCCGTCCGCGCCGCCAACAACGCCCTCCAGGTCTTCGGCGGCTACGGCTACATCGACGAGTACCCGGTCGGCAAGCTGCTGCGGGACGCCCGGGTGATGACCCTCTACGAAGGCACCAGCCAGATACAGAAGCTGGTCATCGGCCGCGCGCTGACCGGCGTCTCGGCCTTCTGAACGCCCGCTCCGTACACCGTCGCACCCGGGGCCAGGGCCCCCGGCCGCCCCTAAGCGCTTGCTCACCAGCCAGGTATGGTGTTCGATCCGTCAGAGGAAGGTCCCTGGCGGATCGAGGAGCGGGGTGCGCGATGGGTGCGGCGGCACAGCGGGCTGCTGAGGAGAGCGAGGAGTGGGCCGGAGTGACCCCGGACGCCGCGCGACGACTGGTCAGCGCCGCCGTCGAGGCGTTCGCGGAGCGCGGCTACCACGCCACCACCACCCGCGACATCGCCGGCCGGGCCGGCATGAGCCCGGCCGCCCTCTACATCCACTACAAGACCAAGGAAGAGCTGCTCTACCGCATCAGCGGCATCGGCCACGAGAAGGCGCTGCGCATCATAAGCGCCGCCGCCGAGGCCGAGGGCAGCGCCACCGAGCGGCTCCGCGACGCGGTGCGCACCTTCGCCCGCTGGCACGCCGAGCACCACACCACCGCCCGGGTCATCCAGTACGAGCTGCAGGCGCTGAGCCCCGAGCACTACACCGAGATCGCCGGACTGCGCCGCCGCACCGACCGGCTGCTGCGGCAGATCATCCAGGACGGCGCGGACAGCGGGGAGTTCCGCGCCGACGACGTGCCGGGCACGACCCTCGCGGTGCTCTCCCTCTGCGTCGACGTCGCCCGCTGGTTCTCCGCTGACGGCCCGCGCACCCCCGACGAGGTCGGCGCCCTCTACGCCGATCTCGTGCTGCGCATGGTGGGCGCCCAGTAAGACCCCGCAACCCCGCGGCAGCGAGCAGGAGGAGCACCCCATGCGCATCGTGGTCAGCGAGTTCATGAGCCTGGACGGCGTCGTCCAGGCACCGGGCGGACCCGACGAGGACACCGACGGCGGCTTCGCCCACGGCGGCTGGTCGCACCCGTACTTCGACCCCGCGGTCATGGGCGGTGCCCTCAACGACGCGGTCGCCACGACGGAGGCGCTGCTGTTCGGCCGCCGCACCTGGCAGACCATGGCCGCGGCCTGGCCCGGGCGGGCCGGCGACCCGTTCGCCGACCACATGAACGCGGTCCGCAAGTACGTGGTGACCGGGACGCTCGGCGACGCCGACCTGACGTGGCACAACACCACCCGGATCCCGGGGGACGAGGCCGTCGCCCGCATCCGTGCACTGCACGCCACCGACGGCGGCGACCTGCACGTCATGGGCAGCCCGACGCTCGTCCGCACCCTGCTGACCGAGGGCCTGGTCGACGAACTCCGGCTCATGATCATGCCGGTGCTGCTCGGCGGCGGGAAGACGGTCTTCCCCACGGACGGCGGGCGGCGCCCCCTCGAACTGGTCTCGACGGTCACCACCGGCACCGGCGTCCACGTGGCCACGTACCGCCCCGCCGAGAAGGGCTGACCGGCAGCTCCGGAAGGGCCGGGAGGAACGAGAAAACGGGCGCCGGCGCGGGGTTCCCGCCCGTACGCTGGCGCCCATGTCATCCGTCATCGTGGACCCGGGCGTCGACGTGCCGGTGCCCGCCCGGGGCGAGCTCTGGACGGTCGGCGCGGTCATCCTCAACGAACGGGGTGAGGCCTTCGCGCAGAAGCGCAGTGCCGACCGCCGTCTGTTCCCCGGCGCCTGGGACGTCGTGGGCGGCCACGTCGAGCCCGGCGAAACCCTCCTTCAGGCGCTGGCGCGCGAGGTGGCGGAGGAGACCGGCTGGCGCCTCCGCCGGGTGCGCACGCTGCTGGGCGTCACCGCCTGGACCGGGGACGACGGCGGCGGCCTCCGGCACGAGGCCGACTACCTCGTGGAGGTCGACGGGGACCTGGACCGGCCGGCCCTGGAGTGGTCCAAGCACTCCGCCTACGGCTGGTTCGGCCCTGCCGACCTGCACCGCCTCACGGAGAACCGCGCACCCGACGAGCTGCTGATCCACGACCTGATCGCACGGGTCGTGCACGGCCTCCGGGAGGCCGGCGCCTGAGGGGAGACGCCCCCCCCGGGGGAACGCCCCCGGGGAGACGCCCAAAGGGGAACGCCCCCGGGAGAAACGCCCCCGGCAGAAGGGGCCCCTACAGGTAGAACCGGCTGACCGACTCCGCGACGCACACCGGCTTGTCGCCGCCCTCGCGCTCGATGGTCACGACCGTGGTGAGCTGGACGCCGCCGGTCACCTCGGTCACCTCCGCGAGCTTCGCCGTGGCGCGGAGCCGGGAGCCGACCGGGACGGTGGCGGGGAAGCGGACCTTGTTGGTGCCGTAGTTGATCCCCATCGTCACGTTGTCCACCCGCATCAGCTGCGGGACGAGGGCGGGCAGCAGCGACAGCGTCAGATAGCCGTGCGCGATGGTGGTGCCGAACGGGCCGGCCGCGGCCTTCTCCTGGTCCACATGGATCCACTGGTGGTCGCCGGTGGCGTCCGCGAACAGATCGATCCGCTTCTGGTCGATCTCCAGCCAGTCGCTGGGGCCGAGCTCCTCGCCGACCGCGGCCCGCAGTTCGTCGAGCGATCCAAACACTCGGGGCTCTGCCATCTCCGTCTGCCTCCTCGGGATCCGTTCGCCGCCGTCCGCACCGGCCGGCGCTTACTAAGCGCTTGCTCAGGATGCGGAGTGCGGCCGGCGGCTGTCAACGCCCGGGCCGCGATCACCGAAAGCCGGCAGGAGGCACCCCGTAGGGTGGACAGGTGCCCCAGCTTCCGTACAAGGTTCACGAACTCACCGTCGGCCAGCTCTCCGCGCGCAGCGGCGCCGCGGTCTCCGCGCTGCACTTCTACGAGTCCAAAGGGCTGATCAGCAGCACCCGGACGGCCGGCAACCAGCGGCGCTACGCCCGTGACGCACTGCGCCGGGTCGCCTTCGTCCGGGCGGCGCAGCGGGTCGGGATCCCGCTCGCGGTGATCCGGGACGCGCTGGCGGAGCTGCCGGACGAGCGCACCCCCAACCGCGACGACTGGGCCCGGCTGTCCCAGGTCTGGCGCACCGAACTCGACGAACGGATCAGCCAACTCGTCGAACTGCGCGACCGGTTGACCGACTGCATCGGCTGCGGCTGTCTCTCGCTGGAGCGCTGCGGGCTGTCCAATCCGGACGACAACCTGGGCGAAGGGGGCCCGGGCGCCCGGCGGTTGCGGGTCGACCGCGCCGCCAGGGACACGGAGGACGCCGAGCAGCGCGCGGGCGGGAACCAGCCGCGCGAGGACGCCGACCGGTCACGCGCGCAGAGCGCGCGGCGCGGCACGGGCGCCGAGCAGGGGTGCGCCGGCGACGACCGGCGGTACTGAGCCGCCGCGACGGCGCGCGCGGCGGGGGACCGTGAGGAGCTGCGTCAGCTCTCCGGAGCCAGTGCGGCAGCGATCAGTTGGGCGTTGTCGGCGGCCGGGCGGCCGTTCGGCAGCAGCAGGGTGTCCTCGATGCCTGTCCGAGTGTCCAGGCCCAGTGCGACGGCGAGCCGCAGCACCGGCCAGGCGCCGCCGTCCCAGCCGTGCAGCAGCACCGGGCGGCCGTGGGCCGTGCCGGTCACCTCGGCGAGAAGCGCGCGGGCGGTGGCCGGCGCCGACTCGGCGTCGGTGTCGGTGACTTCGGCCAGCACCCGCAGCACCCGGGACCTCAGCGACGAGCGGAGGAACCGCCCCGGGCCCGGCGTGCCCGACCAGAGGCCGGCCTCGACGCCGATGCCGCGCTCCAACAGGGCGGCGGCCACCGCCTCGGCGCCCTCCTCGTGCCAGTTCACCGAGGCGTGATCCGGCAGCACCGTCCACGACCGTATGCGCTCCACGCGGCGGTCCGGGGAGCGCCCGGGCCCGTCGGACGGGTCGGGAGGGCCCGGCTCGGCCCAGGCGCCGGTCGTCACGCCCACCGGGACGTCCACCGCCGCCCGGACGGCCTCCAGGGCCGGGCCCACCACGCGCGGGGAGAGCGAGTCCCTGCCGCACGGGGTCTTGGGATGGACGTGGACCTCCTCGGCGCCGGCCGCGACCGCCTGCCGTGCCGCCTCCGCGAGCGCGGCCGGCGACATCGGCACCGCCTGCGAATCGGCCGCGGTCCGGGGCCCGTTGAGACATACCTGCAACATGTCTCCCAGGATGACACCGGGGTCTGACAACGGGCCCCGGCAGCGGGGCGACGCGGGCTCAGGCGGCCGCGAACACCCCCACGTGGGGCGCCCGGTGGGCGGCCCGCAGGGTTTCGGGGGCCAGTACGGACGCCGGGGCCAGCACGCCGCACCGGTGGCAGGCCGGGCCGGGCGCCGGGGCGTCCGTCTCCTCCGGGAGCCAGGCGAAGCGGGTGGAGCCGCAGACGGGGCAGTCGTGCCGCGGCCGGCCGGCCTCCATGGCCGAGATCATGCGGTGCAGCACCACCGCGAGCCGGGCCGCCGGATGCCGTTGCGGTGAGGCGCACGGCACGATGTCACAGCCGCCCCAGGTGCGGCGGTGCCAGTCGTCGAGGGCGCCGACCTGCCGGATGCCGTCGTGCTTCTCCTTGCGGCGCCGGGCGGCGAACTCCTCCTCGTACGCGAGCCAGAGGGTGCGGGCCTCTTCCAGCTCGGTGAGCGCGGCGACCAGCCGCTCCGGGTCCGGATCACGATCCTGGGTCGCGATACCGGCCCGGGTGCACAGATGGTGCCAGGTGGCGCGGTGCCCGTAAGGGGCGAACCGCTCAAGGCACTTGCGCAGGGCGGTGCGGCGCTGGGCCGCGACGAGTCGTGGATTGCGGACCTGTTCTGCGAGGGCTCTGAAACCGGCCATTTCATCCCACCTCCGGGGGGGGGGGACCCGACTGGACGGGGATGGGACGTAGTCGATCACCAGCCGGATCCCTCGAATTTTTTTGCGGTTTCGCGAGCGATGTTCCGACGTGTCGGGCGGCCGGCGGCCGGTGTCTGTGCGGAAGAAGAAAAGATGACGGTTGTTCATCTTCCGGCCGGGGATAACCGCCGGTAACGTCCCGCCCACCCTCTCTCCCCCGCGCTCTTGAGGAGCAGCAGGAGACCCCCATCGAGGAGCAGGAATGCGACGACGTACCGGACGGCTCAGGACTGCCGCGGTGGCGGCCCTGTGCGCCCTGGGTGCCACGCTCATGGCGCCGCCTCCCACCGCGGCCGCCACCACGGCCGACGAGACCCACGACTACTGCCAGGGCCAGTGCGCCGACATCCTGCCGCCCGGCGCCACCGGCAACGCCACCCTGGTGGAGATCCTCGGCAACAAGATGTTCGGCACCCACCCCGAGCACTCCACCGACCAACTCGCCCCGTACGCCGCCCTGGCCGGCGGCTACCAGTCGCTCACCGACGACACCCTGACCCACTTCTTCAACGACGCGTCCTTCGGCGTCCCCGCGGACCAGGTCGGCAAGGTCACCACGCCCCGCGACGACGTGACCATCACCCGCGACAAGAAGACCGGCGTGCCGCACATCAAGGGCACCACCCGCTACGGCACCGAATTCGGCGCCGGCTACGCCGCGGGCCAGGACCGGCTCTGGCTGATGGACCTCTTCCGCCACATCGGCCGCGGCGAACTGACCTCCTTCGCCGGCGGCGCGCCCGCCAACCAGGGCCTGGAGCAGGAGTTCTGGCCGCAGGCCCCGTACACCGAGAAGGACCTCCAGGAGCAGGTCGACTACATCAAGGACCACAACGGGGAGCGCGGCAAGCAGGCCATGGCGGACGCCCAGGCGTACGTCGACGGCATCAACGCCTACCGCGAACAGTCCAAGAACGGCCGCTACTTCCCCGGCGAATACGTGCTCACCGGCCACATCGACGCGATCACCAACGCCGGGGAGATCGAGCCCTTCAAGCTCACCGACCTGATAGCCCTGGCCTCCGTCGTCGGCGGCCTCTTCGGCAACGGCGGGGGCGGCGAGGTCACCAACGCCCTGTCCCTGCTCGCCGCCCAGCAGAAGTACGGCATGCAGAAGGGCACCGAGGTCTGGGAGTCCTTCCGGGAGCGCAACGACCCCGAGGCCGCCACGACCCTGCACGACGGCCAGAGCTTCCCCTACGCCGTCAAACCGGCCAGGGCCAAGGGCACGGCACTGCCCGACCGCGGCTCGGTCACCCCCGAACCCCTGGTCTTCGACCGGACCGGCGCCGCCACCGCCAAGGGCGGCACCGCCCCCCAGGACCCGGTCAAGGCCCCGAAGAAGTACCGGAAGCTGGAAGGCCTCTTCAAGGACGGGGTGCTCCCCAAGGGGAGCTTCAACCCCACCCAGCACCGCGGTATGTCCAACGCCCTGCTGGTCTCCGGCAAGCACACCGCCAGCGGCCACCCCGTCGCCGTCTTCGGCCCGCAGACCGGGTACTTCGCGCCGCAGCTGCTGATGCTCCAGGAGATCCAGGGCCCCGGCATCAGCGCCCGCGGCGCCTCTTTCGCCGGCGTCGGCATGTACGTCCAGCTCGGCCGCGGCCAGGACTACGCCTGGAGCGCCACCTCCGCCGGCCAGGACATCACCGACACCTACGCCGTCGACCTGTGCAACCAGGACGGCTCGCCGGCCACCAAGGACTCCACCTCCTACCGCTACCGCGGCGCCTGCGTCCCCATGGAGAAGCTGGAGCGCACCAACTCCTGGAAGCCCACCATCGCCGACCCGACCGCCGCCGGCTCGTACCGGATGCAGGTCTTCCGGACGAAGTACGGCACGGTCACCCACCGCGCCACCATCGGCGGCAAGCCCGTCGCCTACACCGCACAGCGCTCCACCTACCGCCACGAGGCCGACTCGATCATCGGCTTTCAGATGTTCAACGACCCCTCGGCGGTGCACGACGCGAAGTCCTTCCAGCAGGCCGCGGCGCACATCGGCTACGCCTTCAACTGGTTCTACGCCGACTCCCGCGACATCGCGTACTTCAACAGCGGCCTCAACCCCGTCCGCAACCCCGACGTCGACCCGTCCCTGCCGGTCAGGGCGGACGACGCCTACGAGTGGCGCGGCCACGACCCCGCCACCAACACCAGCGACTACACCCCGCCCGCCCAGCACCCGCAGTCCGTCGACCAGGACTACTACATCTCCTGGAACAACAAGCAGGCCAAGGACTACGACTCGGCCGGCTTCGGCAACGGCTCGGTGCACCGCGGCAACCTGCTGGACGACCGGGTCCGCGCGCTGACCCAGGAGGGCGGCGTCACCCGGGCGTCGCTGACCCGCGCGATGTCCGAGGCCGCGGTCACCGACCTGCGCGGTGAGGACATCCTGCCCGAACTCCTGCGGGTGCTGAACAGCACACCGGTCACCGACCCCGCGCTGAAGACCGCCGTCCAGCAGCTGGCGGCCTGGCGCAAGGACGGCGCCCAGCGCCGGGAGACCAGCCCCGGCTCGCACACCTACACCCATCCCGACGCGGTCCGCCTGATGGACGCCTGGTGGCCGCTGATGATCGAAGGCGTCTTCAAGCCGGGGCTCGGCGACGACCTGTACGGCGCCCTCACCTCCGACCTCGGCATCGACGAGTCACCGTCGGCCGGCCACGGCCCCACCGGGGCGCACGCCGGATCCGCGTTCCAGTACGGCTGGTGGTCGTACGCCGACAAGGACCTGCGCTCCGTACTGGGCGAGCGGGTCAAGGGCCCGCTGGCCCAGCGGTACTGCGGCGGCGGAGACCTGTCCGCCTGCCGCGACACCCTGCTGGCGACCCTCCGCCAGGCCACCGCCAAGACGGCCGAGCAGGTCTACCCGGGCGACGCCAGCTGCAAGGCCGGCGACCAGTGGTGCGCGGACGCGATCGTCCACCGCGCGGTCGGCGGGCTGACCCACGACACCATCAGCTGGCAGAACCGGCCGACGTACCAGCAGGTGGTGGAGTTCCCCACCCACCGCTAGCACGCGGGCGGCACCACCCGTCAGGCCCCGGAGCCCGCTCGGCGACGCTCCGGGGCCTTCGTGCGTAACCACCCCTGCACCGGCGGTGATCGGGCGCCCGGCTATGCTGCACAGTCCTGAATTCCAGGGACGCGAGTACGAGTAGGGGCGCATGGCCTTGTCCGGACCGCAGCAGTACCCGACGGAGCTGCTTGACACCACCATGGACCAGCTGCGTACGCTGATCGTCGTCCACGAGGCGGGCACCGCACTGGGCGCCGCCCGCCGGCTGGGCCGCGAACAGTCCAGTGTGCAGAAGCAGTTGGACACCCTGAACCGCACCTTCGCCGCGCTGTGCGGCGAGGAGCTGGTGCGCAAACAAGGGCGCGGCCGGAACGCCCTGTTCACCGCGACCGGTGAGGCACTGGTCGGGCTGGCCCGCCGCACGCTGGGGGAGTGGGCCGAGGGCGTGCACGACGCCCGGCGCCGGCTCGGCCGGACCCTGTCGGTCGGCACCACCCGCTACACGCTCGGCTTCCTGCTCGACGCCGTGGAACGCGTCAACGAGGAGTACGAGCGCCAGGGCGTCGACCTCAAGGTCACCCACGTCCGCACCGGCGACCTCTTCACCAAACTGCGCAGCACCGAACTCGACCTGGTCTGCGGCAGCGTGGTGGTCACCGAGGGCGAAGAAACGGAACTGCTGGCGCCCTACGAGGTCATGGAGTGGCGGCGCAGCGGCCTGTCCCTGCTGACCAACCTGCCGCCGGACCGGCTCCCCGGCACCTCGTTCCCCGCCCACGAGCTGGACCGGCTGCCCCTGGTGATCTCCCCGCGCGGGCTCATCGGCCGCTTCCTCACCGCCTGGTACGGCACCGACTACCGCCAGAAGCTCTCCGTGGCGGCCGAGATAGAGGCCGCCCACTACGGCTTCGAACTGCTGCGCTCGGGCGTGGTGAGCGGTGCGATGCTGGTCACCCGGGGCATCGGCGAGGCCGCCGCGGACGGCCGGCTCCCGGAGGCCGGAGGCCTGCGCACCCTGGAGATCGACGGGGACGTGGGCCCGCGGACCGAGGTGCTGGTCGGCGTGTTCACCCGGCGCGGGGAGCGGGCCTCGTACGCGCCCGGCCATCCGCTCAACCTGCTGTGGAAGGCGCTGTCGGCGGAGAGCGAGCGCTGGTGGCTCCAGTCGTGAAGGCCGTGGTCCGCCAACTCGCCCTCTGCTACTGGTAGTCGCCCCAGTCCGGCCGGCTCTCCGCCGCGGCGCTCAGCCCAGATCGCGCTCCCGGGTCTCCGGCAGCGCCAGCACGCACGCCAGCGAGACCACCGCCATGGCGCTGACGTACCAGCCCACCGACGCGGAGCCGAACGAGGACTGGAGACGGGTGGCGACCAGCGGGGCCACCGCGCCGCCCAGCACGCCGCCGAGGTTGTACGCGAGCGAGGCGCCCGAGTAGCGCACCGTCGTACCGAACAGCTCCGGCAGGAACGCGCCCATCGGGCCGTAGACGATGCCCATGCAGAACAGCGCCCCGCCGATGCCGAGCGCGATCAGTGCCGGCTGCCGGGTGTCCAGCAGCGGGAAGAGCACCAGGCCCCAGACGACGGCGCATCCGCTGCCGAGCAGGACCAGTGTGCGGCGGCCGGCACCGTCCGAGCGGGTGGCGGCGAGCCAGGTGCCGGCGGCGAGGAACAGGCAGGCGACGAGGGAGAGCCCCAGCATGGTGTTGCGGGAGACGCCCAGGGTGCCGGTGGCGTAGGAGAGGCAGTAGGTGGTGGCGGTGTAGAAGAGGCCGTACGCGATGATCATGCCGCCGGCGCCCAGCAGCAGTTCGCGCGGATGGCGGCGCAGTACGTCGACGGCGGGGACCGTGCCGGCCTCTTGGGCGTCCAGCACCCGGGCGAACACCGGCGTCTCACTGATCTTCAGCCGCACGAACAGCCCGACGCCGACCAGGAGGAAGGACAGCAGGAACGGCACCCGCCAGCCCCACGAGCGGAACGCCGCGTCGTCGAGCCCGGACGACAGCAGCCAGAAGACCCCGGTCGCCGCGAAGAAGCCGACCGAGGGCCCCAGTTGCGGGAAGGCGGCGTACAGACCCCGGCGGCTGCGCGGGGCGTGCTCGACGGCCAGCAGCGCGGCCCCGCCCCACTCACCGCCGAGGCCGATGCCCTGCAGGAAGCGGAGCGCGATCAGCAGCAGCGGGGCCCAGATGCCCCAGCTGCCGTAGCCCGGCAGCAGCCCGACGCACGCCGTGGACAGCCCCATCAGCAGCAGCGAGGCGACCAGCACGGACTTACGGCCCACCCGGTCGCCGAAGTGGCCGAATACCACCGATCCGAGGGGCCGGGCGGCGAACGCCACCGCATAGGTGGAGAAGGACGCGAGGGTGGCGTTCACCGGGTCGAGGGTCGGGAAGAACGCCTGATTGAGGACGAGCGCGGCGGCCGTCCCGTAGATGTAGAAGTCGTAGAACTCGATGGCCGTCCCGATGAACGAGGCCACGGCGACGCGCCGCAGGCTCTCCTTGCTCTCCGCGGGTGGTGCGGCCGGGTCCGAAGTCGTTTCACTGTGCACCTGTCGCACTCTCACGTGGTCGCCGGAGCCAGTCAATGCGTGGGATAGATGATCTCGGTGCATGAGATGGCGGTGGGGGTCGAGTGGCGTTCCGGTGCTGTGCGGAAATGGCCATTTCTCGGCGCAACCGGATAGCCCTTCGAAGAGTCATCAGAAAGGGATTCGGGCGACGTTCGGCCCTTCGCGGGGCGACGAACGGCGGCCGGCGGCCGGAACAATGGGGGTGCGAGGTGTCGGCCGGTGCCGGGATTGAAGGATTCCGTTTTGCCTGCCGCGACACACGGATTCCGCTCCGGCAATCCGCTGTAGCACCTCTGTGGTGCAGCATAAGAAAGATATTGGCTTCAACTACTCAGTCGTAGTTTACCTTTGGCTGGTTGCCGGGGGCGCGTGGCGTGAACTATGCTCCAAGTGGGGGTCATTCAAAGGTTTGGTGACGCTTCGTTCGGTGTTACCGCATCAAGCGAAGTGGACATCACGCGGCCGGTCCGAGCCGACTTTTCACTCTTCACTCTTCACTCTGAGTACGGCAAGGGCCCATCCTGCTGCGGGGGAGCAGATGATGTACACACTCTCGGCCTGATCCGCGCCGACCCTCCGTGCATCGGCACGGAGGGGTAATTCCATACGCGATCTTTTTCAGGCCGGGTCCGGTGCCGCGACCGCCGACGGGGCGCCGTGACGAGGACTGAAGCATTGCTGTACGCCGGGGCCGACCGACCCCGGCGCGCAGGTGTGAACGTGGTTCACCAGTGGTTCTTCTGAACGGGGGAAAAGAAGTGGCCCAAGCGGTCGGACTTCATCTGGGTAAAAACGTTGACATTCCCGTATCGATAGCGTTTCTCCCGGGGGTGTCGGTCATCTCATTGCTGGCGGATGTCCTCGGTATCGCGCAGGGCGTCCCGGTGAGCAGGCGCAGGCTGCTACGAAAGGCCTGCCCCGAGTATCTGGCGGATGTGATGGGCCCGATCACCGCGGGCGGCGCCCTGCACATTCCCGAGTCCCTCCTCATGCGGGGCGAACTCAGGGAAACCAGGATGCGCGACGAGGTCCGGCGCATTGCCGAGATGCCGCCGGACGCCCTCCTCGACGATCTGGAGCGCACATTCGGCGGAGAAGCGCCGCCGGCCTGGCGCAAGGCCGTCGACAATCCCGTCGGATTCCTGAAGGCGTACGCCGGGATGACGCGAAAGCTATGGGACGCGGTCGCGCCGGTATGGCAGCAGGGAAAGCCGTTACTGGAACGGGAAATCGAGCGCGCGGGAGTCGCCTCGGTCACCGGAACGATGAGCGCATTCCTCGCCAGTCTCAGCCCGCGCATCGCCTTCGTCGACGGAAACATTCTGCTGCCCGACCACGCACCGATCGAAAAAGGCGTCACCGTACGAAAATTGACGCTCATGCCGCTGGTCTCCGGCACCCGTGCCTGCGCCTACCACGTCGACCGCAACGGCCACATGTACCTCGGCTATCCCATCGCCGGCCTCGCCCCGCTCCTGCAGGGCGAGGCCGCACGGGCGGAGACGGCCGCCGATGCGCTCGCCATGATGCTCGGCGAACTCCGGGCCGACATCCTCCGCACGGGCAACCAGCCCGTCTCCATGGGCAAGCTGGCCGACCTGCTGCACTGCACCGCCGGCACGGTGACGTACCACTGCCGGCAACTGGAACAGGCCGGCCTCCTCTCCCGCGAGCGGCGCGGCCGCGAGGTCCGGATACTGCGCACCCTGCGCGGCGACGCACTGGTGGACGCCCTGTCATGACGAACGGGAGGAATACGACGGACACAGCGAACGCGACGGACGCGACGGACACGGCGAACGCGACGGACGCGACGGACACGACGGACACGACGAACGCGACGAAAGCAGCGGACGGGGTGGACGCGGCGGACATGGTGGGGCGACGAGCGCCGAACCTCCGCCTCGTCGTCCTGGTCTCCGGCTCCGGCACGAACCTCCAGGCCCTCCTGGACGCGATCGCCGCCGACCCTGGAGGGTTCGGCGCGGAGATCGTCGCGGTCGGCGCCGACCGGACCGGCATCACCGGGCTGGAACGTGCGCAGCGCGCCGGACTGCCGACCTTCGTGTGCCGGGTGAAGGACCACGCCACCCGCGAGGAGTGGGACGCGGCCCTGGCCGAGGCGACCGCGGCGCACCGGCCGGACCTCGTGGTCTCGGCCGGTTTCATGAAGATCGTGGGCAAGGCGTTCCTCGCCCGGTTCGGTGGCCGCGTCATCAACACGCACCCCGCCCTGCTGCCGAGCTTCCCCGGCGCCCACGGCGTACGCGACGCACTTGCCTACGGCGTCCGGGTGACCGGCTGCACGGTGCACCTCGTCGATGACGGCGTGGACACCGGCCCGATCATCGCGCAGGGCGCGGTGCAGGTGCACGACGAGGACGACGAGGCCACGCTGCACGAACGCATCAAGGAGGTCGAACGTGCACTGCTCGTCGACGTCGTACGCCGGATCGCCCGGGGCGGCTACCGGGTGGTGGGGCGCAGGGTGCTGATTCCCTGAAAGGAGCGGCGGTGGCCGTGGCTGCGTTGCCGGTCGGGCAACGGGGCCACGGCCACCGTCGTGTCAGGGCAGCAGCCCCGGGATGGTGCCCTCGTGGGCGGTGCGCAGTTCGTTGAGCGGGATGGTGAACTGGCCCTGGACGTCGATCTCTTCGCCGTCGACGACGCCGATGCGGGTGGCCGGCAGGCCCCGGGCGTTGCACATGTCGGTGAAGCG
>NZ_JBFACE010000065.1:0-25048 GCF_040640655.1 Streptomyces sp. NPDC021749 | reverse complement strand
TACTGCAGGGGGGACCCTGTGGGAGAGTAGGACGCCGCCGAACAATCTTTGTGGGAAAGCCCCGCACCGTATGGTGCGGGGCTTTTCTGCGTTCTCGGCGATCTTGGGACCCGCGGCGCGGCCCGGCCTACGGGACAGGTAAGGTCAAGGGGCATCGTTGGCACATTTCCCACAGGAGGCCCCCGCGGTGGAGGTCCAGGAGACGCGGGTCCAGACCGATCGCGTCCTCACCATCCCGAATATCCTGAGCATGGCTCGCCTCGTCGGCGTGCCCCTGTTCCTGTGGTTGATCCTGTGGCCGGAATTCGGGGGTCCGAAGGTTGCCGACGCCTGGGCGCTGGTGGTCCTCGCCCTGAGCGGCGTCAGCGACTATCTGGACGGCAAGCTGGCCCGGCGCTGGAACCAGATCAGCAGCCTTGGCCGGATCCTCGACCCGGCGGCCGACCGCCTCTACATCCTGTCCACGCTCGTCGGTCTGACCTGGCGCGACATCCTCCCGATCTGGCTCACCGCGGCCCTGCTGGCGCGGGAACTGATGCTCCTCATCGCGGTGGGAATCCTCGCGCGTCACGGATACGGCCCTCCCCAGGTGAACTTCCTGGGCAAAGCAGCTACGTTCAACTTGATGTATGCCTTCCCGTTGCTCCTGCTGAGCGACGGAAGCGGCTGGCTTCACTCACTCGCTGCTATTTTCGGATGGGCGTTCGCAGGATGGGGTACGGCGCTCTACTGGTGGGCAGGGATCCTCTACGTGGTCCAGGTTCGCCGGCTCATCAAGGCGAACGCCACCGCCGACTGAGCGCTTCGAACCGGCAGATAGTGCCTGGGCCCGGGGCCCGTTAGGTAGGAACAGGAACAGCGGGCCCCTGGGCAAGTGAAGTCGGCAAGACCGTCGTCTTTCAGAGGAGGACGCTTCCGACATGAAGGCCGTTGTGATGGCCGGCGGCGAAGGAACACGCCTTCGCCCCATGACGTCCAGCATGCCCAAGCCGCTGCTTCCCGTGGCCAACAGGCCGATCATGGAGCACGTGCTGCGGCTGCTGAAACGGCACGGTCTCACCGAGACCGTGGTCACCGTGCAATTCCTCGCCTCGCTCGTCAAGAACTATTTCGGTGACGGCGAAGAACTGGGAATGGAACTCACCTACGCCCATGAGGAGAAGCCGCTCGGCACCGCCGGCAGTGTGAAGAACGCCGAGCAGGCCCTCAAGGACGACGCCTTCCTCGTCATCTCCGGTGACGCCCTCACCGATTTCGATCTCACCGATCTGATCCGGTTCCACAAGGAAAAGGGCGCCCTCGTCACCGTCTGTCTCACCCGGGTCCCCAACCCTCTTGAGTTCGGTATCACCATCGTCGACGAGGGCGGCCGCGTCGAACGGTTCCTGGAAAAGCCGACCTGGGGCCAGGTTTTCTCGGACACCGTGAACACCGGTATCTACGTCATGGAGCCCGAGGTCTTCGACTACTTCGAGCCCGACGTGTCCGTCGACTGGTCCGGTGACGTCTTCCCGAAGCTGATGAAGGAAGGCAAGCCGATCTACGGGTATATCGCCGAGGGGTACTGGGAGGACGTCGGCACCCACGAGAGTTACGTCAAGGCCCAGGCCGATGTGCTCGAAGGCAAGGTCGACGTGGAGATCGACGGCTTCGAGATCTCGCCGGGCGTGTGGATGGCCGAGGGTGCCGAGGTGCATCCCGACGCCGTGTTGCGCGGTCCGCTGTACATCGGCGACTACGCCAAGGTCGAGGCCGGTGTGGAGATTCGCGAGCACACCGTCGTCGGCTCCAACGTCGTCGTCAAGAGCGGGGCGTTCCTGCACCGGGCCGTGGTGCACGACAACGTCTATCTCGGGCAGCAGAGCAATCTGCGGGGCTGTGTCATCGGCAAGAACACCGATGTCATGCGGGCCGCCCGGATCGAGGACGGCGCGGTCATCGGCGACGAATGCCTCATCGGCGAGGAGTCGATCGTCCAGGGCAATGTGCGGGTCTATCCGTTCAAGACCATCGAGGCCGGTGCGTTCGTCAACACCTCGGTGATCTGGGAGTCCCGCGGCCAGGCGCATCTGTTCGGCGCCCGCGGCGTTTCCGGGATCCTGAATGTGGAGATCACCCCGGAACTCGCCGTGCGCCTTGCCGGCGCGTATGCCACCACCCTGAAGAAGGGCTCCACCGTCACCACCGCCCGCGACCACTCCCGCGGCGCCCGCGCCCTCAAGCGGGCGGTGATCTCGGCGCTGCAGGCCAGCGCCATCGACGTACGGGACCTGGAGAACGTTCCGCTGCCGGTCGCCCGCCAGCAGACCGCCCGCGGCAGCGCCGGCGGCATCATGATCCGTACGACGCCCGGGGTGCCCGACTCCGTCGACATCATGTTCTTCGACGAGCGGGGCGCCGACCTCTCGCAGGCCGGGCAGCGCAAGCTGGACCGGGTCTTCGCCCGGCAGGAGTACCGTCGCGCCTTCCCGGGCGAGATCGGCGACCTGGCGTTCCCGGCCAGCGTCTTCGACTCCTACACCGGCTCGCTGCTGCGGTCCCTGGACACCACGGGCATCGCCGAGTCGGGGCTGAAGGTCGTCGTGGACGCCTCTAACGGCAGTGCGGGGCTGGTCCTGCCCAGCCTGCTGGGCCGGCTCGGCGTCGACTCCCTCACCATCAACCCCGGCCTCGACGAGTCCCGGCCCACCGAGACCGCCGACGCCCGGCGCTCCGGGCTCGTCCGGCTCGGCGAGATCGTGGCGTCGGCGCGGGCCGCCTTCGGCGTGCGCTTCGACCCCGTCGGTGAGCGGCTGTCCCTCGTGGACGAACGCGGCCGGATCATCGAGGACGACCGCGCGCTGCTGGTCATGCTGGACCTGATCGCCGCCGAGCGGCGCACCGGCCGGGTCGCGCTGCCGGTGACGACCACCAGGATCGCCGAGCAGGTGGCCGCCTACCACGGCACGCAGGTGGAGTGGACGACGACCTCGCCCGACGATCTGACCCGGGTGGGCCGGGAGGACGGCACGGTCTTCGGCGGCGACGGCATGGGCGGCTTCATCATCCCGGAGTTCAGCAGCGTCTTCGACGGCGCCGCCGCCTTCGTCCGGCTGATCGGCCTGGTGGCCCGCACCCAGCTCACGGTCAGCCAGATCGACGCACGGATCCCGCGGGCCCACGTCCTGCGCCGCGACCTGGCCACCCCGTGGGCGGTCAAGGGCCTGGTCATGCGGCGCGTCGTCGAGGCGGCCGGGGACCGCGACGTGGACACCACCGACGGCGTCCGGGTCGTGGAGTCCGACGGCCGCTGGGTCCTGGTCCTGCCCGACCCGGCCGAGGCGGTCACGCGCCTGTGGGCGGAAGGACCGGACGACGCCTCCGCCCAGCAGTTGCTGGACGAGTGGTCGGCCGTGGTGGACAGCGCCGGACGCTGATCCGGACCCCACCGGCGGGCCGGGCATCGGGCACGCCGGTGGGGCCATTGGGAGACTGCGGAGCCGACGTGCGACGATGTGCGGCATGTCGCAGCAGCGCCCCGATCGGAGCACACCGAACAGACCGGCCGCGCGCCCCGACGCGTCCATGTCGCTGCTGACCAACGTGATGGATCACAGCCTCGACGACGGGTACGCCGAGGCGGCCGCCCGTAAGTCCGAGGCCGGGGTGCGCGGTCTGCCGCGCACCCTGCGGGCGAAGTTGGGCCTCGCGGCCGGTCTGGTGCTGGCCGCGCTCGTGGTGACCGTCGGGGCGGCCCAGGCCCGGATATCCGCGCCGACGCTCGCCAAGGAGCGTACGGAGCTGATCAACCGCATCCAGAAGGGCACGGGCGAGGCGGACCGGCAGCAGCAGCGGGTCGACACGCTGCGGGACGACGTCAGCAGGATGCAGCGCGAGGCGCTGAAGCAGCAGGGCGGGGGGAAGGCCGAACTGCTCGCCCTGCTGGCCGGTTCGACACAGGTCACCGGGCCCGGCGTGAAGCTCGTCGTGGACGACGCCAAGGGGGCCGAGTCCAGCGGCGGCGGACCGCGGGAGAGCAGTGACTTCTCGGACACCGGGCGGGTACGGGACCGGGACATGCAACGCGTCGTCAACGGCCTGTGGGCCTCGGGCGCGGAGGCCATCTCCGTCAATGGACAGCGGCTTACGTCACTCTCGGCGATCAGAGCCGCGGGAGACGCCATACTGGTCGACAACAAGCCACTGGTGCCGCCCTATACGGTGCTGGCGGTGGGGGACGGGCAGCGGCTGAGCACCGCGTTCCAGGACAGCGCCGACGGTCAGTACCTGCACGTTCTGCAGGAGAACTACGGCGTCCGCGCCAGGATTTCCGCCGAGAGCGAGCTGACGCTGCCGCCCGCGCCCAGCTTGATCGTACGTACCGCAAAGCCGAAGGCCGGTGCCGCCAAGCCGGACGGCGCCGACACAGGGAAGGGCACATCGTGATCGCCGTACTGGGCCTCATCGTGGGAGTCGTGGTCGGGCTGGTGGTTCGGCCCGTGGTGCCGACGGTGGTCGAGCCTTACTTGCCGATCGCTGTCGTCGCCGCGCTGGACGCCGTGTTCGGCGGTCTGCGGGCCATGCTGGACGGGATCTTCGACGACAAGGTCTTCGTGGTGTCCTTCCTGTCGAACGTGGTCGTCGCCGCCCTGATCGTCTTCCTCGGCGACAAGCTGGGCGTCGGTGCCCAACTCTCCACCGGCGTCGTCGTCGTGCTCGGCATCCGCATCTTCTCCAACGCCGCGGCCATCCGCCGGCACGTCTTCCGGGCGTGAGGCGGATGGCAACGGACGAGACCCCGGAGCCGGAGCAGCGGCAGGAGCGGCCCGAAGGGCGGGAGCCGGCGCAGGAGCGCGGCCCGGCCGGCCGGAAGCCGATGCCGCCCGAGAGCCGGAGCACCCACGAGTCGGCGAAGCCCGCGGACGACGCGGAAAGCCAGGAACCGGACACGACTGGACAGAAGCCGGACAACGGGGCAGACTCCTCGGCCCCGGCGGCGGACACCGGCGCCGGGGAAGCGGAACGCCCGAAGACGGGTCGGGAGCGGCTGGTGGCGAGCCTGTGGCCGCCGCGGCTGACCCGCGCTCAACTGATCGTCGCCCTGCTGCTGTTCATTCTCGGCCTCGGCCTGGCGATTCAGGTACGTTCCACGAGTGACAGCAGTGCGCTGCGAGGTGCGCGCCAGGAGGACTTGGTGCGCATTCTGGACGAGCTGGACAACCGCTCCCAGCGGTTGACGGACGAACAGCGGCGCCTGGAAGGGCAGAAGACCGAGCTGGCCAACAGCTCGGACCAGGCCGAGGAGGCCCGTAAGCAGACCGTGGAGAAGGAACAGCAGCTGGGCGTGCTGGCCGGGACCGTCGCGGCGCAGGGGCCCGGCATCAACCTGACCATCGACGACCCGACGCACTCCGTGGAGGCGGACAAGCTGCTGGACACCATCCAGGAACTGCGGGCGGCCGGCGCCGAGGCCATCCAGGTCAACGACGTCCGGGTCGTCGCGAGCACCTCGCTCTCGGACGTCCGGGGCGGGGTGGAGATCGACGGCAGGCGTGTCACGCAGCCGTACCGTTTCAAGGTCATCGGCAAGCCGGAGGATCTGGAACCGGCGCTGAACATCCCCGGCGGAGTGGTCCAGACACTGGAAAAGGAGCAGGCCAAGGTGTCTGTGACCCGTGAGGAGAAGATCATTGTGGACGCCTTGCGGGCGGCGAAGCGGCCTGACTACGCTCGGTCGTCCTCGCAGTGAGGCGTACAGGTATGTCGAGTGCCCCAGGAGGGCATGAGGTAGCGGGGGGTCGACGCACCGTGCGTGTGGTGTGTGGTGGAAACTGTCTGGAGGCCACGGACGTTCACTGGATGTCCGGATGGGCCGGTGTGTGCATCGAGGGTTCGTCCTGCCCCACGGGCGGGTCTGTTTCGTTCAAGGGGAATCGCCCGTGAAGTTGTTTGGAAAGCTGTTCGGCAAGAGCGCGCGTCAGGAGGACGGCAGCGGCTCCGCGCGGCACCGTGCTGCGGGCCGGGCCGACGAGAGCGGCGCGGCCGAGAACCGTCCGCTCTTCCGTGATGAGGTCGGTGGTCCGTCCGGGGCGCACGGTGCGGGGTCTGTTGACCCCTCCGGTGCCGCCCGCATAGGTTCCCAGGAACCATCAGCCGCACCCACGGGCGGAGGTCCGGCCTTGCCGGTTTGTACGAGGTGTGGGCACCGGAACGCCGAGGCGAGCCGGTTCTGCTCCAACTGTGGCGCGCCGCTGCGCGCGGGCGGGCAGCCCGAGCGGGCTTCCGAGACGACGTCGACGATCTCCATTTCGGGGCTTGAGGCGTACGACTCGGAGACGACGGGCCAGAACCTCTCGCCCGCCCTGTCGCCGGAGGCCCAGGCGGCCGTCGACGCCCTTCCGTTGGGTTCGGCGCTGCTCATCGTCCGCCGCGGTCCGAACTCCGGCAGCCGCTTCCTCCTGGACAGCGAGCTGACGACGGCGGGCCGGCATCCGCAGAGCGACATCTTCCTCGACGACGTGACGGTCTCGCGTCGCCATGTGGAATTCCGTCGCGGTTCGGACGGTCTCTTCACGGTCGCCGACGTCGGCAGCCTCAACGGCACCTACGTCAACCGTGAGCGCATCGACTCCGTCGCCCTCAACAACGGCGACGAGGTCCAGATCGGCAAGTACCGCTTGGTCTTCTACGCGAGCCAGCGAGGCGCCGGTATCTGACCGGCCAGGGAAGGCACATGCGCCATACACCGAAAGGCGGTGCCGGGGACTCCGGCACCGCCTCCTCGGACGGCAAGCCGGTGAGCATCGGCACGGTGCTCAACGTGCTGCGCGAGGAATTCCCCGAGGTCACCATCTCCAAGATTCGCTTCCTGGAGGCCGAAGGGCTGGTCGAGCCGAAGCGCACGCCTTCCGGGTACCGGAAATTCACCCCGGCCGATGTGGAGCGGCTGGCGAGCGTCCTGCGGATGCAGCGCGACCACTATCTGCCGCTGAAGGTCATCCGTGAGCATCTGGACGCCGTCGAACGCGGTGAGCAGGTCACGCTGCCGGCGCCCGCCGCGCCTGCCCGCGATCTGATCGAGGGCGTCCCGGAAGCGGGCGGCGAAACCCCCACGGCTGCCCGGATCGGCCGGGCCGAGCTGCTGGCCGCCGCCGAGGTGGACGAGTCGGCGCTCGCCGACTGGGAGTCGTACGGACTCATCGTCCCCCATGCGGACGGCGGATACGACATCGAGGCCGTCACGGTCGCCAAACTTGTCGCCGACCTGGGCCGTTTCGGTCTCGAACCACGGCACCTGCGGGTCGTCAAGGCGGCCGCCGAGCGCGAGGCGGGCCTGGTCGAGCAGGTCGTTGCACCCCTTCGGCGGCACCGTAATCCGCAGACCAGGGCGCATGCCGAGGCCACCGCCAGGGAGCTCGCCACGCTCTCCGTACGGCTGCACGCGGCGCTGCTCCAGGGCGCGCTGCGGGGCCGGCCGTAGTGAGCAAAAGAGTGCCCGACTACCCAAACCTGCCGGGCACGTCCTAGGGTTGCTGTGTGAACGAGCTCGACGTCGTGGGTGTCCGGGTGGAAATGCCTTCCAGCCAACCGATCGTGCTCCTGCGGGAGGTGGGGGGCGACCGTTACCTGCCCATTTGGATCGGGCCGGGTGAGGCCACCGCCATCGCCTTCGCCCAGCAGGGCATGGTCCCCGCCAGGCCGCTGACGCACGACCTTTTCAAGGACGTGCTGGAGGCGGTGGGGCAGGAGCTGACGCAGGTCCGCATCACCGACCTGCGCGAGGGGGTTTTCTATGCGGAACTGGTCTTCGCCAGCGGGGTGGAGGTCAGTGCCCGTCCGTCCGACGCGATAGCGCTGGCCCTGCGCACCGGAACGCCGATCTTCGGCACCGACGGTGTGCTGGACGACGCGGGGATCGCGATCCCGGACGAGCAGGAGGACGAGGTGGAGAAGTTCCGCGAGTTCCTCGACCAGATCTCACCCGAGGACTTCGGGACCAACAGCCAGTAGCCGGTGGGGCCGGACGGGCGAAGGGTCTGATTCCGGCCAAACTATTTAGCCATTCCCCGCGCGAGGTCACGAGAAACCACTCGTAGGGTGATTATCACTCGGCGTGGCGAGCGCGGCGATCGTTGACGCACCCCGAGTGACTGCATACCGTCGATATGGCAGGTCCCGTCCGGGACGTGGAGGACGGAGGGCGGCGTGGCAATCACCGGCGACGGTATGGCGGCGGAAGGGGCGTTGCCGCTCCACGTGGGCGCAACGGCGAACCGCACCCCGGCACCGGCCGCGGCGGTGTCGGGGGACTGCGAGGCGCAGAACATCGGCTATCGCGGCCCGACCGCATGTGCGGCAGCGGGCATCACGTACCGGCAGCTCGACTACTGGGCGCGCACCGGCCTGGTGGAGCCGAGCATCCGGCCGGCGTACGGCTCCGGTACCCAGCGGCTCTACAGCTTCCGGGACGTCGTCGTCCTGAAGATCGTCAAGCGGCTGCTGGACACCGGGGTCTCACTGCAGAACATCCGCACCGCCGTCCAGCACCTGCGTGCGCGGGGGCTGGCGGATCTGACGCGGATGACGCTGATGAGTGACGGCGCGACGGTTTACGAGTGCACCTCGCCCGATCAGGTCGTCGACCTGCTCCAGGGCGGCCAGGGCGTCTTCGGGATCGCCGTCGGCGTGGTCTGGCGGGACGTGGAGGGCGCGCTCTCGCAGCTGCACGGGGAGCGCGTGGACACCGGCGAGACGCTGATCGGGAAGAACCCGCACGACGAGCTGGCACGGCGGCGCAACCGGGCCGGCTGAGCCTCGGCTGCGGGTCGCGGCCCGGCGACGGGTCGATTGTCAGTGCCATGCGGCAGCATCGGACATGTGAGACCCGCGCCGACGATCCTGCATCTGGACATGGATGCGTTCTACGCCTCTGCCGAGCAGGCGGCGAAGCCGAGCCTGCGCGGGAAACCGGTGGTGGTCGGCGGGATCGGGCCGCGCGGCGTCGTCGCCACGGCGTCGTACGAGGCCCGGGTCTTCGGGGTGCGCTCGGCGATGCCGACGGCCCAGGCGCGGCGGCTGTGCCCCAACGCCGCTTATCTCAGTCCGCGTTTCACCCTGTACCGCCAAGTGAGTGAAACGGTCATGGGGCTGCTGCACGCGCTGTCCCCCCTGGTGGAGCCGCTGAGCCTGGACGAGGCGTTCGTGGACCTGGAGGCGGGCGGGGTGGCCCCGGAGACGGCCGCCGTACGGGCCGTGGGGGAGCAGTTGCGGCGCGACATCAGGGCGGCGACCGGACTGACCGGGTCGGTGGGGCTGGCCGGCGCCAAGATGCTGGCGAAGATCGCGTCGGAGCAGGCCAAGCCGGACGGCCTGGTGGTCATTCCGCCGGGCACCGAGCGGGAGCTGCTGGGACCCATGCCGGTGCGGGTGCTGCCCGGGGTGGGGCCCGCGACGGCCGAGACGCTGCGCCGGGCCGGGATCCACACCGTCGCGGAGACCGCGGAGGCCGGCGAGGCGGAGCTGGTACGGCTCCTGGGCAAGGCGCACGGCGCCGGGCTGTACGCGATGGCCCTGGGGCAGGACGACCGTCCCGTGGTGGCCGAGCGCGATGCCAAGTCCATCTCCGTCGAGGACACCTTCGAGGTCGACCTGACCGACCGGACGCGGGTGCGGACGGAGGTGCTGCGGCTGGCCGACCGGTGCGTCCAGCGGCTGCGGGCGGCCGGGCGTTCCGGGCGCACGGTGGTGATCAAGGTGCGCAACTACGACTTCTCGACGCTGACCCGCTCCGAGACGCTCCGCGGCCCCACCGACGACCCCGCGGTCATCCGGGAGGCCGCGGTGCGTCTGCTGGAGCTGGTGGACACCACCGGCGGCGTCCGGCTGCTGGGCGTGGGGGTCAGCGGGCTGGCCGACTTCACGCAGGAGGACCTGTTCGCCCAGCTGACGACGGAGCGGGAGGCCGAGGAACTGGCGCGGGCCGCGGAGCAGCGGGCCGGCAGTGAGCCGGTCGAGGAGGAGCCGGAGGAGGAGCGGCCGCGCCGCTGGCATCCGGGCCTGGACGTGGTCCACGACGAGTACGGCGCGGGGTGGGTACAGGGCAGCGGGCTGGGGAGAGTGACCGTCCGCTTCGAGACGCCGTGGTCCGCACCGGGGAGGGTGCGGACCTTTGCCGTCGAGGACCCGGCACTGCGGCCGGGGGAGCCCCTGCCGCTGGTGGGCGGGGAGCCTGCGGCGGATCAGTCCTCCGATCCGGCGATCTTGCCGAAGTCCGTGTCGGAGGTGCCCGAATTGCCCGGGGAGACCGCGTCGGAGTCGGGGGAGGAGATATCCAGGCGGTAGTGGTGGTAGAGCTGGAGTTCCTGCTCAGGGGAGAGATGGCGGCCCACACCGAAGTCCGGGGCATCCTTGATCAGCTTGCGGTCGTACGGGATGTGCAGGCCCTCGCCGACCATTTTGCTGGGCTCCAGGGGGACGAACGCGTCCCGGCTGAAGAGCCCGGTGCGTACGGCCGCCCACTCCGGTTCCCCCGTCGCGTCGTCCAGATAGACCTCGTCGATGGTGCCTATCTTCGCGCCGTTGCGGTCGTACGCTTTGCGGCCGATCAGGCTCCGGGGATCGATATCGGTTTGCACGGCCCCTCCAATTGGTCGCAACTGCCCTGTGACAACTACCAAACGGCACATTTCATGCCCCGGCCACTCGAAGGATCCTTCGAGTGGTGCGCTGGTAGGCTGGCGAATGGCCGCAGAACCCGTGCGGGAGAGTCCTTTGTCGTTCGCGACCAGGGCGCCGAAGGAGCAAATCCTCCCCGGAATCTCTCAGGCACACGTACCGCACGGACGAGGTCACTCTGGAAAGCAGGGCGGGCCACGGAAGGCACAGCTCCGGGACCCCTCCTCACCGACGGTGAAAGCCGGACCGCCGTGCGCGGGCCGGTGAAGCTCTCAGGTTGAGATGACAGAGGGGGAGGCCGTCCGGGCACCCGCGCCGTGGTGCCCCTCGTAGGTCGTACTGACCAGGAGGCCCCCGCAGATGACCACCAACCGCATCTCCTTGACCGAGCTGGAGCGCGGCATCCCCTTCGAGCACCGGCACATCGGCCCCGACCACGAGGCGCAGGCCAAGATGCTCGCGCACATCGGATTCGGGTCGCTGGACGAGCTCACCGCCGCCGCCGTACCCGACGTGATCAAGAGCGCGGAGGCGCTCGGCCTGCCGCAGGGCCGTACGGAGGCCGAGGTCCTCCAGGAGCTGCGCGGCCTCGCGGACCGCAACCAGGTGCTGTCCCCCATGATCGGCCTGGGCTACTACGGCACGTTCACGCCGCCGGTGATCCTCCGCAACGTCATGGAGAACCCCGCCTGGTACACGGCGTACACCCCCTACCAGCCGGAGATCTCGCAGGGCCGCCTGGAAGCGCTGCTGAACTTCCAGACCATGGTCGCCGACCTGACCGGACTGCCCACCTCCGGTGCCTCCCTCCTGGACGAGGGCACCGCGGCGGCCGAGGCGATGGCGCTCTCCCGCCGCGTCGGCAAGGTCAAGCAGGGCGTCTTCCTGGTCGACGCCGACTGCCTGCCGCAGACCATCGCCGTGATCGAGACCCGCGCCGAGCCGACCGGCGTCGAGGTCGTCGTCGCCGACCTCTCCGAGGGCATCCCCGCCGAGATCGCCGAGCGCGGCGTCTTCGGCGTCCTGCTGCAGTACCCGGGCGCCTCCGGTGCGGTCCGGGACCCGCGCGCCGTGATCGAGCGCGCCCACGAGCTCGGCGCGATCGTCACCGTCGCCGCCGACCTGCTGGCGCTGGCCCTGCTGACCTCGCCCGGCGAGCTCGGCGCGGACATCGCGGTCGGCACCACCCAGCGCTTCGGCGTCCCGATGGGCTTCGGCGGGCCGCACGCCGGTTTCATGGCGGTGCGCGAGCAGTACGCGCGCAGCCTCCCGGGCCGCCTCGTGGGCGTCTCCATGGACGCCGACGGCCACAAGGCCTACCGCCTCGCGCTGCAGACCCGCGAGCAGCACATCCGCCGTGAGAAGGCCACCAGCAACATCTGCACCGCGCAGGTGCTGCTCGCCGTCATGGCCGGCATGTACGCCGTCTACCACGGCCCCGAGGGGCTGCGGACCATCGCCCGGCGCACCCACCGCTACGCCGCGATCCTCGCCGAGGGCCTGCGGGCCGGCGGTGTCGAGCTGGTCCACGGCGCGTTCTTCGACACCCTGACCGCGCGGGTGCCCGGCCGGGCCGCCGAGGTCGTCGCCGCCGCCCGCAAGGCCGGCATCAACCTCCGCCAGGTCGACGCCGACCTCGTCGGCATCGCCTGCGACGAGACCACCGGCCGCGCCCAGCTGGCCGGCGTCTGGGCCGCCTTCGGCGTGCAGGCCGACATCGAGAAGCTCGACGCGACCACCGACGAGGCGCTGCCGCAGGCGCTGCTGCGCACCGACGACTACCTCACGCACCCGGTCTTCCACCAGCACCGCTCCGAGACCGCGATGCTGCGCTACCTGCGCACCCTCGCCGACAAGGACTACGCGCTGGACCGCGGCATGATCCCGCTCGGCTCCTGCACGATGAAGCTGAACGCCACCACCGAGATGGAGCCGGTCACCTGGCCCGCGTTCGGTCAGCTGCACCCCTTCGCGCCGGCCGACCAGGCCGAGGGCTACCTCACCCTCATCCAGGAGCTGGAGGAGCGCCTCGCCACCGTCACCGGCTACGACAAGGTCTCCCTCCAGCCGAACGCCGGCTCCCAGGGCGAGCTGGCCGGCCTGCTGGCCGTACGCGCCTACCACCGCGCCAACGGGGACGACCAGCGCACGGTCTGCCTGATCCCGTCCTCGGCACACGGCACCAACGCCGCCAGCGCCGTGATGGCCGGCATGAAGGTCGTCGTCGTCAAGACCGGCGAGGACGGCGAGGTCGACGCGGACGACCTGCACGCCAAGATCGACAAGCACCGTGACGAGCTCGCGGTCCTGATGGTGACCTACCCCTCCACCCACGGCGTGTTCGAGGAGCACATCACCCAGATCTGCGCCGCGGTGCACGACGCCGGCGGCCAGGTCTACGTCGACGGCGCCAACCTGAACGCGCTGGTCGGTCTCGCCGAGCCGGGCAAGTTCGGCGGCGACGTCTCGCACCTCAACCTGCACAAGACCTTCTGCATCCCGCACGGCGGCGGCGGCCCCGGTGTCGGCCCGGTCGCCGTCCGCGCCCACCTGGCGCCGTACCTCCCCAACCACCCGCTGCAGCCCACCGCGGGCCCGGAGACCGGCATCGGACCGATCTCGGCGGCCCCCTGGGGCTCCGCGGGCATCCTGCCGATCTCCTGGGCGTACGTCCGCCTGATGGGCGGCGAGGGCCTCAAGCGCGCCACCCAGGTCGCGGTCCTCGGCGCCAACTACATCGCCAGGCGCCTGGAGCCGCACTACCCCGTGCTCTACACCGGCCCCGGCGGCCTGGTGGCGCACGAGTGCATCATCGACGTCCGGCCGCTGACCAAGGCGACCGGCGTGAGCATCGACGATGTCGCCAAGCGGCTGATCGACTACGGCTTCCACGCGCCGACGATGTCCTTCCCCGTGGCCGGCACGCTCATGATCGAGCCGACCGAGAGCGAGGACCTCGCCGAGCTGGACCGGTTCTGCGACGCGATGATCGCCATCCGCGCGGAGATCGAGAAGGTCGGCTCGGGGGAGTGGGACAAGGACGACAACCCGCTGCGCCACGCCCCGCACACCGCGGCCGCGCTCAGCGGCGACTGGGCCCACCCGTACTCCCGCGAGGAGGCCGTCTTCCCGGGCGGTGTCGTGGCGGCCGAGAAGTACTGGCCGCCGGTGCGCCGCATCGACGGCGCCTTCGGTGACCGCAACCTCGTCTGCTCCTGCCCGCCGCTGGACGAGTACGACGGCTGAGCCGTTCCACCGCAGCAGCAAGGGCCCTCGGCAGGTTTTCTGCCGGGGGCCCTGGTGGTTCTACCGGGTGCGCGGGGTCAGGCCGCCGCGGTGACCCGGGCCCGGTGCGGGGCGATGACCTGCCCGTCCGGCAGCAGTTCACCGGTGTCCTCGAAGAGCAGGACGCCGTTGCAGAGCAGGCTCCAGCCCTGCTCCGGGTGGTGTGCCACAAGGTGTGCGGCCTCCCGGTCGGTGGAATCCGCTGACGGGCAAGGTGGTTGGTGCTGACACATGGGAGTTGTCTTTCGCTGCGGTGTGGTGAACGTCGTCGTGCGGCTCGATGAGCTCGATGAGATGGCCATGGCCGCTCCCCCGTTTCTTCGGTCGGTCCCAGTGTTGCCCTACGGAGGGGATTCCGCAGGGATTTCGCGGCAGCGGTACTCACTCGGTATCGACGCGTCACCCGTGCGGGCGGTTGCTCCCAATTGCTCTCCTCTTCAAGGGGGTTGGGAGTGGTATCCACGGGCTAGGCCGCGCGGGTGAGCACGACAGCGTGCCCCGCGGCCGGAAAAGGCCACGGGGCACGCTCGTGAGGGGCGTGGTACGCCGGTGCGCGGGTACCCGGAAGGGCGCCGCCGGCTTGCGGCTCAGGCCGGTTCGCGCAGCTGCAGGGGCGCGGAGGCCAGACGCAGGGTGAGCCGGGGAAGCAGGTCGGCGACGCGGTGCGGGCGGTGAGCGGCGATACCGGGCGGCGCGGGCGCCAGCGGCACCAGCAGGTCACCGGCGGCCGGCAGCCCCCCGGTCCCGTCGGACGAGAGGTCGTCGTGCAGCCACAGGGTGAGCATGTACAGCTCCGGTACGGACAGCAGTCGCGGCTGGTAGGGCGCGGTGAGCGCCTCGGACTGCGCCAGCGCCCGTTCGGTCGAGGCCACGTAGGGGCCGCCGCAGAACCGTCCGAACGTCCAGCCGTCGGCGGTGAGTACCGCCTCGGCGGTCGCCACGGCCCGTTCACCGCCGCGGACCAGGAACTGCCAGCCGGCCAGCCGGGTGTGCGGCGTGCCGTCGGCCCGGCTGACGTCGTCCCAGACGTGCAGGGGCAGGGGGTGGTCGGGGCTGAGCGGGCCCTGGTGGGCGCGCAGGGCGGGAACGGGGGCCTCGCGGACGGCGGTGGGCGAGCCGAGGGCGGTGAGGATGCTGCGCAGGGCAGGCGTGGGGGCAGGGGCAGCGTGCAGCGGCATGGTGGGTCGCCTCTCACTTCGGAGACACGGTGGAGCATGGCAGGTGCAAACGGCGCTGTTTGCGTGCGGGGTCAGAGCGTGGCCGGCCGGGGCTGCGGCCCGGCGTGGGGAATCAGGGCCTGTCGCCGAACCACGGCACGGGCGGGAACACCGCGACACGGGGCGCCAAGTCTCTGCCTCGTAAGCGGAGTTTATACGACGTATGTTCTGAAAGTGTTTCGGCTACTGGCCTTGCGGATTTCCGGCAAGGCGCAATCAGGACCGGTCCGCGAGGTGATTTCCTCCAATTTGTACGGAGCCTTTGCCGCGCCACCTCGCATTGCCTCGCCATTGCGGTAGGCCGGATCTCGTCGGCGAATCTCACGAGCGAAATGCGGGTGGCGATCGCCGCTGAGATATGCCGGTGGAAGATGCCCGGCGCCGCACCACTTCGAGCCTATCGGTACCCGGTCGCCCCCGAGGCGTTATCGATCAGATTGCCGGGGCATCATCGACCGTAGCGCGAGCCCCGGCGTGCCCGGGTTCGCCCCCAAGCGGCCCGTGGCCGCGGGCCGTTCACTGGAGGAGGGACCCACTCGATGGGGGAGAAGGTCGCCGCGGACGGGATCGACCTGGCGGACCGGGAGCGTTATAGACAAAAGCTACACGACTGTCTCGAAGGATTGCACAGACTCCTGGTGGAGAAGCGGTTCGACCGGCCCCGGAATCTCATGGGCCTGGAGATCGAGCTCAATCTCGCCGGCGATGACGGGCAGCCGCGCATGCTGAACTCCCAGGTGCTCGAACGGATCGCCAGCCAGGATTTCCAGACCGAACTCGCGCAGTGCAATCTGGAGGTCAATATCCTCCCGCACCGACTCTCCGGCCGGGTCCTGGACCAGCTCGCCGAGGAACTCCGCACCGGCCTGAGTTACGCCGAGAGAAAGGCCCGCGAAGTCGCCGCCGGCATCGTGATGATCGGCATTCTGCCGACCCTCGGCGCCGCCGACCTGACCAAGGCCAGCCTCTCCGAGAACGACCGCTACGTCCTGCTCAACGACCAGATGCGGGCGGCCCGCGGTGAGGACTTCGTCCTGGACATCCAGGGCGTCGAGCACCTGGTGGCCCGTTCGCCCTCGATCGCCCCGGAGGCCGCCTGCACCTCCGTCCAGCTGCACCTCCAGGTGACACCGGGCCGCTTCGCCGCCGTATGGAACGCCGCCCAGGCCATTGCCGCCGCACAGATCGCGGTGGGCGCCAACTCACCGTTCCTCTTCGGCCGTGAACTGTGGCGGGAGTCGCGGCCGCCGGTCTTCCAGCAGGCCACCGACACCCGCGCACCGGAACTACAGACACAGGGCGTACGCCCGCGCACATGGTTCGGCGAACGCTGGGTCGACTCGGCATACGACCTCTTCGAGGAGAACCTGCGCTACTTCCCGCCCCTGCTGCCGGTGTGCGGACCGCAGGAGCCGCTGCGGGTCCTGGCCGAGGGCGGCGTGCCCGACCTGGCCGAACTGGTGCTGCACAACGGCACGATCTACCGCTGGAACCGCCCCGTCTACGCGGTCGCCGACGGCGTCGCCCACCTCCGGGTCGAGAACCGCGTGCTGCCGGCCGGCCCCACCGTCGCCGACACCATCGCCAACACCGCGTTCTACTACGGCCTGGTGCGCGCCCTGGCCGAGGAGCCGCGCCCCATCTGGTCCCGCCTCCCGTTCGCCGCCGCGGCCAGGAACTTCGACACCGCCTGCCGGTACGGCATCGACGCCACCCTGCAGTGGCCCCGCGCCGGCCGCACCACCGCCCTCGCCGACATCCCGGCGGTGCGGCTGGTACGTCAGGAACTGCTGCCGCTGGCGGCCCGCGGACTCGACGCCTGGGGGGTGGAACCGGCCGACCGCGACCACTACCTGGCCATCATCGAGGAGCGCTGCCGGCGGCGGGTCAACGGCGCCTCCTGGCAGGCCGCGGCCTACCACCACGCCCGCCGCCAGGGCCTGGACCGGGACGCCGCACTCGCCGCCATGACCCGGCGCTACAGCGAACTGATGCACACCGGCCAGCCGGTGCACACCTGGCCGGTCGCCTGGCCACTCGGCGCCCGCCCCACGGTGCCGGGCCCCCGCCAGGCGGCGGCCGAGGGGGCGTAGGCGCCACCGGGAGGCGAGACCGATCCAGGCTGCGGCGGGCGCTCAGCGCGGCGCCTTGCTGCCCGCCGCCATGACGGCCTTGAGGATCACCTGGTGGATCTGCGATGGATCGTCCACCCGGTGGGCCGAACCGCCCGTGGGTGCCACGATCCGCTCCAGCGCCGATACGTCGGCCTCCGGACCGATCGCGACGCCGATCACCGGCACCGGGCGCCCCGGATCCGCCAGCTTCCCCAGCCGGGTGACCAGGGCATCGAGCCTGATACCGCTGGCGTCGTCATTGGACCCGTCGGTGACGATCACCACCGCGTTGAACTTCCCGCTCGCATACGTCCGGCGGGCCTCCTCATAGGCGGCGAGGGCGGTGTCGTACAGGCCGGTGGCGCCGTGGGGCACCGGGGCCAGCGAGCCGAACGCGGCAGCGAGCGCGTCACGGTGGGTCCCGCCGTCGCTCTCGCGGTCGCCGAGACGGCTGGTGGGGGACAGCTCCAGGTAGTCCTTCTCGCCGTCCAGGTGGGTGGCGAACTTCCACAGCCCGATCTCGTCCTCGGGCGTGAAGGTGGCCAGCGCCTGGAGGAGCGAATTCCGGGCGAGGTCCATCCGGGTCTGGCCGCCCCGCCCCGGCACCGGGTTGCCCATCGACGCCGAGGCGTCCACCACGGTGGAGATCCGGGCGCTCTGCACCGTGATCGTCCACATGCCCAGCAGCGCCTGGAGTTGCTTGGCCGTCGGAGGATCGGCCGGTGCGGCCGTGTACGGCTGCGGATCGCGCCCGCCGGCCGCCGCCACCACCTCGGCATCCGCCGCGCCGTCCCCGGCCCGGAAACCGTGCTCGTGCAGCGCCCGCCGCCCGCCGGGCTCGCCCAGCAGCGTCATGAAGCGGCTGGCGGCCCGCGCCTGTTCGGGGCCCATCTCGTCCTCGTCGACCAGCGCGTACGGGTAGTCGAGCCGGGCCGCGCCGTCCTCCGGGTAGAAGAGATCGAGGTCCGGACCTCCGTCCGCCCCCTTGTTGTGGGCGAATGCGGCCTGTTCGGACAGCAGCAGCGCCCGGTTACGTCGCGGATTGCCCCGCTCGGCACCGGAGTCGTCGCGCGGCAACGTGGCCATGACCTGATCGTCGCCGTCCGCGACCCGCTGGTAGAGGAGCTTGGCGGTGGCCGCCGTACGGGTGTCCGCCTCGTCCCCGTCCTCGGCGTCCTTCGCGTTGGCGGCGCTGATACGGGCCAGGGCGAGCAGCCCGGTGGCGCTGCGGGTGGGATCGGCGACCCCCAGACGCAGATCACCGCCGGAGGTCACGTTCTCGGTGAGACCGACCCAGGTGCCACGCTTCTTCGGCCAGCCCAGGGACTTGGCGGCCTCGGGGACGGCGCCCAGCGCCAGGGGGGACGAGGCGATGGCGCCGGCATCCGTCAGCGGAGTGCCGCTCTCCGCCGCGACCCGGTCCACCCACAGGCTCGAATCCGGTATCCAGACCTGGAACTCCGGGTCCGCGGGCCGCTGTCCGAAGGAGTCGGCGAGTTCGTGGGACGGTCGCGCGACGACCTGGACATCGAGACACTTGCCGTCGGTACGCATTCCCTTCTCGCGGGCCGTATCTGCCACCGCCTCGACGGCCGGCGCAATATCGGGCGAGGCGGCGACATCGAGCCGCACCGACGGGCCGTCGCACCGCTCGCCGAAGGGCAGCAGACCGCTGCGCAGCGCCACCACGGAACCGGCGGCCACCGCCAGCACGAGGCCGGTGGAGAGGACGATGGTACGGCGCCGTGGTCCGGGGCGGGCCCCCGTGGACCGCGTCGTGCGGCCGTCGGGCAAGCTGTGTCGTCCCATTGCGGTAGCGCCTCTCCTTCTCGGAGCTCGATCGGGAATCGATGGGGGAGGCGGAAATGCGCCATGTGGATGGCGTCCGCCCCGGCCTGTCGCGCGCGATCTTCGTACCTGCTGTCGAGACCCTAGCGGGGCGGTGACGGGGAAGAGGCGGTAATGCAGAAGTGGAGGAAGCGTGCAGTCGGATACAAGTCCCGGGGCCGGTGGGGACGTTCCGGGGGAGGGCTCCGGCGCGGGCGCGCAACCGGGCGGGCCCCAGCAACTGCCCCGGAGCGTCCTGCGCAGTGAGACGCTCATCGTGCTGGCCCTGTCCGTGGGCGCCAGCGCGGTGTCGTCACTGATCAGCTTCATCGGGTCGGTCACCAAACCCGGCGGCCTCAAGCACCAGGCGGCGACGCTCAACGCCTCCCACGCACCCGGCCGACCCTGGCTGGATCTCGCCTGGCAGCTCTTCGGGATCGCCAC
The DNA here is from genome assembly GCF_040640655.1 of Streptomyces sp. NPDC021749. Lineage (NCBI taxonomy): Bacteria > Bacillati > Actinomycetota > Actinomycetes > Kitasatosporales > Streptomycetaceae > Streptomyces > Streptomyces sp. NPDC021749. The sequence goes on along the minus strand of NZ_JBFACE010000065.1, from coordinate 5,508 downwards.
CGCCTTGGTGCCCGTGGTGCTGGTCGCGCATCTCCTGATGCGCGAACGGGCCGGCGGCCTCCGCGCCATCGGCTTCGACCGGCAGCGTCCCGGCTTCGACCTCAGCCGCGGTACGGGACTGGCGGCCGCCATCGGCGGCAGCGGCCTGGTGCTCTATCTGGGCGCGCGGGCGGCCGGCGTCAACCTGACGGTGGTCCCCGAGGCGCTGCCCGACGTGTGGTGGAAGATCCCGGTACTGATCGCCTCCGCGGTGCAGAACGCCGTACTGGAGGAGGTCATCGTCGTCGGCTATCTGCTGCGCAGACTGGGCCAGTTGGGCTGGACCCCGATGGCCGCCCTGGTGGCCAGCTCACTGCTGCGCGGTTCGTACCACCTGTACCAGGGCATCGGCGGCTTCCTCGGCAACATGGTGATGGGCGCCGCCTTCGTCCTCCTCTACCGCCGCTGGCACCGTGTCGGCCCCCTGGTAGCCGCTCACGCCCTCATCGACACCGTGGCGTTCGTGGGCTATGCGGTGTTGGCGGGGCGGGTGGGGTGGGTGCCTACGGGGTGAGGGGGGCTTGTCGGGGGAGGGGGTTGCTTGTGGCTTGCGGGGGAGAGTCGTGAGGTTTCGCGCGCGGACGGAAGGCCGAGAGCGGGCGCCCGGCGCGGCGCGGCCGACTGGTAGGGGGAAGTGGCGCCTGGCGTCTGGCCTGACGGCGGGCGGGGGTTGTCAGACGTGACGTCTGTGCGCGGTGCGGGAGATGCCGCAGCCGCGGCCGGCCGGCCTTGCTGCGCGGTCCTCAGCCACGGGGACTGCGCAGAAGGTGGCGGGGGCGGCTCGGAGAGCGTCTGTACGGGGTTGTGCGGGGCCCGGTGATCGGCTCGGGGCGTGGCAGGGCCGAACGAGGGCCCTGCCCGCCGCCGGGGCTGCTCCGGGAGCATGCCCGGAGCGCTGTCCCCCGGCCCGGTCGGCCCCGCGTCGCGACGTCGTGGCCGCGCCGCCCGGCCGAGCTGCGCAGCGCAAAGACGGCCGGTCAGGCCTTGGTCAGCAGTTCGCCGTCGATCACCGTGACCGCGGAACCGGTCAGCAGCGTACGGTCGCCGCGCAGTTCGGTCCGTACGTAGCCGGTACGGGCCGCACCCTGCAGGCCGACCAGTGAATTGCGGCCCAGCCGTGCCGACCAGAACGGGGCGAGCGCGGTGTGCGCGCTGCCCGTTACCGGGTCCTCGTCGATGCCGACCGATGGGAAGAAGCATCGCGAGATGAAGTCGTGGCCCCTGGTGGGGTCCTCGGCGCGCGCAGTGGCGATCACCCCGCGGCCGCCGTGCCCGGCCAGCGTCTTGAGATCCGGGGCCAGGGCCCGTACGGACTTCTCGTCGGCCAGCTCGACCAGCAGATCACCGACGTTCGGGCCCGTGTCGTGGGCCGAGAGGATGTCGACACCAAGGGCGGCCGCGACCACGGGTGGCACCTCGACCGGGGTGAGCGGCGCGGTCGGGAAGTCCATGGTGATCGCCCCGTCGTCGCCGGCCGTCGTGGTCAACACCCCGCTGCGGGTACGGAAGCGGACCGTGCCGGTGGCCGTTCCGGTGCTGTGCAGCACGTGCGCGGTGGCCAAAGTGGCGTGCCCGCACATGTTCACCTCGGCGGCCGGAGTGAGCCAGCGCAGCGCCCAGTCGGCGTCGCCGCCCTGCGGCAGCGGGTGTGCGAACGCGGTTTCGGAGAGGTTGACCTCCGTGGCGACCTGCTGCAGCCAGGCCGTTTCGGGAAAAGCGTCGGAGTCGAAGAGCACGACTCCCGCGGGGTTGCCAGCGAACGGACGCTCAGTGAAGGCGTCGACGATGCGAATCCTCATGAGCGCGAGGGTAGAGGGGCCACAGAGCTACGGGCCAAGGCCAATCCCGGAAAATTGGATCGGAACGACGACGCCGGGGCGGGCCGGTGGGCACGGGCCGGCCTGCGCGAATCGCGCGGTCCCCGCGGCGTGGAGTCATGCCGGCGGCGGGCGGCGCTGACGTACCCCTGCCTCGCAGTGCCTCGCTCTCATCGCATCACATGTAGCTCGGGTCTTGCTTCGGCGAACAGTCCCGATATATCGTTGAAGCATCGCGACCGATCAACGATAGGAATGGAGGACGTCACCATGCGTTCCCAAGGACACGATCACGGACACGAGTACCGGCACGAGCGCTACGGGCCCGGGCGTCACGGCGGCCGGGGCGACTTCGGGGGCGGCTGGGAGCGGCGACGCTCCGCCTTCGGTCCCTTCGGCCCGCCGTTCGGAGGCCCGCCCTTCGGCGGCGGCCGGGGCCGTGGTGGCCCGCGCGGCCGGGCGCGGCGCGGGGATGTGCGGGCATCGATACTGGCGCTCCTGAAGGACCGCCCGATGCACGGCTACGAAATGATCCAGGAGATCGCCGAGCGCAGTGGTGGGGCGTGGAAGCCCAGTCCCGGCTCGGTGTACCCGACCCTTCAACTCCTTGAGGACGAGGGGCTGATCGCCAGTGCCAGCGAGGGCGGCAAGAAGCTGTTCTCGCTGACCGACGCCGGCCGCGCCGAGGCCGACAGCGGCTCGGACGCCCCCTGGGAGGACGCCGGCCGCGGTGTCGACTGGGAGGCGATGAATGAGATACGCAAGGCGGGCGGCGGCCTGGTCGAGGCGTTCCGGCAGGTGTGGGCCACCGGCAGTCCCGAGCAGCGGGAAAAGGCCATGGCAGTGGTCAACAAGGCCCGCAAGGAGCTGTATCTGATCCTCGCCGAAGAAGACTGATTCCGTGGCTCCCTGTCGCAGGCGGTGGCGTCGGGCTTCTCGTTGGGGCGGGTTGACGACGGGCCCGGCGCCGGGGTCTCAGGTGAGCAGGCCGGCGAGCTTGCGTAGCGACTCGTTCAGTGCGGTGCTCGCCGAGTCCTTGAGTTTGCCTGCCATCAGGGAGACCGCGGCGCCCGTGAACGACCCGTCGACCTGAACGGTGGTCGCCTCGCCGTCCGGGGTGAGGGAGTAACGCATCCCGAGGCTGACGCCCATGGGCCCCTTGCCCGAGATGTCGAGCAACCGGCCCGGCTCCAGGTTCCGGACCGTCCAGATGACCTCGGCGGGGAAGCCCATCAGCTTCATGTTCTCCTCGTAGGTCGCGCCTACTTCCAGCTGTTCCGGGCCGCCCTTCGGGAAGGAGGTGTGGGTGGCGTTCCACTGCCCGTACGCATCGAAGTCGGTGAGCCGGTCCCAGACCTTCTCGGCCGGCGCCTCGATGCGGGCCTGTGCGGTGACTTCGGCCATGCGATCACCCCTCCGGTGATGGTCCTGGCTGGTGCCCCGGAACGTAGCCGGGCGGGGAGGAAGGTTCAATACCGGCGACGTCGGTTCCTGATGACCCGTCAGGTGGCGTCAGTTTTCGAGGAGTGAGAGGAGCGCGAGGGGCGTGCTGCTCCCGGGCGTCGCTCGCCGGTGAGAGAGGGCGGCCGAGGGGGAAGGCAACGACCCCGGATGTCCGACCTCCACGGAATCTGCGTATTCTCTCCCTCGTATCTCCTCCCTGAGGATGAGATCCCGGTGCGGCATCCCCAACCAGCGTGGGATGCGCAAATGCTTCCCGGTGGGGAGGCTCGCACGGTCAGGGGCTGGTGGGGTGGGGTTGTGCAAAACCGTACTGCGTATAGCGGAGCCGACGACTCCGTCCAGCAGGACCTCGACAGCCGGCTCACCGTCGAGCTCGCGTCGGTGGTCTCCGCAGCCCGCAGGCGGGCGACCCGGGACGGAGACCGGCAGGTCGACACCGCCCATCTGCTGCACGGCCTCCTGGAATCGGACCCCGCCGTACGCGCGGCCTTCGAGAGCGGGCCGCAGGTGGCCCGGCTGCTCGGCTATCTCGTCCAGCGCAGCATCGGCTACGGACTCCAGTGGCACGGCACGGTAGAGGACTCGGGTGCCGTTCCGGTGGTCACCGAAGGCGGTGTCCCCGGATGGTCACCGGCCGCGGCCGCCGCCATAGACGGCGCCCTCGACCGTGCGCACGCCCGCTACGACACCCGCGCCGACTGCCTCGATCTGCTCGCCGCTCTCGTAGACGACCCCGAATCGCGAGCCGTCGAGGTGCTGCGCCGGGCCTCCGCCGACATCGCCCGGCTCGCCGCCCGTCTGGACGGGGACCGCCCCGGCCAGGACTGACAGGGGTCTCGGGGGTTGCGCTGCTGACGGCGGCTGTCATGATGACCCGATGCACGCGTCATCAGGGAGCACGGCAGGTCGAGCGGTCGGCCCGGGCCAGGGAACTCCGGGGTCCTGGTCGGACCAGCGATCGCCCGCGCTCAACGGGCGCGCGGCCGGCGCGCCGAGGGGACGCGGTGCCGGTATCGGTATCGCACTGCTGTCGGCGCTCGCCTTCGGCGGCTCGGGCGTGGCCGCCAAACCCCTGATCACGGCCGGTCTCGAACCGCTGCACGTCACCTGGCTACGGGTGGCCGGCGCGGCGCTGGTCATGCTGCCGGTGGCCTGGCGCCACCGCGATCTGCCGCGCCGCCGGCCCGCCCTGCTCGCGGGCTTCGGACTGCTCGCCGTCGCCGGTGTGCAGGCGTGTTACTTCGCCGCGCTCTCCCGCATCCCCGTGGGCGTGGCCCTGCTGATCGAATACCTGGCGCCGGCGCTCGTCCTCGGCTGGGTCCGTTTCGTACAGAAGCGGCCGGTCACCCGTGCCGCGGCGGTCGGTGTGGTGCTCGCCGTCGGCGGTCTCGCCTGTGTCGTCGAAATCTGGTCCGGGCTGAGCTTCGATGCGCTCGGCCTGGCACTGGCGCTCGGGGCGGCCTGCTGCCAGGTCGGCTACTTCGTGCTCTCCGACCACGGCAGCGACGGCGAGGACACCGCGGACCCGCTGGGGGTGATCGCGTACGGCCTGCTGATCGGTGCCGTCGTCCTCACCGCGATCGCGCGCCCCTGGGAGCTCGACTGGACGGTCCTCGGCAGCGGCGCGGACATGAACGGCACCCAGGTGCCCGCAGCTCTGCTGCTCGCCTGGATCGTGCTGGTCGCGACGGTGGCGGCCTATCTGACCGGAGTGGTGTCGATCCGCCGGCTCTCGCCCCAGGTGGCCGGGGTCGTCGCCTGCCTGGAGGCGGTCATCGCGACCGTACTGGCCTGGGTGCTGCTCGGCGAACACCTCTCGGCTCCGCAGATCCTGGGCGGGGTGGTCGTCCTGACCGGCGCCTTCATCGCGCAGTTGGCCACACCCCAGTCGACCGAGTCGTTGGTCGTAGCCGGCGCGGGCCCCGGTGAGACCACCGACCTGGCGAAGTCCACGGGTGCGGGCGAGACGACGGTCACGGGCGACAGCACGGGCGCTCGCGACGGCGCCGCCCGGTCCAGCGGTGATGCGGCCGCGGCCGCGACCGGACCGCCGGCGGGTTCCGGGGACGGCTTGTCGCCGGGCTCACCCGCCACCTAGATGATTGAGTCCGATGTTCTTAGTGGTCGTAGGCGATCAGGGATCGTTTGATCTTGGCGCCGGTGGTCCAGTTGTGCCAGATGCAGGCTG
>NZ_JBFACE010000064.1:0-25243 GCF_040640655.1 Streptomyces sp. NPDC021749 | reverse complement strand
CTACCTCGCGGGACTCCACCTCCGGGCCTCCGTGATCTGGATCAAGGACCTCACGCGAGCGGCCCCTTGATCACAACCAAATACGCTCCCTAGCCGTGGACACCGCGAAGGGCTCCGTGCCCGTCGCCGCCGTGAAACGCCCTAGCAGTACTAGCCGTGGATGCCGTGGAGGGCCATGGATACGGCTGCCTCTGTGATGTCGGTCGGGTCCTCTGCGGCGCCCAGTTCGATGCGGCGGACGGCGGCGTCGACGACGCCCTGGAGGAGCATCGCGGCGAGCCGGGGCTGTTCGTGGCCGAGGGCGGCGAGGGCTTCGACGATCATGGCGATGAGGCCGCCGTGTGCCGCGCGGATCTTCTCGCGTGCGCCGGCGTCCAGCTCGCCGGCGGAGATGGCGACGACGGCACGGTGGCGCCGGTCGCCGACCAGGGCGAGCTGTCGCCGGACGTACGCCTCGATCTTCTCCTCGGGAGTGTCGGCGCGCTTCATCGCCGCCTCCACCTCGGCGGCCCACACGGGAAAGTCGACCGCGCACAGCTCCTCGACGACGGCTGCGCGCGAGCGGAAGTACTCGTACACGGAGGAGCGCGCGAGTCCGGTGCGCTCGGCGAGGGCGGGGAAGGTCAGCGCTTCGGTTCCGCCTTCCGACAGCAAGGTGCGAGCGGCGTCCAACAGGGCGCCGCGCTGCATCGTCCGGTGCTCGGCCACGGAGGCCGCTCGAATCCTGGGCACGTCACCACTCTACGGATGACGCCCCCGGCGCGGCACTCCGCATGGCGACACGGCGTCCGGGGACGGGTGAGCCACGGGGTGCCGTGACGACTCGGCGTACGAGGCAGCAAGCAGTTCGACAGACGACTCGACGGCCACCTCAGCGGAGCTCCGAGCCCGGGGCCGGCGGTGGGCTCCGGGACCCGGGCTTGGGATCAGCGGCCGACGTCGGCGAGCTTGGCTCTGAGCTGGAGCACGGACTTGGTGTGGATCTGGCTGACCCTGCTCTCCGTGACCCCGAGGACGTTGCCGATCTCGGCGAGCGTGAGGCCCTCGTAGTAGTAGAGGGTGACCACGGTCTTCTCGCGTTCGGGCAGCGTGTTGATGGCCCGGGCGAGCAGCCGCCGGAGTTCGCGGTCCTCGGCGATCTCGACGGGGTTCTCGGCGGCGGTGTCCTCAAGGGTGTCCATCAGGCTGAGCCGTTCGCCGCCCTCACCGCCGACGTGCAGCAGCTCTTCGAGGGCCACCACGTTCGCGAGGGACAGCTGGCTGAACACGCCGTGCAGCTCCTCCAGGGCGATGCCCATCTCCTCGGCGACCTCGGCCTCGGTCGGGGTCCGGCGCAGTTGCGCTTCGAGGGTGGCGTAGGCGCGCTCGACGGCGCGGGCTTTCTGGCGTACGGAACGGGGGATCCAGTCCAGGGCGCGCAGTTCGTCGATCATGGCGCCGCGGATACGGGTGATCGCGTAGGTCTCGAATTTGATGGCGCGTTCGGGGTCGAACTTCTCGATGGCGTCGATCAGTCCGAACACTCCGGAGGAGACGAAGTCGGCCTGTTCGACGTTGGGCGGCAGGCCCACGCTGACACGGCCGGCGACGTACTTGACGAGCGGCGAGTAGTGCAGGATCAGCTGTTCCCGCAACCGCCCGTCGCCGGAAGCCTTGTAGGAGCGCCACAGCTCGTCGAGCGAGGTGGGTGGGGCGGGGCGCACGCTGCCGCGTGCGGCAGGTGGTACTGCCGCACGGTCAGACCCGGAGGTGTGCTGGGGCATTCGTCGCCTTGAGCCGTTCTGCCGAGACGTGGGTGGATGGATGTGTGAGGGATGAATTGGGTGTGAGCGTAGCGTGACCGGAGTGTTGCGGTCCGCGAGGAGAGCGAGTTCGGGCGTGCGCAGATACGTTCCGCTGCCCGCACCTCAGGGTTACCTCGTACGGCGTGTCGACGCGTGTGTGCGATACCGGGCGTGCGCCGGGGGCGAGCCGTGGGGGTGGACGCGGCGACGGGGTGGGCGGGATGCCGTGTGCCCGTTGCGCACTATCGCCGTCGCGCCGTGGGGCGGGCACGCGTGTCGAAGCATGGCAAAACTGGATTCTGCGGTCATTCCCCTCACCCTTTCACCCGTTCGCCCCAGGTCAAGTACCGCCTCGCCGGGAACCGTCGGTCGTCTCGGCGCGTCGGGCCAACACCCAGCCGTCACCGCACCTTTGAACGAATCCGAGGGACTGCAGCTCGAAGAGTTTGTTGTGGGTGATGTCGCGGGGTGTGCCGGCTTCCCGCGCGAGATGACCGGTGCCCGCGCTTCCGCGCGCGGGCAGTGCCTCCAGTACGCGGGTTGCGACGGGGTCGAGGAGGTCACGGAGGTGGGTCGGTCCGTGCCGCACGGGTGCCAGGTCCCCGATGCTGCCGACGAGTTCGATGACCTCGTCGGCGTCGGTGACCAGGGCGGCCTCGCCGCGCAGGAGTTGGTGCACTCCGGCGGACAGGCCGCTGGTGACGGGGCCGGGCATGCCCATCGTGAAGCGTCCGAGGGTGAGCGCGCGACGGGCGGTGACGAGCGAGCCGCTGCGGAGTTCGGCCTCCACAACGACGGTGCCCCGGGTGAGGGCGGCGATCACGCGGTTGCGCTGGACGAAGCGGCTTCGGGTGGGGTGGTTACCGGGTGGTAACTCGGCGATGACCAGGCCCTGTTCGGTGATGCGGTCGATCAACTCGGTGTGGCCGCGCGGGTAGGCGTAGTCGACGCCGCAGGCGAGTACGGCGATGGTGGCGCCGTTGGCGGCCAACGCGCCGCGGTGGGCCGCGCCGTCGACGCCGTACGCGGCTCCGGACGCGATGGCCCAGCCGCGCTCGGCGAGCCCGGCGCTGAGGGTGGTGGCGAGGTGGGCTCCGTATTCGGTACAGGCCCGGGCGCCGACGACGGCGACGGAACGCAGGGCCCAGAGCCGGAGATGGGCCCTGCCGCGCACCCAGAGGCCGATGGGGCGGGCATCGCCGAGGTCGTCGAGCTGGCTGGGCCACTCCTCGTCGCCGGGGCAGAGGAACCGGCCGCCGAGTGCGGCGACCGCGGCAAGGTCTTCGGCAGGGCGGGCCCGTGCGGCGCGCAGCCTCAGTCCGGTGAGCTTGGTCTTGCTTGCGCCCGGCGGCGGGGCGGCGGTGTCGTCGGTGAGGGCGTGCAGCAGGGCGACCGGGCCCATGTCGTTCAGCCAGCGGCCGGCGGTTTCGTCGCCCGGTTCGAGGATCCGGGTGAGGGCGGCGCGGGCGCTGCGGTGTGGTTCGTAGGGCGGGTGGGGAGTGGGTGGGCGGCCGGGTGGGTGGGGGTGGCTCGGTTCGGTCGTGGGGTGCTTCGCGGGGCGGGATGGTGATCGGCCTGTGGGGTCGGCGTGGGCAGGGGGAGTCAGGTCGTCAGCGTGCGGGGAGGTGTTGTCGCCTGTGCGGGGTTCGGTGTCGGCGGCGGGGCCGGGGGCGGCGAAGCCCCATTCGTCGAGTCCGGTCATGGGTCGGTCAGTCCTGGTTCCGGGGGTCTGGTGGGCGGGTGGAGGCGGTTTCGGGGGCGGTCCCGCCGGAGGGTCCGCCGCCCACCGTGGTCAGGGCGCCGCGGCGTACGCCGGTGCGGAGTTCCAGGGCCCAGTTGACGTCTTCGCTGGTGGGGCGGTCGCGGCCGGCCAGGTCGGCGGCGGTCCAGGCGACGCGGAGGACGCGGTCGAGTCCGCGGGCGGTGAGGAGTCCGCATTCGAGGTCGCGTTCCGCTTGGGCGAGGGCGCCGGGGTGGGCCTGCCAGCGGGTGCGGAGTTCATGGCCGGGCACCTCGCTGTTGGTGTGCCAGGGGGTGCCGGCGAGGCGGGCCGCGGCGCGTTCGCGGGCGGCCCGTACGCGGTCGGCCACGGTCGCGCTGGATTCGGCGCCCCGGCTCAGTGCGATGAGTTCGGAGCGGGCGACCGGTTCCACGGCGATGCGGAGGTCGACCCGGTCCATCAGGGGGCCGGAGAGGCGGGCGCGGTAGCGGCGGATGGAGGAGGGGCGGCATTCGCAGCCGCCGCTGAGGGTGCCGTGTCGTCCGCAGGGGCAGGGGTTGGCGGCGAGGGCCAGGAGGAAGCGGGCGGGCATGCGGATCATGCCGGCCGCCCGGGCCACGACGATATGGCCGGATTCCAGTGGCTGACGCAGTGCGTCCAGGACGCTGGGGCTGCATTCGGCGGCCTCGTCCAGGAAGAGGACTCCGTGGTGGGCGAGGGATACCGCGCCGGGGCGGGGCATGCCGTTGCCGCCGCCGACGAGGGAGGCCATGGTCGCGGAGTGGTGCGGGGCGCAGTAGGGCGGCCGGTCGACCAGTGGTTGGCCTGGTGGGAGGGTGCCGGCGACGGAGTGGACGGCGGTGACCTCCAGCGATTCCTTGGGGGTCAGGGGTGGCAGCAGTCCCGGGAGGCGTTCGGCGAGCATGGTTTTGCCGGCGCCGGGCGGACCCTTGAAGAAGATGTGGTGGCGTCCGGCGGCGGCCACCTCCAGGGCGCGGCGGGCGGTGTGCTGACCTGCGACGTCGGCGAGGTCGGGGACGTGGTCGCCGCGCGGCAGGCCGGCGCCCGTGCCGGGGACGATCAGGCCCGCCAGCAACGGGTCGGGGCGGCCTTCCTCCGACGGGTCTTCCTCTTCGGGCACCGGTTCGTCGGCGAGGACGGCGATGAGCTGGCGCAGGCTGCGGACCCCGAGGACGGAGATGCCGGGGACGAGGGAGGCCTCGGCGACGGTCCTTTCGGGGACGACGACCTGGCGGTATCCGGCGTCGGCGGCGGCCAGTACGGCGGGGAGTACGCCGCGTACGGGGCGGACCCGGCCGTCCAGGCCCAGTTCGCCGATCAGTATGAGGTCGGTGAGCTCGCGGGGGTCGAGGCGCTCGGCGGCACCCAGGACGGCGCAGGCGACGGCCAGGTCGAACCCGCTGCCTCCCTTGGGGACGGAGGCCGGGCTGAGGCCGACGGTGAGCTTCTTCTGGGGCCATTCGGCGCCGGAGTTCACGACGGCGGCGCGGACCCGGTCCCTGGATTCGATGAGGCTCTTGTCGGGGAGTCCGACGAGGGTGAAGGCGGCGACGCCGGGTTCGAGGTCGGCCTGGACCTCGACGACGACTCCTTCGACGCCGACCAGGGCGACCGAGCACGTACGGGCGAATCCCATTCAGGCCACCCCTCGCACATGCTCGACGGAGGGGGCGCCGCGGGTGGGCAGGACGACTCCGATGACGTCGATCCGGACGCCGCCGGGCGGTGGACCGCCGTGGCGTTCCATCCAGCGTTCCGCCAGCGTGCGGAGGCGGGCGGTCTTCTCGGGGCGGACGGCGGCCATGGGGTGTTCGTACCGGCCGGCGCGGCGGGTCTTGACCTCGCAGATCACCAGGGCGTCGCCGTCGGCGGCGACGAGGTCGATCTCGCCCTCCCGGCAGCGCCAGTTGCGGGCCAGGATGCGCAGGCCGGCGTCGGTGAGGTGTCGGGCGGCCAGCTCTTCGCCGTAGCGGCCGAGCGCGCGCCGGCGGATGTCGGTCCGTGGGGGCGCGGTCGTTGCCGGGGGGCGTCGCCTTCGGGTCGTCCGGGGCCGGGGCGGGGGCGAGGGTGCGTTCGCCTTGGGTTTCGCGGGGGCCGTCTTGCGAGGGGCGGGTGCGGGTCCGGCCCCTGGTGTCCCGGGGGTCGTGCACGGCGTGCGGGTCGTGCGGGTCGTGGGCGGGGTTCGGGTGTCGGGTCCGGCCGGGTGCCGGGCGTGCGTGGCGTTCATCGGTACCACCTCCGGCACCGACTGTGGCGTCCCCGCCCGGATCTATTGGATCTTGGTGGACAACCGGCCGGTTGTGGATAACTCGCTCACCCGGGCGGGTGACGGCGGCCGCGCTCCCCCGCCCCACGTGGCCGCGCCGGTCGAACCGACTGCGGTCATCGCGTCGATCAGTCGATCAGCTGCCGGGAAGATCCAGATCGCTCTTGTTGAGCTCTTCGATGTTCACGTCCTTGAATGTGAGGACGCGTACCTGCTTGACGAAGCGAGCCGGCCGGTACATGTCCCAGACCCAGGCGTCCGCCATGGAGACCTCGAAGAAGACCTCTCCCTGGACGGAGTGCACCTGCATTTCGTAGTCGTTGGTGAGGTAGAAGCGACGCTCGGTCTCGATCACGTATTTGAACAGCCCGACGACGTCGCGGTACTCCCGGTAGAGCTTCAGCTCCATCTCGGTCTCGTACTTTTCGAGGTCCTCGGCGCTCATGGCAGATCCCCTTCAGCCGTGCGTCCCCCCATTGTGCGTCAGGCCCGCTCGGTCTCCAGGAGGACCGGCGCACTCGGGGGCCCTTCGTCGAGCAGTGCGCGCAGCAGCTCGACGAGTCTGGTCGGGTACACCGTCTCATGCGAGGCGGACAGTTCCTCCGAAGTCCACCACTTCAGTCCCGAGACGCTGCGTCGTTCCAGGGCCGTCTGCCCTTCCATGTGGGTGGCAGTCCGGTCGGTCCTCGCCAGGTAGTACCACTCGTCCTGCTCCCAGCGTCGTCCGTCGAAGGGGAAGGCGCAGCGCCGCTTCCACAGGACGGGGCCGAGGACGGCGTCGGTGATGCCGGTCTCCTCGGCGAGTTCCCGGCGGGCGGCCTCTTCGTGGGTCTCGTCGCCTTCCAGGCCGCCACCGGGGGTGAACCACCAGGTGTCGGTCGGGTCGTCCGGTTCGAAGCCGTGCAGGAGCAGGATCCGGTCATCGGGGTCGAGGAGGATGACGCGGGAGGCCTGGCGGACGGCGACGACCGGCTCGGCCGCTGCCCGCGCCTCCCTCCCGGGACCCGGCTCCCCTCCGGGACCCGCCTCTTCCCCGGGCCCTGGCTCTCCCCCGATGCCCGGCGGCCGTTCCTGCCGGCAGTCGTCGTCGGGGTTCAGCCGCTCAGGCATGCGTGCGTCCCTTGCGCCGGGCGATCGGCCCGTAGGCAGCACCGCCGAGGATGAGGACCGCGCCGGCCACCACAGCGAGCGTGATGGGCTGGATGGGGCCCGGCTGGGAGGTGCCGCCGGGGAGGTCCGAGAAGGCGGCCGGGCGCTGCATCACGCCGACGCTGCCGAGCGGCCAGGCGCGGGCGTCGACCCGGGCGTCGACCGCACCGCGCGGCACCGAACCGTGGTCGCCGTCGGTGAGGTGGACGCGGGAGTCGAGGGAGTCGCTGCGGTGGTCGCCGAGCAGGAAGAGCTGACCGGTGGGCACCTTGGCCTTGAAGCCGACGGGCGAGGCGGGGCCGCTGCCCTGCAGATACGGTTCCTCGATCGGGGTGCCGTTGATGGTCAGCCGGCCCTGCTTGGTGCAGCAGGCCACCTTGTCGCCGCCGACGCCGACGACGCGCTTGACCATCGGCAGGTCGCCCCACGCGGAGTCCTTGAAGACGACGATGTCGCCGCGGCGTATCTCGGAGCCGTTCACCTTCTCGGCGATGACCCGGGCCCCGGCCGCGATGGTCGGTGACATCGAATCGGTCGGCACCGTATACGGGCGGTAGATCAGGGCCGCCCATACGAAGCCGCCGAGGAACAGCACACAGCCGGCGGCCACCGCGAGACCGGACAGCACACTGCCCGCCGTCCGGCTGCGGCCGTCGGTCCTCTGTTCCGTACTGCTGCTCATCCAGCGCTCCCACCCCGCAGGCCCGGCCCGCGTCGAAGATCCGGGACGGCACCTTACCTGGGGGTACGACCTGCGGTCAGCACCTGTGGCCGGGCCCGCGGTCCCGTTCCGCGGACGCTTTCATCCCCACCAAGCCAACCACCCCAGAGGCCCCGTCCCAGGGAAGCCCCCACCAGAACCCCCAAAACGCCGACTGCCCGGGACACGGCCCGGGCAGTCACCACCGGATGGCACCCCCAGGCGCCGTCCGCCCACACCTACGCTCTACTCCCGCTCGTCCTCCGGGCCGTGGTCCGCGCTCGTCCCCGCATCCGCGGCCGCACCGACGCGCGTACCCGCGGCCTGCCTCCTCCGCCGCCACAGCACCAGCGGCACGGCGCCGGCCAGCCCGAGGGCCGCCGGGGCCGCCGCCATGGCCTTGTCGAGGCCGGGCTGGTCGAAGGTGTCGGGGACCGGCAGGGTCGCCCAGCGGTTGACCGGCCAGGCGATGGTGAAGGCCCGGCCGACGACCTCGTCCTCCGAGACCGTGCCGTGGCCCTTGAGGTTCTGGTGGTAGCGGGAGTCGAGGGAGTCGTCGCGGTGGTCGCCCATCACCCAGATACGGCCCTCGGGGACGTGGATCGGTCCGAAGGCGCGGTCACCGCACGGGGTCGCGCCGGGGAAGATGTACGAGCTCTCCTTCAGCGCCTTGCCGTTGACCTTGACCGGGCCGCTGCCGTGGCACTCGACGGTGTCGCCGCCGACCGCGATGACCCGCTTGATCAGGTCCTTCTCCTCGGCCGAGGGCATCAGCCCGATGAAGCTGAGGACCTTCTGCACGGGGTTGGGCTCGGGGGTCGGCGTTTCGTTCAGCCAGCCGCCCGGATCGTGGAAGACGACGACCTCACCGCGCTGCGGTTTCGCGCCGAACCACGGCGTCAGCTTGTCGACCAGCACCCGGTCCCCGCGCTGCAGGGTGTCCTGCATCGAGTCGGACGGGATGGAGAACGCCTGGACCAGGAACGTCTTGATCAGCAGCGCGAGGAGCAGGGCGATCCCGATGAGAATCGGCAGCTCTTTCCAGAAGGCGCGCGGCTTCTTGCCCTTCTTCATGCTGCCGCCGGTCTCCTCACCCGCTGATCCGTCCGTCACACCGGGGCCGCCGGACCCGCCGGCCGGATCCGGCGCGCTGCCACCGTCCGGTTTGTCCAGGGCCACCGGTCCCTGTGACCGGGCCCGTACGCCGGCCGGTGACTGCGGCCGTGACGGCTCGGACTCCGCTCGTGACTGTGTCGGTGACTGATGCGCGGAACTCGCCGCCGGCCGCGGGGTCTCACCGCGCCGTGCCGGTTCTTCGGGCTCTCCGGTTCCGGACCGCGCGCCGACCGCCAAGTCCCCCACGTCTGCTCCTCACTCCACGCACTCGCCCGCCCGTCAACCGGCGCAGGCCCACCACTCCCATAACGAGCGGGAGTTCCGCAGGGGTCGGGAGTACGGTCAAACTCTCGGGTGACAGCCTATGCGGCACGCCCGCCGCGGACGCCTTGGCGCCCGGCGCGTCGCGCACCGTCCCGAACGTGTCCGGTTCTTCGAGGCGCCGCCAGTGGCTGAACGGCCAGGCGATCACCACTGCCCGGCCCACGACGTTGTCCTCCGAGACCGTGCCACGGTACGGCTCGTCCAGGTGGAAGCGCGAATCGGCGGAGTCCGAACGGTGGTCGCCCATCACGAAGATCCGCCCGGTGGGGACGTTGACGGTGAACTTGATCTGGGACGGCGGATTGCCCGGATGGACGTACGGCTCGGTGAGCGGACTGCCGTTGACCGTGACCCGGCCTTGCTTGTCACAGCATTTGACAGTGTCGCCACCGACCGCCACGACCCGCTTGATCAGGTCCTGCTCGTCGGCCGACGGCAGCAGCCCGATGAAGGTCAGGGCGTCCTTGACCGGCTGGAAGGCGCCCCCGTCGTCCGTCGGCTGGTGCTGTTCGCCCTTGAGCCAGCCTCCGGGGTCCTTGAAGACCACGACGTCGCCGCGTTCCGGCTTGGAGCCGAACCAGGGGGTGAGCTTGTCGACCAGCACCCGGTCACCGATCCTGATCGTCTGCTCCATGGAGCCGGACGGGATGACGAAGGCCTGGACGAGGAACGTCTTCAGTACGAGGGCGATGGCCAGCGCCACGCCCACCAGGATGGGGATTTCCTTCAGGTAGGAGCGCTGCCTGCGGCGCTTGATGCGCTTGGCCTGGCGGCGTCGTTCGGCCCGTCCGCCGGTCGCCGGCCGCCGGGGCGTGGCACCCGTGCCGCCTCCGCCCGCCGGGGACCTTCCGGGTGCCGCGGTATCGCCGTACCCGCCACCCCCGTCGCCGTATCCACCGCTGCCCTCGCCGTACGCACCGCTGCCTTCGCGGTGCGCGCCGCCCGTCCCGTGCCCGGCCTGCTTGCCGCCCTGGCGCCCGTGCCGGGGGCGTCCGCGGCTACCCATGGGGGCCTGCCGGAGCCGGTATCCGGGCGAAGGAGTCCGGTGCGTCGATGGTGCGCCAGCGGCTGACCGGCCAGGTGATCAGGTCCGCCCGGCCGATGACCTCGTCGACCGGGACCGTGCCGCCGCCCGGTTCGCCGAGGTGGTCGCGGGAATCGCTGGACCGTGCGCGGTGATCCCCCATGACCCACAGCTTCCCTTCCGGCACCACGATGTCGAACTCCACCGAGGACGGCGCGTCCCCCGGGTGGAGATAGCCCTCGGTCACGGGCTCACCGTTCACTTCGATCCGCCCCCGTTTGTCGCAGCAGGTCACATGGTCGCCGCCGATGCCGATCACGCGCTTGACGTAGTCGGTCTCGGCGGGCCGGGCCAGGCCCAGCGCCGCTCCGGCGCCGCGCAGCAGACCCGTGACGGGATTCTCCCCCTGCTCCCTGTGAACGAACGACCCGATGCCGTCGAACACCACCACGTCGCCCCGCGCGGGCTCGCTGCCGAAACGGTATGCCAGCTTGTTGACCAGCACCCGGTCCCCGATGTGGAGGGTGTTCTCCATGGACGAGCTGGGGATCAGGAACGGTTGCGCGACAAAGGCGCTCAGCAGGAGGACGAAGGCCAGGCACAGCGCGAACAGGGTGACCGGCCGGCGGCGCAGCGCGGTGAGAAGGGCGGTGAAACGCGCGGAGCGCGACCCCTGCTCCGGCCCCGCGTCGGGGGTGGGAGAGGGGTCGCGCTCCGTGAGATGTGCGTCGGTGTCCATCGGGTCCTGAGCCTATCCGGCCGGATCCGGACACCCGGCGCGAGAGGGGCTTTGCGTTGCCGGGGCGCAAAAATTCGCGCTCCGGGGCGGCGCGGCTCAGCTCTCGCGCTTCTCCTTGATCTTGGCGGCCTTGCCGCGCAGCTCGCGGAGGTAGTACAGCTTGGCGCGACGGACGTCACCGCGGGTCACGACCTCGATCTTCTCGACGATCGGGGTGTGCACCGGGAAGGTGCGCTCGACGCCGACGGAGAAGCTGACCTTGCGGACGGTGAAGGTCTCGCGGACGCCGGAGCCCTGACGGCGGATGACGACGCCCTTGAACTGCTGCACGCGGGAGCGGTTGCCCTCGATGACGCGGACGTGGACGTTGATCGTGTCGCCGGGACGGAAGGCCGGGATGTCGCTGCGCAGCGACGCGGCGTCGACGGAGTCGAGAAGGTGCATGACCCACTGCTTTCTTCGCTGATGCCACAGGTCATCAACGGAATATCGAAAAGGATGCTTTGGATGCTGTTCCGTCGGGCGGGCGTCGTTCCCCCTGTGGCAGGGGCGCGCGCCGGACGCACACAACAGCGGCCTATTCTTCCACGGCCTCGGTCGTCCGCCCAAATCGGCCGTCCTCCCCGGGCGCCCAGCCCAGGGCGGCGAGGATCGCACGGTCGTGTTTGTCGAACGCGGCGGGGTCGGCGCGTTCGATCAGGTCCGGGCGGTTGCGGGTGGTGCGGCGGAAGGCTTCGTCCCGGCGCCAGCGGGCGATCTTGCCGTGGTGGCCGCTGAGCAGCACCTCGGGGATCGTACGGTCGCGCCACTCGGGGGGCTTGGTGTAGACGGGCCCCTCCAGGAGGTCGGCCATCGGGCCGGGGGCGAAGGAGTCGTCCTGGTGGGAGGCGGCGTTGCCGAGGACGCCGGGCAGCAGCCGGGCCACCGCCTCGACCATGACGAGGACCGGGGCCTCCCCGCCGGCCAGGACGTAGTCGCCGATGGACACCTCGCGGACGTCGACGCGGTCGCCGTATTCCTCGATGACGCGGCGGTCGATGCCTTCGTAGCGGGCGGGGGTGAAGATCAGCCAGGGCTTGGTGGAGAGCTCCACGGCGAGCTGCTGGGTGAACGGCACGCCGCTGGGGGTGGGGACGACGATGACCGGCTCGCCCTCGCCGGAGGCGATGACGGAGTCCAGCGCCTCGCCCCACGGTTCGGGCTTCATGACCATGCCGGGCCCGCCGCCGTAGGGGGTGTCGTCGACGGTGTGGTGCTTGTCGTGCGTCCACTGCCGCAGGTCGTGGACGCGCACGTCGAGCTGGCCGCGGGCGCGTGCCTTGCCGACCAGGGAGACGTTCAGCGGTTCGAGGTACTCGGGGAAGATCGTGACGACGTCGAGCCGCATCAGCTGTCCTCGCGGCCGGAGGCGATCTCGGCCTGGCTGTCGTCGAGGAGACCGGCCGGCGGTTCGATGACCGCGCGCTGCTCCTCCAGGTCGATCTCCGGGACGATCTCGGCGACGAACGGGATCAGGACCTCGCTGCCGTCGGGGCGTTCGACGACCAGCAGGTCCTGGTAGGGCAGGTGGGAGATCTCGGAGATCCGGCCCACGGTGGTGCCGTCGCGGGTGACCACGTCGAGGTCGATCAGCTGGTGGTCGTAGAACTCCTCCGGGTCCTCGGGGACCTCGTCGGGGTCGACCTCGGCGATCAGGAGGGTGTTGCGCAGCGCCTCGGCGGCGGTGCGGTCGGTGACGCCTTCGAAGCGCAGCAGCAGCCGGCCGCTGTGGACCCGGCCGGTCGCGATGGTCAGCGGCCCCACGGAGGAGGGGTCGGTGGTGAGGACGGCGCCGGGCGCGAGCCTGAGCTCGGGCTCGTCGGTGCGCACCTCGACCGTGACCTCGCCCTTGATGCCGTGGGCGCGGCCGATCCGCGCCACTACCAACTGCACGCTTGTTTCTCCCTTGACGACGACTACGGGCCGGGGCGGGCCGAAGCCCTCCCCGGCCCGAGCCGGTGTTCAACGTGTCAGCGGACCTGGTCCACGTCGACGAGGTCGACGCGGATGCCGCGGCCGCCGATGGCGCCGACGACGGTCCGCAGCGCGCGGGCGGTGCGGCCGTTGCGGCCGATCACCTTGCCGAGGTCGTCGGGGTGGACCCGGACCTCCAGCACCCGCCCGCGGCGCAGGGTGCGCGAGGCTACCTGCACGTCATCGGGGTTGTCGACGATGCCCTTGACGAGGTGCTCGAGGGCTTCCTCGAGCATGCTCAGGCCTCGGAGGACTCGGAGGTGGACTCGGCCGCAGCCTCGTCCGCCTTCTTGTCAGTCTTCTTCGCCTTCGGGGTGATGGCCTCACCCTTCGGCTCGTCACCGGAAGCCTTGGCGGCGGCCTCGAACAGGGCGCGCTTGTCGGCCTTCGGCTCGGCCACCAGCAGCGGCGCCGGGGCGGGCTCGCCCTTGAACTTCTGCCAGTCGCCGGTCTTCTTCAGGATGGCGAGAACCGGCTCGGTCGGCTGGGCGCCGACGCTCAGCCAGTACTGCGCACGCTCGGAGTCGACCTCGATGCGCGAGGGGTTCTGCACCGGGTGGTACAGGCCGATCTCCTCGATGGCCCGGCCGTCACGGCGGGTACGGGAGTCGGCGACGACGATGCGGTAGTGAGGCGAACGGATCTTGCCCAGACGCTTCAGCTTGATCTTGACTGCCACGGGAGTGGGTTCTCCTGGATTTGACGTGGTGGGGCACGGCGAGCTGCCGCGTGGGGTTGCGGTACCCGAGTGCCCGATGGACGCGTCAGCCGGAGGAGAGAGGGGTCCTGTGCGACTGTCGAGTACAGCTAGCCATTGTGCCACACGCACTTGGGTCAGCCGACCGCGGCCACCTCGGGGATCCGGAAGGGCTTGCCGCACCCGCCGCAGACGATCGGCGCCTGGGCGAGGACGGACGGAACGACCCGGACATTGCGCCCGCAGTCGCAGACGGCCTTGACGCGGACGCCGCCCCCGGAGGAGCCGTGCCGGGCGGCCGGGCCCCGGAAGCTGCGGGCGGTGTCGGTGGCGGTCGCGGCCGAATGCGCCTTCAGGGCTCTGCCAAGCCGTTCGATGGTCGGGCGGTAGCGCCTTCTGGCTTCGGGGTTGAGCGTGACCAGCGAGAAGCCGCTGCTGGGGTGCGGCTCGTCGGCGTGGTCCAGGCCCAGCTCCTCGGCGATCGCCAGGAATCGGCGGTTGTGGTAGCGGCCTGCCCGGGAGGTGTCGCGGACGCCGCGGGCGGCGGCGATGCCGTGGACTGCCTCGTGGAGCAGCCGTTCGAAGGAGAGTTCGGCGCCGCAGGCGGACGACGACTCTCCGATCAGGGACTCGGGCGCGGCCAGATCCGGCAGCTCGGGGTGGTGCCGTTGAATGTCGGCCCACGCGAGCGCCAGCTCGGCGGCGAGAACAGGCGGTGTCGTGCTCACGTCGTAACAACGAGCCAGGGGTGCCCAGTGTTCCGATTCCGGGCCATCCCAAATAATTTGCACGTACCAGTCAGTTTCCGGGCATGCACCGTGCTGGGGGCGCGTCCCCCGATCTGCATAGAAAGCCGCCCACCGGCCCGCAAGCCGGTACGTATCCCCGCGTATGCACCGGAGTACCCGCCGACGACCTGCGGGGCGTCCCGTGGGCGCGCCCGGGTACGCCGGATGGCCCAACGACGGCCGACCGCTGCGGAGAGCGCCGCGGCGATGCTACGGGGCCTTGCTGTGTGCCCCGGCACCGGCCCGTATCCCACCGTAGGGCCGCGCGCGGGCGCCGGGCGAGGGCGCACGGAGGTGCGGAAGCGACCCCGGCGGGACGGCTGGCGTGGCGGATCGGCGTCGGCCGGGGCACCCTGGAACGGCGCTTCAGGGAGCGGCCCCGGCGCATGCGGGGGCGCGCGGAAGACAACCCCGGCGCACCCCCTGGACGCCCGGACGGATGCGCAGTTGTCTGGGTTGCGGGGGCGCACCACGCGTGATGACGGGGGCGATCGGTACGGCACAGGTTCGGTTCTCGGCGAATAGGGGCGCTATCGATGTCACCCACGCTCGTACGGCACCAGCTTCCGGACTCTGCATCCCTGCGCTGTGAGGGCCCGCCCCTGCCGGCCGGGTCGCGGGCGCGTGCCCGTGACTGGGCCGAGATCCAGGAAGGGATGCTGGTGCCGCTCTACGAAGCCGCGTACGACCGGCTGGGCGTCGGGCCGGGGACCCGGCTGCTGGGGCTGGGGTGTGGTTCCGGGCTGGCGCTGCTGCTGGCGGCGGCGCGTGGGGCGCAGGTCAGCGGTGTGGACGCGGACGAGTCCCGGCTGGAGCTGGCGCGTGAGCGGCTGACGCCGGACGGCATGCCGGAGCACACCCGGGTGGTCAGCGGCGGCCTGGAGGCGGCGGCGTCCGGGAACACCGCGTTCAACGTGGTCACCGCGTTCCATCCGGTGGGGTGTGTGAGCACCGTCGAGGGGCTGGCGGCGTCGTTGACCGCGGCGGCCGGGCTGGCCGAGCGCGGCAGCGCGGTGGTACTGGGTGGCTGGGGGCCGGTGGAGCGGTGTGCCACGGCCGGGGTGCTGCGGGTGGCGCAGCGGCTGGCGGACGCCGGGGGTGACCGGGCGGCCGGGTCCGCGGGGTGGCGGCCCAGCGGCCGGGACGATCTGGAGGAGCTGGCGGAGCGGGCCGGGCTGCGGCCGGACGGTTCGGGCCGGGTGGCCTGCCCGTTCGGGTACGCGGACATGGCGAGTGCGGTGCGCGGGCTGTTGTCGACGGGCGTGTTCGACGCGGCGCTGCGGGTGGCCGAGCAGCGGCAGGTGGAGAAGGAGCTCGCGGAGGCGCTGCATCCGCACGAGCGTCCGGACGGGACGGTGTGGATGCCGAACGTCTTCCGCTATCTGATCGCGCGGACGCGGTAGCCGGCGCCCGGACCGCTGCCGACGCGCCGAGCCCCCGGCCACGAGGTGTGGCCGGGGGCTCGCGATGCGTACGGCGGGGGTGCCGCCGGAGGGCTCGGGTCAGCCCATGAACTTCTTGAATTCCTCGGGGAGTTCGAAGTTCTTCGGGTCCTGGTCGGCCTGCGGCAGACCGAGCGGGTTGCCGGCCTGGGCGGCCTCGCGGCGGGCGGCGGCGGCCTGCTCCTCGGCCTTGCGCTTCATCGGGTTGCCGCTCTTGCGCTTGCCCTTGGCCTGCTTGACCTGCTTCTTCTTCCGGGCGCCGCCCCCCATGCCAGGCATCCCCGGCATTCCCGGCATCCCGGGCATGCCGCCCTGGGCCATCTTCGACATCATCTTGCGGGCGTCGAAGAACCGCTCGACCAGGTTCTTGACCATGCTGACGTCGACGCCGGAACCCCGGGCGATACGGGCGCGGCGGGAGCCGTTGATGATCGTCGGGTCCTGGCGCTCGGCCGGCGTCATGGACTTGATGACGGCGGCGGTGCGGTCGACCTCGCGCTCGTCGAGGTTGTTGATCTGGTCCTTCATCTGGCCCATGCCGGGCAGCATGCCGAGCAGCTTCGAGATGGAGCCCATCTTCCTGACCTGCTCCATCTGGGCCAGGAAGTCGTCGAGCGTGAACTCCTTGGGGCCTTTCGCCAGCTTGGCCGCCATCTTCTCGGCCTCTTGCTGGCTGAAGGTCTGCTCGGCCTTCTCGATCAGGCTGAGCATGTCGCCCATGCCGAGGATGCGGGACGCCATGCGGTCCGGGTGGAACGCGTCGAAGTCGTCCAGCTTCTCGCCGTTGGAGGCGAACATGATCTGCTTGCCGGTGACGTGCGCGATGGAGAGCGCGGCACCACCGCGGGCGTCGCCGTCCAGCTTGGAGAGCACCACGCCGTCGAAGCCGACGCCGTCGCGGAACGCCTCGGCGGTGTTGACCGCGTCCTGACCGATCATCGCGTCGACGACGAAGAGGACCTCGTCCGGGCCGACCGCGTCGCGGATGTCCGCGGCCTGCTGCATCATCTCGGCGTCGATGCCGAGGCGGCCGGCGGTGTCGACGATCACGACGTCGTGCTGCTTGGTGCGCGCGTACTCGATCGAGTCCTTGGCGACCTGGACCGGGTCGCCGACGCCGTTGCCCGGCTCGGGTCCGTAGAAGGCGACGCCCGCGCGGTCGGAGACGACCTGGAGCTGGTTGACGGCGTTGGGGCGCTGGAGGTCACAGGCGACCAGCAGCGGGGCGTGGCCCTGCCCCTTGAGCCAGCGGCCGAGCTTTCCGGCGAGGGTGGTCTTACCGGCACCCTGCAGACCCGCGAGCATGATCACGGTCGGCGGCTGCTTGGCGAAGCGGAGCCGGCGGGTCTCGCCGCCGAGGATGCCGATGAGCTCCTCGTTGACGATCTTGATGACCTGCTGGGCCGGGTTCAGCGCCTGGGAGACCTCGGAGCCGAGGGCGCGCTCCTTGACCTGCTTGATGAAGGCCCGGACGACGGGGAGGGCGACGTCCGCCTCAAGCAGCGCGATGCGGATCTCGCGCGCCGTGGCGTCGATGTCCGCCTCGCTCAGGCGGCCCTTGCCCCGGAGGTTTTTGAAAGTACTCGCCAAGCGGTCGGAAAGCGTATCGAACACGGCGGTCGTCGATCCTCGGGGTCGGGGGCGGGGTGCGGTCAGTCGGCTTCTAGGGTATCGGGCTCGGCAAGTGAACCGTTCCTGCCCTGTTTGCCGCCTCGTTCCGGTACGCCGGGCCCGCCCGCTCCCCCGCCCCGGTCCGTCCGGCTACTGCAGCGCCGCCTCCACCGCCGCCGCGACCTCGTGGGCCGCCGCGTCCGTCAGGGGTGCGCCATCGGTGCTGGTGACGTAGAAGGCGTCGACCGCGTCCGCGCCCAGCGTGCTGATGTGGGCGCTGCGGACCGCCACCCGGGCGGTCTCCAGGGCCCGGCCGATGCGGTGCAGCAGGCCGTGGGCGTCATGTGCCCGGACCTCGATGACGGTGGCGGTGCGGGAGCTGCCCGCGGCGACGGTGACCCGGGGTGGCGGGGCGTGTACGGCGCGGGCGCGGCGGGCGTAGGCGCGTTCGCGTTCGGCGAGCCGGGCCGGGATGTCGAGGGAACCGTCCAGGGCCCGGACCAGG
The DNA here is from genome assembly GCF_040640655.1 of Streptomyces sp. NPDC021749. NCBI lineage: Bacteria > Bacillati > Actinomycetota > Actinomycetes > Kitasatosporales > Streptomycetaceae > Streptomyces > Streptomyces sp. NPDC021749. The sequence continues at coordinate 7,344 of NZ_JBFACE010000064.1, read as the reverse complement.
TCGGCGCGGAGCCGGTCGGCCTCGGGCAGCGAGCCGTATTCGGCGGCGACCCGCCAGCTGAGCAGCAGCACCGGGCCGTCGCCGATCGGGTCCAGCAGCTGGAGATCGGCGGCGCGTACGGCGAGCCGGTGCAGGGCCAGCACCCCGGCGGCGGCGGGCAGCACGCCCGGCTGGTCGGGGACGGCGATCAGCAGCTCGACGCCGACCGGTTCCCGGCCGTCCGTCCCGGGCGCGTCCTCGGCGGGGGGCTCGGCGCGGGTGCGCAGCGCGAGGACCGGGCCGCGGGTGCGTCCGGCCTCCATGGCCAGGCGTTCCTGTTCCGCGGTCGGCCCGTCGGCGCCCCTCGGTTCCGCCTCCGCTTCCCCGGCGAGCCGTGCCGCGACCCGTTTGACCAGGTCGGCGACGAGTCCGCCGCGCCAGGCGCTCCAGGCGGCGGGCCCGGTGGCCAGTGCGTCGGCCTCGGTGAGGGCGTGCAGGAGTTCCAGGGTGCGAGTGGTGCCGACCGCCTCGGCGACCGCGCCGACGGTCTCCGGGTCGTCGAGGTCGCGCCGGGTGGCGGTCTCGACGAGCAGCAGGTGGTGGCGGACGAGGGTGGCGATGACCGCGGTGTCGCGGGCGTCGAAGCCGAGCCGGGCGGCCATGTCGCGGGCGATGGTCTCGCCGGCCACCGAGTGGTCGCCGGGCCAGCCCTTGCCGATGTCGTGCAGCAGCGCGGCGATCAGTAGCAGGTCGGGGCGGTGCACCCGGCGGGTGAGCGCGGCGGCCCGTACGGCGGTCTCGACCAGGTGGCGGTCGACGGTCCAGGTGTGCACGGGGTTGCGCTGGGGGCGGCAGCGGACCCGCTCCCAGTCGGGCAGCAGCCGGGTGACGACGCCCTCGGCCTCCAGCGCCTCCCACACGGGCACCGTGGGCGCGCCCGCGCCGAGCAGCGTGACCAGCTGTTCCAGTGCCTCGGCGGGCCAGGGCTCGGGCAGCGGCCGGGTGGCGAGGGCGGTGGCGCAGCGGCGGATCGCGGCGGTGGCCAACGGCAGTCCGGCCTGGGCGGCGGCGGCCGCGGCGCGCAGGACCAGCACCGGGTCGCGTTCGGGCCGGGCGGTGCGGGCCAGCACCGCTTCCCCGTCGAGTTCGACGACGCCCTCGGCGAGCGGGGAGCGCTCCCCCTTGCCGGCGGCGCGGCCGGTCAGCAGACCGCGCAGCACGGGTTTGACGGCGCGGGCGCGCAGCACCCGGCCGACCTCGCGCCAGGTGACGTCGGAGGCGTAGGAGATGGTGCGGCCGGCTTCGTAGGTCTGGCGGAGCAGGGCGTCCGCGTCGAGCACACCGAGGGCGGCGGCGACCTGGTCCTGTTCCTGGAGGGAGAGCCGGTCGGTGGCGCGTCCGGTGGTGAGGTGGAGCGCGTCGCGGGTGTCGAGGAGGAGGGAGCGGGCGGCTTCCAGGCCGCCGCGGGGGGCGTCGGCGAGCCAGGAGGCGGCGACCGCCCGGAGCGCGGTGGCGTCGCGCAGTCCGCCCCGGGCCTCCTTGAGGTCCGGTTCGAGGAGGTACTGCAGTTCGCCCTGGCGCTCGGCGCGCTCCTGGCACAGGGCGTGCAGCTCCGGCAGCCGCTTGGGGGCGCTCTCGCGCCAGTCGGCGTACGCCGTGGAGCGCAGTCGGGCGCTCAGTTCCGCGTCGCCGGCCAGGTGGCGGGCGTCGAGCAGCCCGAGCTGTACCTTGAGGTCGTCGCGGGCGGCGCGGCGGGCCTCGGCGGGGGTGCGGACGGAGTGGTCGAGGGCCAGGCCGAGGTCCCAGACCGGGTACCAGAGCCGGTCGGCGAGGGCGGCCAGGGCGCGCGGGTCGGCGCGTCCGTCGTGGAGCAGGAGCAGGTCGAGGTCGCTGCGGGGGGAGAGTTCGCCGCGGCCGTAGCCGCCGACCGCGACCAGTGCGGTGCCGGACAGGCCGGCGGCGGTGGCGTGCCGGGTCAGCAGGCCGGCCAGCCACTCGTCGGTGATCCGGGCGAGGGCGGCGCGGCGGTCGGGTCCGGTGGTCTTCTCGTCCTGGAGGAGCCGCACCCGGGCCGCGGGGTAGCCGCCGCCGTCCGCGGGCCCGTCGCCGTGGCCGGATGCCGCGGCCGGTCCTGCCGTGTCCTCGACGCTGTCGGTCAACTGCCGTTCTCCTCGGTCGTGTTGTCCCCCGCCTGCCCCGTGGCCCCCGTCGTACGCCCTGGCCGCCGCCCGGCGTGTCCCCCGGCCCGCCCCGCACGCCGGGTCCGGGCCGCGGCCGGGCGGGCGGCCGTCCGCCGCACGGGCGGACGGCCGTGGCGTCCCGGTCGCGTCAGAGCGCGTCCGGTCCCCGTTCCCCGGTGCGGACGCGCACCGCGTCGTCGACCGGGACGCTCCAGACCTTGCCGTCGCCGATCTTTCCGGTGCGGGCCGCCTTGACGACGATGTCGACGAGTTCCTCGGCGTCCGCGTCCTCGACGAGCACCTCGATCCGGATCTTGGGAACCAGGTCGACGGTGTACTCGGCGCCGCGGTACACCTCCGTGTGCCCGCGCTGCCGGCCGTAGCCGCTGGCCTCGGTGACGGTCAGACCGTGCACCCCGAAGGCCTGCAGGGCGTTCTTCACCTCGTCCAGCCGGTGCGGCTTGATTACTGCCGTGATGAGCTTCACGCGTCCACCTTCTTCGTCAGGGCCTCGCCGAGTGCCGGTCCCTTGCGGGCCGCGGTACCGCCGCCCGCGCCGGTGAAGTCGTACGCGGTCTCCGCGTGCGCGGCCTGGTCGATACCGGAGATCTCCTCGTCCTCGCTGACCCGGAAGCCCATCACCAGGTCGATGACCTTGGCAAGGACGTAGCTGACCACCAGGGAGTACAGGAGTACGCAGACCACTCCGACGGTCTGCTTGCCGAGCTGTTCGAAGCCGCCGCCGTAGAACAGGCCCTTGGCCTTGCTCTGCACTCCGCCGGTGGCGAACAGGCCGATGAGCAGGGAGCCGGCGACACCGCCGACGAGGTGGACGCCGATCACGTCGAGGGAGTCGTCGTAGCCGAACTTGTACTTCAGGTTGACGGCCATCGCGCACAGCACACCGGCGATCGCACCGACCGCGATGGCACCGAGCGGGCTGACGCAACCGCAGGCCGGGGTGATGGCGACCAGTCCGGCGACCGCGCCGGAGGCCGCGCCGAGGGTGGTGAAGGAGCCGTGCCGGAGCTTTTCGTACCCGAGCCAGCCGAGCATCGCGGCGGCGGTGGCGACCTGGGTGTTGACGAAGGCGACCGCGCCGATGCCGTCGTCGTTGCCGAGCCAGGAGCCGGCGTTGAAGCCGAACCAGCCGAACCACAGCAGGCCCGCGCCGAGCATCACCAGCGGCAGGCTGTGCGGCCGCATCGGGTCCTTCTTGAAGCCGATCCGCTTGCCGACGACGAGGATGACGCCGAGCGCCGCGGCACCGGCGTTGATGTGGACGGCCGTACCGCCGGCGAAGTCGATCACGCCGAGGTTGAACAGCCAGCCGCCGTCGGCCCAGACCCAGTGGGCGACGGGGAAGTAGACGAGGGTGACCCACAGGGCGATGAACAGCGCCCAGGCGGTGAACTTCACCCGGTCCGCGAGCGCACCGCTGATCAGCGCGGGCGTGATGATCGCGAACATCAGCTGGAAGACCGCGAAGACGTAGATCGGGATGGTGGTGGCCCCCCACAGCTGGGTCAGGCCGATGCCGCTGAGGCCGGCGAACGAGCCGTTCCAGCCGAGGAAGCCGCCGGCGTCGTTGCCGAAGGCCAGGCCGAAGCCGTACAGGACCCACAGGATCGTGACGATGCCCAGGCTGATGAAGCTCATCATCAGCATGTTGAGCACGCTCTTGACCCGGACCATGCCGCCGTAGAAGAAGGCGAGTCCGGGGGTCATGATCATCACCAGTGCGGAGCAGATCAGCATGAACCCGGTGTTGGCCGGGCTGAGTGTCACCTTGTCTGCCGCGATCGTCAGGATGCCTGGGGGCATCGGCGTCTCCTCGTCGTCGATGCGGCCCGTGCGGGCGTGTTTCTGGTGGGCCGACTTCGCGATGAGGTTGTCGCAGGGTGGTTTCGGCCAAACCTTGCCGGTGTTTCACCCCAGTGACGAAGACCGCCGCAGTGTTACGCCCCGGTGAACTCCACGCTCGACCCCATATTCACCCGTTCAGCCGTAAGAAACAGGCCATGCACCGCAACCACCCGTCGAGCCCTCTGAGGCGGGCGACCACCTCCGCGGAAAGCGCGCCGGCTCAGGCGCGAAAGCCAGACCGGCCGCGGTGCCGCCCGCGTGACCTGGCAGGGGGGAGCCGAGTCGGGGTGTACGGGGCGGCGGCCGCGGCCGGTGTTCCGGGGGCGGGGCCGGTCAGACGGCCTCCGCGGTTTCCGGGAGGGAGCGGGCGAGGTCGTCGCTGAGCCGGACGACCTCGGCGACGCCGCCGAATTCCCGGGCGGCGGTGTCCACGGTCTTCCGCAGCCGGGTGTTGACCCGCTCGGAGCGGACCTGCCGGGCGAACGGGATGGCCTTCTGCGCCATCTCCGCGCAGGCCACCGGCTCCTTCTGCAGCAGCCGCACGGTCGCCATCCCGATGAGGTTGAGCGCGTACGACCGCTGGTGCTCGGGGTCCTTGCCGAACAGCTCCACGGCCCGCTCCATGACGGGCTCGGCGAGCGAGGCGTACGTGGGGCTGCGCCCGGCGACGTAGGCCAGATCGCGGTAGGAGTGGGCGTTCTCGGCGTTCAGCTCGGCCTCGGAGAAGAACCGGATCCAGTCCGGCTCGGGTTCGCCGGGGGTGACGTCGGAGAAGGTGTCCTCGGCCATCCGGACGGCCCGCTTGACCTTGCTCGGCTGGCCCATCCCGGCGTAGGCGCGGGCCTCCATCGCATACAACATGGCCTGGGTGCGGGGGGTGGCGGTCTCGCGGCTGCCGTACTGGGCGAGGTGGATGAGTTCCAGGGCGTCGTCGGGCCGGCCGAGGTGGATCATCTGGCGGCTCATGCTGGAGAGGATGTACGAGCCCAGCGGGCGGTCGCCGGCCTCCTTGGCGGCGTGCAGCGCCAGCACGAAGTACTTCTGGGCGGTCGGCTGCAGACCGACGTCGTAGCTCATCCAGCCCGCCAGCTCGGCGAGCTCGGCGGCGACCTTGAAGAGCCGCTTGGTGACCGGCTCCGGGTGTGTCTCCTGGAGGAGGTCGGTGACCTCGTGGAGCTGGCCGACGACGGCCTTGCGCCGCAGTCCGCCGCCGCACTGCGCGTCCCACTGGCGGAACATCGCGGTCGTCGACTCCAGCAGGTCCAGCTCGGGCCTGGAGAGCCGGACCGGGCGCCTGGCGCGGTCGGGCTGCGGGTCGGCGCCGGCCGGGGACGCCGGGACCGGCACCAGCCAGCGCTGCATCGGCTCGATGAGGCTGGGTCCGGCGGCGAGCATGAGCGAGGTGCCGAGGAAGCCGCGGCGGGCCAGCATCAGGTCGCTGCGGGAGAACTCGCTGATGAGATTGACCGTCTGGGACCCGGCCCAGGGCAGGTCCACCCCGGAGACGGACGGGGACTGGTGCCCGGAGCGCAGGCCCAGCTCCTCGATGCCGACGACGCAGCCGAAGCGTTCGGAGAACAGCTCGGACAGGATCCGGGGGATCGGCTCACGCGGCTGCTCGCCGTCGAGCCACCGGCGCACCCGGGAGGTGTCGGTGCTGATGTGGTGTGCGCCCAACTGCCGTGCGCGGCGGTTGACCTGGCGGGCGAGCTCGCCCTTGGACCAGCCGCTGCGCATGAACCACGAACCCAACTGTGCGTTGGGCTTCTTGACGACGTCGGTGCCGCCCGTGCCGCCGTTGCCGCCCACTGGAAGCCCCCATCCCGATTGCTGCGCTGGTGCCTGGTGCGTGCTTGGTGCGTTGCCTGGTGGCCGGCGCTGTCCTGCGAACCGCCCCCAGGCGGCGGCCCGTTGCCACGCCTGTCCGGGGTACATCTACCCGACCACGGATTCCGGCCACACCTTTTGGCCTGTGCTCGACCGGTGCGTTGCCACCGGCATACCCGTGCGAACGATGCCTCTCCGGGGTTCAGCACCGAAAGTAATCCTACGATCACGCCCTTCGCGAGGGCGATTGCGGAAACGCCACCATTCGCCACCCCTTCGGATGAACTCCGGGCGCTGCTCTCGCGATTGACTTGACACAGGTCGAGCACGTCCGGGCGGAACGAAGTACGCAGCAGCTCCCGCGGCGCTCCGCACCACCCGGCGCACCACGACACACCGCCGGCCCCGCGGGCCGTGGACGGAGCGTGAAGGGCGCCCGTCGTCAACCCACCGACTCGTAACCACTGCCAGGCACCACCCGTTGGAGGGGGTATGGGCTTCACGATCGGCGGCATCCGCGAGAGGCGTTCCGTTTCCCGGCGCCGCGCCCGCTCGACCGAGATCACGGCGGTGGCGGAGTACACCGGGCTGTGGGGCTGGGACGTCGTCCCGGGCGCCCGGGCGGCCCGCGCCGCCGGCGGCCGCCTGGACTGTTCGTGCGGCGCCCCCGACTGCCCCGCGCCCGGCGCCCATCCGCTGGAGTTCGCCGGGGAGCTGGCGGCCGGGGCCACGCTGGAGAAGGCCGCCGCGGCCTGGGCGGAGACCCCGGGGGCCGCGGTCCTGCTGCCGGTGGGCCGGTCCTTCGACGTGCTCGACGTACCGGAGGCCGCGGGCCGTCACGCGCTGGCGCGGCTGGAGCGGATGGGGCTGCCGCTCGGCCCGGTCGCGCTGGCCCCGACCGGCCGGGCGCTGTTCTTCGTCGCCCCGGGTGCGGCCGCCGAGCTCCCCGAGCTGCTCTACCGCACGGGCTGGGACGACGCCGCGCTCGATCTGCGGGCGCTCGGCCCCGGGACCCATGTCACCGCGCCGCCGTCCGACCACGGCGGGCAGGGCCCGATGCGCTGGCTGCGCCCGCCGGACCTGGAGACCGTGGGCCGGCCCCCGCAGGCCCGGTTGGTGCTGGGGACGCTGGCCTATGTGTGCCACCGGGCGCCGCTGTACGGCTGAGCCCCTGGGGGTGCCCGAACAGATCCCGTGAGGGTCACGAGCGCCCCCTGCTGGGCCACAACGCGGCGGGACGGCAAGGTGTTCCCGTTCAGCGGCATCCGGTGCGCACCGGCAATGCGAAGCGCCCCGGTGCACGGCCGGCCGGGGAGCCGGGCCCGCGTGCCGGGGCGCTGCGAGGTCCGCGCGGACGGGCGCGCTAGTTGTTCTGTCCACGGAGGTTGGTGACAGCGATCACTGGCGTGTGATCTTGAAATGGGTGAGGGCCTTCTGGCTCGGTGTGGATTGCGACATCTGCACCGGCGACCAGAAAGGCCCTCATGCCGCA
>NZ_JBFACE010000063.1:22930-25380 GCF_040640655.1 Streptomyces sp. NPDC021749 | reverse complement strand
CTCTTCCCCTACCCCCCGCTCGTCCTCGGCGGGCGGGGTTGTTGTCGGGTGCGGTGACGGTCCTGCGGGGCCGGGGTGTGGGACTGCTTCGCTTTACGTCCCACACCCCGGCCCCTCCGGCCCGGCCCCTCCGGCCCGTCCCCTCCCGTGTGTGGGGTGGGAATGCGGTGTGTGGGGGTGGGCGTTGGGGCATGCAAGGGGGCCAGCGGTCCCGTAGGGGAGGCTCGAACAGATCCCGTAAGGGGTCCGTGGGCCCCCTGCTGGGCCCCAACCCGACGGGGCGGGAAGGTATTCCCGGCACGGCACGAGCCGACGTACGGCACGAGCCGACGTACGGCACGAGCCGACGTACGGTCGAGCAACAACGCCTGCCCCCACCGGCCTCTCACCCCCCACTCACGGGAGGGGACAGACCGGAGGACGAAGTCTGTAGGGCTGTCACCGCACCCGACAAACAACGCCCGCCGCCAGGCGCAACGGTGAGAAGACCCGCGGCGGGACGGCCGACAACGTGCGCGGCGCCGCAAAGCGCGCAACGGTGAGCAACCCCGGCGGCGGGACAGCCAAGTACGTGGGAGGCACCGCACAGCGCAGCGAAACCGTGCGCTGCCTTCAGCCTGCGCCCGCTCGGAGGGCGAGTGAATGGGGGTGGGGCACGGGCATGGAACGACACGGGACGCTGCGGCGGGGGCTGCGCTTCGGGCTGCGGGTGGGCGTGTTCCACGCCGTCCCGTTCGCCGTTCTGAGCGGTATGGCGGGGATCAGTGCGTTCTTCTCGCCGCCCGAGCCGACCGAGTTCGCCGCCGGCCTCTGGCGCGTCCTTGCCGCCGTCGGAGGCAGCCTCGCAGTGGGCGCGCTGCTCGGGCTGGTCACCGGTGGCCTGCTGCTCGTCGTCCCGCGGTGGCTCCGCACGTCCACGGTGCTACGGGGACTGCTGACCGCGCTGGCCGGCGGCACGGTCTATCTGGGGGAGGTGGTCGTCGTCACGGAGGCCACCGACGGCGGCTACGCGCCCATCGCGCTGATCCTGCTGATGGTTCCCGTCATCGCCGCGGTGACCGCGGCCCACAGCGGGGACATCGCGGGCCTGAGCCGTTACCACGCGTGGCTGTGGAGCCCCGCCCGTCGCCCTTCCGCCACGCACACGTGAGGGACGCCGCCCCCGCCACCGGCCCGTCCCCGTACCCACAACGAACCCGCCCGCCGTGAGGGACGCCGCCCCCGCCCTTCAGGCAGTGGGGGAGCAGCGGCGGCGAGCAACGGCGAACACCCTCACGGCGGGACAGCCAGGTACGTGGGAGGAGGCCCGCACAGTGCTCACCGCCTGGTCCAAGGCCACGTGAGGCCCCCGGCCGACGCCTCGCCCTCCGGGACGTACTCGTACTGCCACCCCCGCGGCAACCCGAGGCGCCCCACCCGCCCCGGAACCCGTCGGTAGACATGCACCGTCGGGGGCCGCCCGTCGTCGTTCGGCACCGGGACCTCGTAGGTCTTCGGCGGCTGGCCGGTCATCCCGACCAGTACGGGCAGGACCTGGCCGTCCAGGGGGCCGCCCACGAAGGGCGTGTTCTCGCTTCGCACGCCACCAGTCTCACACCGCGGGGGCGCCGCGGCAGGTCACAGCAGGTGTGCGGCGTCGCTCACGACGGGCATGATGCGGCGGGCCAGATCGCCGGCCGGGCCGTCGGAGGCCTCCATCCGCAGCGCGCCCCGGGTCAGTCTGGCGGTCTGCGGATCGCGCGCCGCGGTCGCGGTGAGCAGGGCGACGAAGTGGTCGACCAGCCAGTCGCGCAGCTCGTCGAGCGGCGGCCGCTTGCCCTCGTCGAGCCAGATCAGGGAGGCGCCCTCGACGGCGCTGATCCACATCCGGACCGTCATCCGCAGCGGCAGACCCGGTTCCGGCTCGCCCAGGTGGCGCAGGATCTGGTCGGCCGCGGCGCGCCGCACCTCGTCCACGATCGCGGTCGTACGTGAGGTCTCCACGACGCTGCCGCCCTGGAGCAGCGCGCTGAAACCGGCGTCGTGCTCGTCGACGAACGCCAGATAGCGGTCCAGCGCACGGGACAGCCGCTGGGTGAGCGGCCCGGTCTCCGGCTCGGCGAAGCAGCGCTCCAGGATGTCCGCGGCACTGCGCAGCGCGGCCTCGTACAACTGCTGCTTGCCGCCGGGGAAGTAGCGGTAGACCAGCGGCCGCGAGACCTGGGCGGCGGTGGCCACGTCGTCGAGCGAAACGTCTTCCGGCGCGTGCTGGGCGAACAGCCCGAGGGCCGCCGCGAGCAGTTGGCTGCGGCGCTGCTCGACGCTCAGCCTGCGGTAGGCGGGTCGGGGTACTGCTGGGGCGGTGCCGCTGCCGTTCATGGGCAGCAGCGTAACCGCCCCGGATTTCCCTTCGTACAGGTGCTCGCCCCCCAACGGGTGCCGCGGCCGGCCGCTTCAGGCCAGCAGGCCCG
>NZ_JBFACE010000063.1:0-22831 GCF_040640655.1 Streptomyces sp. NPDC021749 | reverse complement strand
GAGCTGCGCCACAGCCAGCGGCCCGTACCGCGCAGTACGCCCAACGGGTGCCGCGGCCGGCCGCTTCAGGCCAGCAGGCCCGAGCTGCGCCACAGCCAGCGGCCCGTACCGCGCAGTACGCCCAACGGGTGCCGCGGCCGGCCGCTTCAGGCCAGCAGGCCCGAGCTGCGCCACAGTCGGCGGCCCATACCGCGCAGTACGCCGATCTCGTCGAGGAAGTCGGTCAGCCGCCGGGCGCCGGACTGCATGACCTCGCGGCGGTGCCCGCTGGCCTTCACCTGGGCCACCGCCTCCCGCTTGTCCAGCCCGACATTGCGGTACACGTCCGGATTGACGAAGGCGACGGAGAACACCCGGGCCGCCTCGCCGCAGCTGAGGCGGGTCAACTCCCGCTCCCAGCGCGGTGCGGTGACCATCTGGCGGCGCAGCTCCTCGCGGGCGTAGCGGACGTGCCGGGCCTCCTCGACGACATGGATCCGGGTCACCCCGCGCACCAGGGTCTGCACCCGCTCGTCCGGGAAGGTCAGCCGCTGCATCCAGTCCAGGATCTCCTCGCCGAGCAGGGTGCAGGCGAACGAACCGGGAGTGGTGGAGACCGTCTTGAGGACCCGGGCGAGGTGGTGGTTGAGGCGGGAGACCGGGTAGGTGGGCGCCCCGCCGCGCTGGATCATCCGCGCGAACATCTTGGAGTGCCGGCACTCGTCGGCGATCTCGGTGAGCGCGTAGCGGACGTGGGCGCTGGTCACGGGCTTGTCGTAGATGTGCCGGACCAGCAGCTGCATCAGGATGATCTCGAACCAGATGCCCAGGGAGGCGAGCGAGGCGGCCTCGTGGCGGGCGAGGTCCTGTTGCTGCTCCAGCGACATCTTGTTCCACAGGGGGGTGTCGTAGAGCGAGACCAGCTCCGGCGGCCAGAACCACTTGCCCTCTTCGAGGGGGGCGTCCCAGTCGAGTTCGGTGTCGGGGTCGAAGGAGTGCTTGGCGGAGGAGTCGAGCAGTCGCTCGGCGACCTGTTCCCGGTCCTTGAGCAGACCGAGGGCGTCGCGGAGGGCTGCGGTGTCCGTCACGGTCGGTGCGGTGGGCGCGCTCGTCATGGCTGTGGCTACCTCGCTAGTGGCGTGTTACCCGCGGTCGGCTCTTATGAGACTGCTTGTCAGCAAGCTCGTCAATCCCCCGTGCACGACTTATTGACCCGCTGGTAAGAAACGTGTGAGCCTGCCAACCACCGCCCATGACATGGCGGTTGGCGAGCGGAGGAGGCGTCCGTGTCCACCCGAGACCTGTACGTGCGCAACCCTGGCGACGACCTGTGGGCGGTGCCGGCCACCGGCGCGGCCCGGTTCAACTGGGAGTACGGCGACGGGCGCGAGCGGCTGCTCGCGCTCTACCAGAAGGGCAAGGACAAGCAGTGGGACGCCACCCTGCGGATCGACTGGGACCTGGAGGTCGATCCCAAGGACCCGCTGGGCACCCCTGACGAGTCGATGTCCCTGTACGGCACGAAGTACTGGGACAAGATGACCGAGAAGGACCGCGGCGACCTGCGCCAGCACTACACCGCCTGGCAGTTCAGCCAGTTCCTGCACGGCGAACAGGGCGCCATGGTCTGCGCGGCCCGGATCGTGGAATCCGTCCCGGACCTCGACGCGAAGTTCTATTCGGCGACCCAGACCATGGACGAGGCCCGGCACGCCGAGATATACAGCCGGTTCCTCACGGAGAAGATCGGGATGCTCTACCCGATCAACGACAATCTCCAGGCGCTGCTCGCCGACACCCTGAAGGATTCCCGCTGGGACATGCCCTACCTCGGCATGCAGGTGCTGATCGAGGGCCTGGCACTGGCCGCCTTCGGCATGATCCGCGACACCACCGACAAGCCCCTGCCCAAGCAGATCCTGGCCTACGTCATGCAGGACGAGGCCCGTCATGTGGCCTTCGGCCGGATGGCGCTGCGCGACTACTACAAGCAGCTCACCGACGCCGAACTGCGCGAACGCGAGGAATTCGTCATCGAGGGCTGCTATTTGATGCGCGACCGGCTGCGCGGCCTCGAAGTGCTGGAGAACTTCGGCATTCCGCACAAAGAGGCCGCCGAATTCACCGAACGCTCCGAATTCCTGCACCTCTTCCGGAAACTGCTGTTCAGCCGGATCGTCCCGTGCGTCAAGGACATCGGGCTGTGGGGCGAACGGCTGCAGCGCGCCTATGTGGACCTGGGCGTCTTCGAGCTGGGCGACGCCAACCTCGATCTGCTGATGGCCCAGGACGAGGAACTCGCCGAGAAGCTGGACGCCGAGCGGTTCGCCGCCGAGGAGGCGGCCCGTACGGCCGAGGTCGCGGCGGCCATCGCGGAGGGCGAGGCGGACGGCTGACCGGGGCGGTGCCCGCGCCCGGCAGCGGGAGGAACGCGCGGGGCCTCCCCTTCGGCGGCGAGGGCAGCCCCGGCAACGCCGCGGAGGTGGGGCCCCCGCGGCGTCACGGGCGGTGCGGGGGCGGCCCGGACGCGTGCGGCGGCGCCGCCGGAGGAGCGGCGGGCGCGCCGGGAGCCGCGGCCAGGAAACCGAGCACCCGCCGGGCGAGTTCACCGTCCGTGTTCTCCGGCAGGGAGTGGTGGGCGGCGCCCGCCACGGTCTCGATCGCCGCGCCCGGCAGCGCCCGCGCGGCCCCGGCCGCGACCCGCCGGATGTCGTGCACCCGGCTGCGCCCCGCCAGCACCACCAGCGCCGGCAGCCCGGCCGCCGCCGGCCCGGACGGGTCGGGGCGCGGCCCCGTCACCACCTTCGTGCCCCGGAAGGCGACCACGCCCGCGCCCATCAGCCGCACCACCTCCGGCGCCGGCAGCGCGCCCCGGGTCTCCCACTCCAGCAACCGCCGGGTGCTCCGCTGTCCGGGCCGTACGAACAGCGGCACCGCCCGTGCCAGGTAGGACGGCCGGAACCCGGCGAAGCACCCGGTCGGATCGAGCAGCACCAGCCGGTCCACCCGGCGCGGCGCCCGGGCCGCGTAACTCAGCGCGACCCAGCCGCCGTACGAGTGCCCGAGCAGCGCGGCCGAGGCCAGCCCGAGGCCGTCCCACACCCCGTCGAGCCAGGCCATCAGGTCCGCCGGCCGCCGCACCGGGCGGTCGCCGGGCACGCTCAGTCCCGGCGTGCCCATCGGGTCCACCGCGTAGACCCGGTGCGTGCCGGCGAGTGCCGGGGCGAGCGCGTGCCAGGAGGCCGAGGTGGTCCCGCCGCCGGGCAGCAGCACCAGCGGCGGGCCGTCGGCGGGCCCGCAGGCGTGGACGCAGGTGGTGCCGAACTCCGAGACCACCTCCAGCCGTTCCACGGCGATCGGCCAGCGCGTCATGGCCTGCGCGTAGGCGGCGGGAAAGGCGGTGGGGTCGGTGGGTGCCATACGGCCGTCCTCCCGGACATCGTCTCGTTCACCAAGTATCTTGATGAGCGAGATATTAGAATACGGGGCGGGAAAAGGAAGGCGGTTCGGTATGGCGGAGCAACAGGAGCCCGCGGGGATGGAGCTGATCCATCTGCTGCGCGAGGTGACCGTGCAACTCGACCTCGCGGGCGCGCAGTTCGCCGGTCGCAACGGTCTGCACCCCACCGACCTCCGGGCGCTGATCAGCCTGCTGGACGCGGCCCGCGCCGGCGTCCCCGCCACACCCGGCCGGCTCGGCGGGCACCTCGGCCTGAACTCCGCCGGCACCACCGCGCTCATCGACCGCCTGGAGCGGCTCGACCTGATCCGCCGGGTCCGGGACACCCACGACCGGCGCCGGGTCCTGCTGGAGGTGGACGAGCGCGCGGTCGCCCTGGGCCAGTCGTTCTTCGGCCCGCTGATCGACCGCACGCTCGCCCTGCTCGCCACCTTCGACAGCGGCGAACGGGACGCGATCCGGCGGTTCCTGGACGGCGTCCGAGAGGCGGCGGGGGAGGGCCCCGCCCGTTAGCGGCGGCCCGAGCGGGCCAGCCAGCGGCCCTCGTGGCGGGACACCTCGATCGGGCGCCCGAAGCAGGCCGTCATCCGCTCCCCGGTCAGCACCTCGTCCACCGGCCCGCGCGCCTGCACCCGGCCCTCCCGCAGCAGCACCGCGTGCCCGACCGCCGGGGACAGCTCCTCCAGGTGATGGGTGACCGTCACCGTCGCCAACTCCGGCCGCCCGGCGGCGAGTCGGTACAGGGCATCGATCAGGTCCTCGCGGGACGGCAGGTCCAGCGCGTTGAACGGCTCGTCGAGCAGCAGCAGCGACGGGTCGGCCATCAGCGCCCGGGCGATCAGCAGCCGGGCCCGCTGCCCGCCCGAGCACACTCCGTACGGCCGGTCCGCCAGCTCCTTGCAGTCCAGCTCGGCGAGGAGCGCGTGGGCGCGCTCACGGACGGCCTCGTCGTACTGGCGCCACAGCGGCTGCACGGTCCCGGTCGCCCCGGTCAGCACGACCGTGTGCCCGGTGGCGTCCTGCGGGACCTTCTGGGCACCGGAGACCAGCCCGATCGCCGCCCGCAGTTCCCGGACGTCCACCGAGCCCAGCCGGTGCCCGAGCACCTCGACGGTGCCGACCGTCGGGAACATCAGGGCGCCGACGAGGCGCAGCACGGTGGTCTTGCCGGCACCGTTCGCACCGAGCAGCGCCCAGTGCTCACCGGACCGTACGGTCCAGTCGATGCCGTCGAGGATGACCTGTCCGGTGGTGCAGCGGCGGACGCCGACGCCCTCCAGGGCGGCGATCACGCGCGCCGCCCCCGGGGCCGGGGGGTCCGAAGGCTGGGTGGGAGTCATCGCCGCAGACTAGCTGTGCACACCACCTTTTCGTGCGGGCGTCCGGGGTGTGGACCGGGAGCGGCGCCGGCCACGGCCCCGGCGCACGCGCTCAGGCCAGGCCCAACAGCCCCCGCACCCGCGCGTACTTCGCGGCAAGCCGCTCCCGGGTCGCCGCGTCCAGGACGGCCAGCCGGGCCGGATCGGCGTTGTGCGCCAGGTCCGCCTCCTTGACCAGCAGCGCACCGGGCGTGGCCAGGATGCGCGCGGTGTACTCCTCGACCGGCTCGCCCGGCCGCTTGGTGACCGCCCGCACCATCGCCTTGGTCGCCCCGGTCAGCGCCGCACCGGCCAGCCACTCCTCGCTCAGCGCCGCGTCCTCGACCGCGTCGTGCAGCCAGGCCGCCGCGATCTGCTCGTCGCTGCCGCCCCGCTCGCGTACGCCCGCGGCCACCGCGGCCAGGTGCTCGGCATACGGGCGGCCCGCCTTGTCGGTCTGCCCCTCATGCGCGCGCCGGGCCAGCGCCTCCACTTCGGCGAGCGAGAGCAGCGGCCGGGACGGGGAAGGGGGCGGGGCGGGGACGGGCGCGGGGGACGGGGACGGGGACGCATCAGCCATACGGCCATTGTGGCGCGGGCGGTCACCGCACCGCCGCGGTCATCACCGCACCGCCGCAGCCGTCACCGCACCGCCGCCGTCATCACCGCCCGGGCGATCGGCGCCGCCTGCCCCCCGCCGCTGATGTCCGCGCGCTCGGCCGCCGCGTCCTCGACGACGACGGCCACCGCGACCGCCGGTTCGTAGGTGTCCTTCGTCCGCGCCCAGGAGATGAACCAGGCGTACGGCGTGCCCTCGTTGTGCACCCCGTGCTGGGCGGTGCCCGTCTTGCCGCCGACGGTGAGGCCCTTGACGGCGGCGCGCCGCCCGCTGCCGTGGGCGACCACGTCGATCATCATCTCCTGGAGCTGTTCGGCGGTGCCCGGATCGACCACCTGGCGGGTGGCCGGGTGGGGACCGGCCGCGACCAGCACCCCGTCCGCGTCGGTCACCTTGTCGACGAGGTACGGCGGCGTCAGCTGCCCCCCGTTGGCGACGGTCGCCGAGACCATCGCCATCTGGAGCGGGGTGGCCGCGGTGTCGTACTGCCCGATGGCCGACAGCGCGACCTGCGCCGGGTCCATGCGGGTGTCGAAGCGGCTGGGCACGACCGGCGAAGGGACCTGCAGCCGACGGTCGTTGAAGCCGAACCGCCGCGCCATCGCGGCCATCCGGCGCAGCCCGACCTCGGCCCCCAGCCGCGCGAACACGGTGTTGCAGGAGTACTGGAAGGCCTCCTTCAGCGAGGCGTCCTCGCAGTCCTTCGCGGCATTGCCGAGCCGGGTGGCGGTGCCCGGCAGGGTGTACGGATCGGGCGAGTCGGTCGGCGCGTCGATGTCGGTGACCCGGCCGCTCTCCAGCGCGGCGGCCGCGGTGACGACCTTGAAGGTCGAACCGGGCGGATAGGTCTGCGCCAGCGCCCGGTTGAGCATCGGCCGGTCCTCGGCGGCGTTCAGCCGGCGCCAGGCGTCGCCGACCGCGGGCCCGTTGCCGGACAGCACCCCCGGCTCGTACGACGGCGAACTGACCAGCGCCAGGATCCGCCCGGTGCGCGGCTCGACCGCCACCACCGCGCCCTTCCGGCCGCCCAGCCCGGCGTACGCGGCGCGCTGCATCCGCGGATCGATGGTGGTGTGGACCCGGCCGCCGGGCTGGTGGGTCCGGGTCAGCCGGTCCCACCACGGGAAGGTGGCGAGCCGCGGGTCGGTGCCGGCGAGCACGGGATCCTCGGCGCGTTCCAGCAGCGAGGTCCCGTAGGTCTGCGAGGAGTAGCCGGTGACCGGTGCGTACAGCGGCCCGTCGGTGTACGTGCGCTCGTAGCGCAGCCGCCCGCCGCTGTCCCGCGAGCCGGTCACCGGCCGGTCCGCGACGAGCACGGCGCCCCGCGGCTGCGCGTACCGGGCGATCGCCGCCCGCCGGTTGGCCGGGCTGGCGCCATAGCTCTCGGCCTCGTAGACCTGCACCCGGGCGGCGTTGACCAGCAGCGCGACGAGGAGCAGGAAGGAGAACGCGGCGGTGTGCCGGATGCCGCGGATCAACGCCCGGCCTCCGGGGCGGGCGCGCCACCGGCCGCGTCCCGGGCCCGCACCGGCGTCAGGTACCCCACCACCCAGCTCCCGCCCCCGGCCGGCTGCCGTCCCGCCGGCCGCGGCGCCCGTGCCCGGTCGCTGACCTTCAGCAGCAGGGCGACGATGATCCAGTTCGTGACCACCGACGACCCGCCCTGCGCGAGGAACGGCATCGCCATCCCGGTCAGCGGGATCAGCCCCATCACCCCGCCCGCGATGACGAACACCTGGATCGCCGGCAGCGCCGCCAGCCCCACGGCCAGCAGGCTGCCGAACGGATCGGGCTGCCCCAGCGCGGCCCGGTAGCCGCGGCCCACCAGCAGCGCGTAGAGCACGAACAGCGCCGACAGCCCGGCCAGCCCCAGCTCCTCACCGCACGTCGCCAGGATGAAGTCGGACTTCATGGCGAAGCCGATCAGATACGAGTGGCCCTGCCCGAGCCCGGTGCCGAACATCCCGCCCGCGGCGAACGCGAACAGCGACTGGGCGAGCTGCCCGGCCCCCTTCCCGGCCGCGATCCCGGCGAACGGATGCTGCCAGTCCTCGACCCGGCTGTGCACATGCGGCTCCAACGTCCCCACCGCGGCCGCCCCGACGCCCGCGAGCAGCAGCCCGACCGCGATCCACCCGGTCCGCCCGGTCGCCACGTACAGCAGCACCACGAAGATCCCGAAGAACAGCAGCGAGGTGCCCAGGTCGCGTTCGAGGACCAGCACCGCCACGCTGATCAGCCAGACCGCCACGACCGGCCCCAGCACCCGCCCGGCCGGGAGCCGCAGCCGCCCCACCGTACGGCCGGTGTGCGCCAGCGCCCCGCCGTTGGCGGCCAGGTACGCCGCGAAGAACACGGTGATCAGCACCTTGGCGAACTCCCCGGGCTGCAGGGAGAAGCCCGCGAGACGGATCCAGATCTTCGCCCCGTTCACGGCGGGGAACAGGATCGGCGCGACCATCAGCAGCAGCGCGAGCGCCGCGCACACATAGGCGTACCGCTGCAGCACGCGGTGGTCGCGCAGCAGCAGCACCACCGCGATGCACAGCGCCACCCCGACCGTGGACCACATCAGCTGGGCGGGTGCGGCCCGGTCCCCGGGCGTCTCCAGATCGAGCCGGAAGATCAGCACCAGCCCGAGCCCGTTCAGCAGCACGGCCGTGGGCAGCAGCAGGGGATCGGCGTACGGCGCGCGGAAGCGCACGACGAGATGCGCGAGCAGCGCCAGCCCGCCGAGCCCCGCCCCGTACCGGACCGCACCGCCCGGCACCGCATGCCAACGGGCCAGTCCGACGACGACGTACCCGCAGACACTGATCAGCACGGCGCCCACGAGGAGGGCCAGTTCGACACCGCGCTGCTTGGCACGCGGCGGCACGGCGGGGGAAGAGTCCGCCGGATGCCGTCCGGTGGCGGCCGCCCTTGCCCTCGCCGTCATGCCTGGCAACGTAGCAAGCAGTGGCTGATATTTCCGTTATGTCGGATGCGGCGGCCGGGGGGTCCGCACGTCCGGGGGTGGGGGCTGATGTGCGGGGGCGGGGGTTCACGTGCGGGGCCCCGTAAGTCCGAGGCGGGCGGAACGGTCGTCCGGGTGGTGCCGCTGATCAGCACCAGCGGGCCTCCACCCCCTCGCTCACGATCCCGCGCTCCGAGGACCAGGCGTACGAGGCGTCGCTGAGCTTGTACCAGACCGGGTTCCCCTTGACCCGCTGCCCGTTGACCCGGCAGACGATCCCCACCGTGCTCCCGTACCGCTTCGCCCCCACGGCCCGGTAGTCGTTGCTCGGTCCGGTGCGCACCACCAGCCCGTCCTTGGCCACCACCCGTCCCACGGGCCGGGCCGGACTGCCGGGTGTGTCGCCCGAGGCGGCCAGGGCCGGTCCCGCCAGGGCCGCCGGCCCTGCCGCGACGGCTCCGCCCAGCGCACCGGAAACCACCCAGAGGCCCACCCGGCCGGCCTTCCCCCGCGAGGAACGCGAATGCCGAGAACACGAATGCCACGAGCGCGATGGCCGAGAACGCGTAGGCCGAGAACACGAACGCCATGAACGTGAATGCCGTGAATGCGAACGCTGCGGAAACATGCGCTTCCTCCCACGGAGAAAAGACCCGAGCAGATCCCGAGCAGATCCCGAGAGATCCCGAGCTGATCCCGAGCAAACCCTCCCCGAGTACCCGGGCAAGTCCCGGGAAGCTCACTTTCACGCTAAGGAGACGCCATAGCGTCCGCAACCGCTCACACTACGTGGCGTAAATGCTTCCCCCTCACTTCCCCGGCGGTAACAAAAGCCCGCGCATTCGGGCCCCCGCCGAACCCCGACAACACCTCCATCGAGATCTTCGACACCCGGGACGTCGACGACTTCACCGCACCGCATTCCATCCGGACGTCGACCGGCCGAACGTCGCCGACGGAACGCGCCTGCACGGCATCGATATCGATGCCATCCTCGCCTACGGGAAACGTCAGTTCGCCGTCGCGCACCCCCTCGTACGGATGGAGGGCATGACCGCGGAACCCGACGGCCGCATCGCCGTCCGCGTGCACCCCGGCCTGCGGGACACCACCGGCGACCACTGGTCCGACACCACCGTCCATCACGCCTACGCCTTCCGCGACGGCAAGGTGGCCCACATGGACGTCCGTCAAGTCGCGGAGGCGGGCGGGAGCCAGGCCCAACACGGCGGCGGAGACGGGTCCTGAGCCTCGCAGCCGCGCCGGCTCCCGGAGAAGGCGCCCCGCAACCCCCCGCCCCCGAGGGTTCTCTCAGGGATCTCTCAGGGTCCCCCAGGGATCTCTCAGGGGCCTCCCAGGGATCTCTCAGGGTCCTCCCAGGGTCTTCCCGGGTTGTTCCGCGAACGCACCCAATGACAGTTTGTAAACTCCTCCCGAACGAACAGACCGAAAAGCAGAAGGCCGAGCTCGTCACGCTGAAGCGGACGACCGAAGACACCGGTCGACGGCATGGACCCGCGCCATGACCGCCGCGAGCGAGGGGCTATGGCGTACGTCACCTCCGAGCACGCCGAGTGGAGGGTCCGCGCTGCTCCGGCCGCCCCGTGCGGCCGGGCGCGCGGGTGACCGTCCCCCTCGACGAAAGGCAGAATTAGCGTCATGACGACTCTCCGTTCCCGGATCATCGCCTGGGCCGGCCGTATGTATCTGTCGAGAACGCGCAAGAAGGGATTCGACCTGTCTCGAATGTCATTCTTGCCCGAGTCCGTCCTGATGCCTCTGCGGCGCGAGGGGCTCGACCCCGTAGACGATTTGGCGGCGGTCCGCGAACGCGAACCCATCAGCAAGCTCCCGGTGCCGATAGCCGCCAACGTGTGGCTGGTGACGGGCTACGACGAGGTCAAGGCCGTGCTCGGAAAGGCCAATGCCTTCAGCTCGGACTTCACCAACCTCGTCGGCAAGGCGGGAGCCGGCGCCGAACAGAACCCGGGCGGCCTGGGATTCGCGGATCCGCCGGTCCACACCCGTCTCCGCCGCCTCCTCACGCCCGAATTCACCATGCGCCGCCTCGGCCGGCTCACCCCACGCATCCACGAGATCGTCGAAGAACGCCTCGACGCAATGGAAGCCGCCGGCAAAAACGGCGACCCGGTCGACATCGTCCACGCCTTCGCGCTGCCCATTCCTTCCCTCGTCATCTGCGAACTCCTCGGTGTTCCTTATGAGGACCGCGCCGACTTCGAACGCCTCAGCGCCGCGCGCTTCGACCTTTTCAGCGGAGCGAACGCGTCCTTCGGCGCCATATCCGAATCGCTCTCCTATTTCCGTGACATCGTCAAGAAGCAGCGGGAAAACCCGGGCGACGGTCTCCTCGGCATGATCGTCAAGGAACACGGCGACACCGTCAGCGACGAAGAACTCGCGGGCCTGGCCGACGGCGTCCTCACCGGCGGCTTCGAAACCACCGCCAGCATGCTGGCGCTCGGCGCCCTGGTCCTCCTCCAGGACCCGAAGCACTTCGCCGCCCTCAATGACGGCGACGACTCGGTCGACCGCTACGTCGAGGAACTCCTGCGCTACCTCACCGTCGTCCAGGTCGCCTTCCCGCGCTTCGCCCGCGAGGACCTGGAGATCGCCGGCGTCCAGATCGCCGCCGGCGACGTCGTCCTCTGCTCCCTCAGCGGCGCCGACCGCGACGGCAAGCTGGGCCCGGACATGGAAATCTTCGACCCGTCCCGCAACGTCCCCTCCCACCTGGCCTTCGGCTACGGAATCCACCGCTGCGTAGGCGCCGAACTGGCCCGCATGGAACTCCGCACCGCCTACCCGGCCCTCGCCCGCCGCTTCCCCCACATGCGCCTCGCAGCAACCCCCGAAACCCTCGACTTCCGCAAACTCTCCATCGTCTACGGCCTGGAATCCCTGCCGGTGTACTTGAACGGCTGACGCCTCCGGCCCATGTCCGTCATAGGGCAGGGCGGGGCCTCGCCGTTCGGGCCGAGAGCCCTGCGCTGCGATTGTTGTTGAGCCGCGGGAGGCGCTGTGTTCCTCATCAGCCGGTCGGCCGAGGAGCTGCAAGGGCTGCACAGGCGAGGCGCACTCCTCCCGGAGTTGCGGGCGGCGGAAGAGCGGCAGGCGAGAAAGCCTGCGAGCGACGGCGAGGCCCGAGCCTGGGCGCTGAGCCTCCCCGCGTTGGCTCGCGACCTCGTCGAAGCCGGGCTCGGCGGAGTCGAGATGATGATCGAATACGAACTTCCCCGGCTGGCAACGGCAGCGGACGTAGTACTGGCCGGAGTGCATCCACGGAAGCGCGAGCCCTCCTATGTCGTTGCCGAGCTCAAGCAGTGGAGGAGGGTCACGTCAGCTGCCGGCAAGGAGGGGCGCTTTCATGTCGACAGTCTCTCCGGGAAGCCCAAGAAGCACCCGGCTGAGCAGACTGCCGTGTTCTGCCGCGAACTTCTCCGGACTTACCCTGACGTGACAGGCCCCGATCGGCTGATGGGCCTCGCCTACCTCCACAACGCCGCCGAACACGACGTGGCCGATCTGCTGACGTACCGGCGGACGCGCTTGTCTCATGTATTCACCCGTGATTCGCGCGGTGCACTGATGGCCTTGCTCCGCGCGCAGCTTGGGCCCGAGCCCGGGCGTGCGGCGGCCGACAGGTTCATGGAGGGCGAGCTCTCGGTACAGCTCGGCGGAATCCAGGACGGCGCGGTGCCGGGCTGGCATGAGTTCCGTGTCCTCTCCGACGTCAGGGCGGCTGAACAGTTCCTCCTCAACGCGGTGAGAGCGGCTTACACCGCAGATCAGAAGCGCGTGGTGCTGGTGAGCGGAATCACCGAAGCCCACAGGAAGCGGTTGATCTCCGGTGTGGTCCGGCAGCTTGTGGACGCCGGATACGCCGCGCAGGTTCTGAGGGGAGGCGCCATACCCGAGCCGGGGGCGTGCGACGTGTTGTTCTGCGAGGCGGCCGGGCGGCGGGGTCCGGCCCGCGGAGACCACGTCTTCGAAGGAGCGGACGACAGCACTGACATGGTGGCGGCAGCGATCCGATCGTCGCGGGTACCGGTATTCGTGGTCGATTCGGACCACGCTTCACTACTCGACGAGCGCCGCGCAGAGTCCCTGACGCACAAGACGGCGGAGGCGATGCGGATACCGGTTCAGCGTATCGAGCTGGACCAGGAGTTTCGCTGAGGGTGCACCCCCGTGCTCGCCCTGCCCGTTCGTCCTGGCTTCGGTAAGACTAGAGTTGTCACCGTTGGGATGCGGCCCGACGGGCTTCCGCTACAGGAAAAGCCCCCACCCGCACGAGGTAACTCGTGTGCTCTGGGGGATCACCGTGACGCTGCTGCGCGTTTCTGCCGGATCATTGGCGGAAGAAGCAGAATCCGTGCACCGCCCTTACGTCGAGTCGCTGAAGAGCGAGTACTTCTTCACCTATCGGAAGCCGCCCTCCGAGGCCGAAGTGCGGTCATGGCGCGAGAGCCTTGCCGCCTTGGCGGAGCTGCTGGTCAGCGCACAGCTCGGTGGTGTGGAGATGTTGGTCGAATACAGGTTACCCATGTGCAGCCTGCGCGCCGACGTCGTTCTCGCCGGTGTTCACCCCGTCAGCGGCGAACCCGCCTACGTGGTGGTGGAGCTGAAACAGTGGAGCGCCGCACACGTAATTCCCGGCTCGACCGACCTTTGTGAAGTTCCGGGAATCCGACCACGCCGCGCATTGCTGCATCCGGTCTCCCAAGCCAGGCGGTACGGCGAGTACCTCGTTGACCTCACCCAGATATTCGACGGTCATCCAGAACGGGTGAGCGTGGCGGCATTTCTGCACAATGCCAAATCTGCGGATGTGTCTGAGCTGCTGGCCACCCCTGTTGCGGACGGATGTCTGTTCACCGCCACAACACGAGATGATTTTTCCGGATTTCTTCGAGAAAGAATCCAGGCTGATCCGGAGCGGAGATCAGGTGACACTCTGCTGCAGAGCCGGCACTCACCTGCTCTCAAGTTGATGGACGTTGCCGCCGACCAGGTGCTGACGCGTGAACACTTCCGACTGTTGGGGGACCAGCAGAAGGCGTTCTCGCTCGTGCTGAGGGCCTTGGAGAAGGTGCGGAACGAGGGATTCGGGGCAAAGGAGGTCGTGCTCGTAACAGGGGGACCAGGAAGCGGGAAGAGCGTGATCGCGCTTTCCCTCATGGGGCACCTGTTGCGTCAGCATCGGCGGGTCGTACACGCCACCGGTTCGAAAGCCTTCACCAAGACGTTGCACAAGAAGGTCTCCGGGGATCGTAACCGGGTCGCGAAGCTCTTCACCTACTTCAATAGCTTCGACCGGGCCCGTCCGAACGATCTTGAGGTTTTGATTCTTGACGAAGCCCATCGGCTGCGTGAGACCTCCAACGGAGCTCCGGTCGGGAGCAAGTGGGCAGTGCGTCGGCAGGTCGAGGAACTTCTGGATGCGGCGCAGGTTCCGGTTTTCCTTCTGGACCAGCACCAGGTGGTGCGGCCCGGAGAGACGGGGACCGTCGAGGCCATCGAAAAGGCTGCCGCCGATCGCGGTCTCGCGGTCCGGCACGTCGATCTGAACGGACAGTTCCGGTGCGGGGGGAGCCGGGCCTATGAAACCTGGGTACTGAAGCTCCTGGAGCTGGAGCCGGGGGGCCCGGAACGGTGGCTGGGGGATGAGGGTTTTGATGTTCGCGTCGCGGAGTCCCCGGAACAGCTTGAGAGGTTTCTGCGGACGAAACGAGACCAAGGGATGAGTGCACGGATGACGGCGGGCTTCTGCTGGCCGTGGAGCCCCCCGCGCAAGGACGGAACCTTGGTGAACGACGTCACCATCGGACGGTGGCAGCGGCCCTGGAACGTCAATGCCCCGTCCGGGGCGCGTGGCAATCCTCCTTCCGATTTGTGGGCGACCGCCCCCGCGGGGTTCGGCCAGATCGGTTGCATCTACACGGCACAGGGATTCGAGTACGACTGGAGTGGGGTCATCCTTGGTCCCGATCTCGTCTGGCGAAGTGGCAGTTGGGTCCCCGACCCGACGGCCTCCGAAGATCCGGCCATCAAGAAACACTCCCGCGGCGGTCGTTCCTCAGCCACTGCCTCGCGGGCTGACCTGGCACGGTTGATCCGCAACACCTACAAGGTACTGCTGACGCGTGGCATGGCCGGCACGATTCTGTACTCAACGGACGACGAGACGCGCGCCAAGCTGTTCGATCTCGTTCGGTGACGGGTGGAGGCATAGCGCTGTCGGTGACAGAAACCGTAGGTGGCGACCGCGCCGCCCGTAGCCCTGAAGTACCAGGGCGGCCGGGCGGCGACAGCCCGTTCAGACCGTGACAGCTGGTTCTGCCACGTGTCTCGAGGCGGTCAATTCTCGAAGCTTGGCGCGGGTTTCCGCATCGGTCGAGTAGATGACCGTTCCGAGCATGCCGCGGGTCAGCAGCACTTTGTACGTGTTGCGGATGAGCCGGTCCACCTGCTCGGAGGGCGTCGACCGTTTGAACACCGGGTCCTTGGAAGCGGTGCGGTCGACGATCCAACGGTCCTTCCGCCAGACGAGATCAGGGCCGAGGATGACCCCGCTCCAGTCGTACTCGAATCCCTGCGCCGTGTAGACACAGCCGACCTGACCGAAGCCGGCCGGGTCGGTGGCCCAGAGAGCCGACGGCGGAGCACCCATCACGGAACGCTCGCCCTTCAGGTTCCACGGACGCGCCCAGTCGCCGATCACCACGTCCGCGGGAAGCGGCTCGCCGGGTTTCGCGTCCGACCATTTCCAGCAGTAGCCGGCAGAAATCCGGGCGATATGCCCCTTCGACTGGCGTTCCTGGAGGAACGCCTCCATCTCCTCCGGTGATTCGGCAATCACCAGTTCCATCCGACCGTCCGGCTTCCATTCCTCCGGGCCGCCGTCCTCGAGCCCCAGCAGTCGTACGACCCAGTGGAGGTAGGCGTCGCTACCTCCGCATCGGAACTGACTGTCGAGCGACACCTCTCGGCACCTCAGCCCCCGGCTCTCGGCCGCGGCCCTGATGTCTTCCACCCTGCCCTTCTCACCCGGGCGTACGACCTGGTGCTGGTCCAGCAGGAAGACCGGCACCCGTGCCACGTCGATCAACTCGTCCACCTGCGGCCTGCCGGTACGGAACTCGGCGCGCGTATAACGATTGGCCGACGTCTCCCGAATGCGGTGGGCCTCGTCGCAGATCAGCACGTCCAGACTGTTGGGTTTGGCAGTGATGAAGCTGTTGAAGTACCGGAAGAGATCCTGCACCTCGCGCTTGCGGGCACCGGCGACTTTGCGCATGGTCTTGGTGAACGACTGGGAGCCGGTCGCGTGCAGTGCGGGAATGCCGCGTCGGTACATCTCGCCCAGCAGTGAGAGGGCGATAACGCTCTTCCCGGTCCCCGGGCCGCCCGTCACGATCACCACTTCCTTGTGGTCGGACTCATGCGCCTTCTGCACGGCCCGCAGCACCATCTCGTACGCCACGCGCTGCTCGTCCAGCAAGACGAACTGCTCCCGCTCGCGCACCTCTTGCGCGGCCACGCTCATCAGCTGCTTGGACGGGCGCGTCGCGGCGGCGAGCAGTGCGTCGGCAGCCGCTGCCCCGGACACGGGAGCCAGCTTCGATTGCAGATAAGCCAGGAACTCACCACGCCGCTCGGCGGTGAACATCCCTCCGCGCTCGTCCTGAGGTGCCTCGTACAGGCCACCGACGCCGAATTCGGTCGCGTTGTGCAGGTATGCCACTCCGGACACTTGCTCCGGATGCGCTGCCAGGGCGCCGTTGAACGAGACCAAGTAGTCGCAATAGCCCCGCACCTGCTCGATCGGGTTCAGTACGGGGTGGGCGTAGGTGTCGATGCGGCAGAGCAGTGGCTCGTCATCCTCGTCCGGATGCGCTTCACTCCACTGCTTGAGCTCGACGACGACGTACGAGGGGTTCTGAGTCCGTGGATGTATGCCGGCCAGCACCACGTCGGCCCGCTTGCTGGTCAATGGCAGCCCGTACTCGATGAGCATCTCCACCTGATCGAGTCCGGCATCGAGCAGGGCACCGGTGAGAGCAGGAATGCTGCGTTCCCAGGAGCGGACCTCGGAAGGCCCGGGCCGGTAGCCGTGGGCGTGCACGAACTGGTCGGCAAGGTGAGACGCCAGCATCCCTTCGAGATTGCGGGCGGCGACCGTCGCAGCGGATTCGCGAAAAAGCAAGGAGGGCCCCCAGGCAGCACGGTACGGCTGAAGCGGGTGGGGGCGTGTCCGGTAAGACCCTGTATGGCTGTGTCCATCAGGCACGGAAGCCCGGCGGGCCGCTTGAACGATCGGTGTCAACTCTAACTTGGTGATGAACGACCACTGCGGCCGTCCGAGCCGAAGGGAACCGGCCTCCATGCCACTCCCTCCGGCTCGGTGAAACGGCTCGGAGGTGGCCCTACATGCGCCGACGCCAAGGCGTCAGGAGGCAGCGCAACACGTCGGCCAGTGACCGCAGGATCTGTGAACGGTCAGCCGAGTTACTGTCCCGCAGCGCGTGCGCTGCGATCTTTCCGGCAATGAATAAGGCACAGCACGCAACGAGTGCGGCGGCCCCACAGGCCGCGATGGCGACAGGGTTGGACAGCACAGTCGTCCTTTCGAACGCCGACGCCGGCACATGGCAGATCGTTCCCCCATGACCGAGCGCAGGCGGCGGTGGAAGGGGAGAGGATCAGGCGGGCAGTGGAAGATCACCGGCTGGCGGATTTTCGGCGATCCCCTCGCCTGAGGGCTGTCCGGAAGCTGAGGGGACAGAACGCTGTCCCGCTCTTGAAGAGCCGTCGTCGAGCGGAAAAGAAGGCACAGCTGCACTCCATGTGTAGGCGGAAGACTTGTCCGGTCGGACCCAGAAGTCTGTTGATGCCAGATTGAGTTCGAAAGCCTACGCATCTCCGTGCGTACCTGACAACTCATCACCTGATAGTGATCAATCCTGTCGCTGTCGGACAGGAGCGTGCGAGCCCGGGCGATATGGCGACGGGGTCCGGGGCCACCGCACCGGGCGAGGTGGGATCGGCACGAGGAACCGGACTCGCCTCCCGCCCCGCGCGCGGACACACGAGGGAAGCCCAACGGCAGCCGCTTGCCGGGCGCCCGTGGAGCTCAAGCCACGGAGCTGTGGCGTGGCCGGGGACGGGGCCTGAGGGAGCAATGACGAGCCGACGCTCGGGGCGACGTCAACACTGGCCCGGAACCGGTTGCGCGGCTGGTGCGCTCGCTCCACCCAACGCCTGGGCTGCGGCCACGTCCCGGACACGGCCCTGTGCCGGCACACCGGTCACCGTCTCGGCGGCAGGAGGAATGAGGAGCTGCTGGGCGGATCGCCGGCCACGGGCGTCCGAGACCACAATCCCTCCGGTCCACCTGCCACTGGCGTCCTGATAACGGTGCTGGAGCTTCCGCAGCCGTGGGCAATGCCGGTCGCGGATTTCCGCGAATCCGGGAGCGCAGTGCACATTGCCGACAAGATCTCCGGCGTAGGTCACACCGGCTGCCGGTGCCAGGATCGCCGAGACGATCAGGTCGGCGATCTGCAAGCCCAGATGGGTGTTGCTGTGCCCGAAGAGCGGAGACTCCGCGAGATGTGGCAGACGGTCCCCGCCCTTGCCGAACTTCCGGGTCGTTATGCAGTGGACATTGCCCAGGTTGTCGGTCGGGTTACGGCTGTCGAGCACGGCGATACCGGTGCTCGCACGCTCGGAGAGGTAGTGCTCGAAGTTCGCGCCGAGGGCACTCACGGAGGCCGCGTACATGGCGGCGTCGTCATTCACCTTGCCCTCCTCCTTCACCCAGATCCGCGCCATGACTGAGCAGTCGCGCCGTTCGAGGATGTTCAGGAGGTGGTCGAGGAACCCGTGAGCCCGCCGGCGCTGATTGCGCCCGGTCTTGCGGAAGGGCTTGCGGAGCGTCTCCCCCTTCACCTCGTGGTGAACGACCTGGGTCAGTCGAGGAAGGCTGCGCAACTCGGGACGGAACCTCTTCTTGAGCGCGATGAAGTCCCATGCCAACGCTTTGAGCTGCGCCTCCGGGACTGCGAACCCACCGATGACCAGGACGGGCATCGAGTCGGGGACCTCGGGGTTCAAGGGCTGGCCCGTCCCGGATTCATCGAGATAGCAAAGATGCAAGGTGCGGGCCCCCTGGCGGCAGAGACAGCTATGGCCACCCCCAGAACCCCGGGGACGGCCATAGGAGGTGCCACGCCGAAGAGATCGGTCGCAGCTATGTGTTCGTACTGTCGCCGACAGTAGGCGAACGACACCCAGTGATCAAGGGGTCCCTTATTGGAATCCGACCTGACGTCTGCCGCGGCCCGGCGAGGAAGATCACTGAGGGCTCGCTCGCTCACGCCCCCGTCTCTGCCAATAACAGAAGACCCCCCGACTGGCGCTTCGCCTATCGAGGGGGTCCGGCACTTTCTCGAAGTGCCCCCGGCGGGGCGCTCGGGACATGGGAACGGGGTGAGTCGCTGGTTGGGGGCGGGCAGCTGGTGGTCCAGATGGTCGTAGGGATGAAGGGGTAGGCCGTCAGTGCGTGGCCGCAGGTTCGAATTCTTGGCAGGAGCCACGGGCAAGGGCTGATCGTGCCGAAGCCCTGTGACTTGCGGGATCTCTCGTCGTGACCATGCGGACGCGTGTCCCCAAGAGGCGTGAGAAGTGATGGTGGGCCACTCGTCCCCGTCTTCGGTGTGACTTGCAGCATACGCCAATGGAGCTATCATCTAAGTAAGATTCAATCTACGTAACATCGAATCTATGTTTTCTGCACGGAGTGAGTGCCGATGGAGTTCAGGGGCAGGGCGGCGGACCTCGATCTGCTGGCTCGGCAGTTGGGTTCGGTGGCCGAGGGCACGGGTGCCACCCGGGGCCGGGCTGTGATCGTGACGGGGCGGCGCCGGGTGGGGAAGTCTCGCCTGGTCCAGGAGTTCTGTGACCGTTCTGGGCTTCCGTACGTCGTTTTCCAGGCGACCAGGGGCCGCAATGGCATGACCGAGCGGGCGGACTTCTCCGCGATGCTCGCCCACTCCGCTCTGCCCGGAGCGGAGCTGGTGGCCGGATTGCAGACTGCGGACTGGAACCAGGCGCTGCGGTCCCTGGCGGTCGCGTTGCCGGACGATGCCCCGAGTATTGCGGTGATCGACGAGGTGCCGTGGCTGGTCGAGGAGGACGGGGAGTTCGAGGGGGCGCTGCAGACGGTCTGGGACCGTCACCTGTCCGCCAAGCCGGTCCTGCTCGTTCTTGTGGGCAGCGACATGTCGGTGATGGAGGCGCTGCAGTCCTATGGCAGTCCGTTCTTCGGACGGGCCGCGAAGATGACCGTACGGCCGCTGCACCTGGCCGATGTGCAGACGATGACCGGTCTAAGCGCGGCGGAAGCGATGGACGCGCTGCTGATCACCGGGGGCTTTCCGGAGATCGTGCAGTCGTGGCGGCCGGGGATGAACCGTATGGACTTCCTGCGCGAGGCGGTGGCCAATCCGCTGTCGCCGTTGTTGGTGGCGGGCGAGCTGTCGCTGTTGGGGGAGTTCCCCGAGGCGTCGCACTCGCGGGCGGTCCTGGAGGCGGTCGGCAGCGGTGAGCGCACCTTCTCCACCATCGCGGCGCAGGCCGGAGGTGCGGGCGCGCTGCCCTCGGGAACGCTGTCCCCGCTGCTCAATGCCCTGCAGGCCAAGCGTGTCCTGGCGGCCGACCTGCCGCTGTCCGCCAAGGTCGACACCAAGAACAAGCGCTATCGCATCGCCGATCCGTATCTCCGGTTCTGGCTCGCCTTCCTGCAGCGGGGGATCCCGTTGATTGAGCGGGGCCGCGGTGACCTGGCTCTGGAGCGTATCGAGCGGTCCTGGACGACCTGGCGGGGACGTGCCGTCGAGCCGGTCATTCGCGATTCGCTCCTGCGGCTGCTGCCCGACGAGCGGTGGCCGGAGACGGAAGCGGTCGGCGGCTGGTGGAACCGGCAGAACAACCCCGAGATCGACCTGATCGGCGCCGACCGTGAACCTGTGGCGGGTGGGGTGCACTTCATCGGGTCGGTCAAGTGGCTGGAGTCCCAGCCGTTCGGCCGACGTGAATACGACGCGCTGGCCCGGGACATGCTCGCGGTGCCCGGCGCCGGGCCCGACACCCCACTGGTGGCGGTGTCCCGCAGCGGAGTGGCCGACGACCTGCCCCTTGCGGCCTCCTGGGGGCCCGAGGACCTGGTTCGTGCCTGGCGGTAGCCGGGAAGCGGGCCGGCCACAGAGTTGTGGGCCGGCCACAGAGTTGTGGAACTCGGTCTGCCCAGTGCCAGTATGCCTCTACCCAGGCCCATCCCTCAGGCGCGGGTTCGGGTAGCGGTACGTCGAGGATGCCGATCGCCCGACTTTTCCGGACTAGTGAAACGATCAAGCACCTCGCCCATCCCCGTCAGCGCATGCCGAGCGCCGTGATGAGCATGTGCCCCATCTGCTCTGCTGGCCCCAAAAGGTGCGGCCAGAAGACAGCCACGGGCGCCACGGCATACTTCGCGACGGTGATGCCGGGTGCCACCAGTGAGCTGCCCCGAGTTTCATAGAGTCCGGTGAACTTGTTTCAGGCGGACTGCGGTGTTTCCTCCTGGCTCCGCCAGAAGGCTTCCTCGTACTCGGCCGGCGGCACGTAGTCGAGCGCGGAGTGCAGACGTTCTTCGTTGTACCACGTGACCCACTGGAAGATCGCCCGCTCGACCTGGTCGACGTCTTTCCACGGGCCCTGCATCTCGATCAGCTCGGCCTTGAAGGTGCCGTTCAGGGCCTCGGCCATCGCGTTATCGTACGAGTCGGCAACCGAGCCGACCGAGGCCGAAGCCCCGATGTCGGACAGTCTCTCGGTGTATCGAATTGATACGTATTGCGACCCGCGGTCGCTGTGATGAATGAGGCCGGAGTCCTTCTTGGTCCTCCGTCTCCACAGCGCCATCTCCAGTGCGTCCAGCGGCAGTTCGGTCCGCATGTGGTTCGCGATCTGCCAGCCGGCGATCATCCGCGAGTACACGTCCAGGACGAACGCCACGTATGCCCACCCGCACCAGGTGCGCACATAGGTCATGTCTGCCACCCACAGCTGATCGGGCCGACTGGCCGTGAAGTCGCGGTCGACCAGGTCGGGCGGGCGGGGCGCCGACGGCTCCGCCACGGTGGTCCGCCGCCGCTGCCCGCGGATGACGCCTTCCAGGCCCAGCTCGGCCATCAGCCGCTCGACGGTGCAGCGGGCTACGTCGACACCTTTGCGGCGCAGGGCCCGGGTGATCCGGCGGGCGCCATAGGTGCCGCTCGAATCGCCATGAACCTGCTCGATCAGCGGCATGAGCTGCTCGTCGCGGAGCCGGCGGTCCGGCTTCGGCCGCTTCTTGCGGGCGAAATAGGTGGACGGCGACAGCTCCAGAACCCGGCAGACGGGATCGACCCCGAGGCCCTTGTCACGCAGGTGGTCGATCACCTGCTCGGCCTCGTCCGGGGACGGTCGATCTCCTGGGCAAAAAACACCGAGGCGGCTTTGAGGATCTCGTTCGCGCGCCTCAACTCCGCTACTTCTTTGCGGAGTTGCTTGAGCTCGTCCTGCTCGGCGCTGGTCAGCCGGTCATCGCGCTCGCCGCGGTCGGCCTCGGCCTGGCGGACCCAGCCGCGCAGGGCCTCCTTGTGGATGCCCAGGTCCTTCGCGACGTGGGCGATGGGACGGCCGGTGGCCCGGACCTCGCGGATCGCGCGCTCGCGGAGCTCGTCGGGGTATTTACGGGGTGCTGCCATGGGTGCTGGTGGATCTCCTTCGCCAGGACCGTAACCCTGGCATCAGGGACTCCATAAATCTCAGTACAGCCCAGTTGACGCACTGGCGTCCATCACCCGTGGGCTGGACGCAGGAAACAAAGAAACGGGCGCCAGTATCGAAGTGCTGGCGCCCGATCATGGCACCCGGATCCCGAAACCGGGACAAAATTCCCGATCTCGTTCCCCTGTTCTGGGTGCCCCCGGCAGGATTCGAACCTGCGCACACGGCTCCGGAGGCCGTTGCTCTATCCCCTGAGCTACGGGGGCGTTGCCGCTGTGTTTTGCGGCGACGGGTAGAACCCTACCAGCTCTGATGGGGTGTTCATGAACAGGTTTGGGGAGGGGGCGGAGAGGTGGGCATTTCGCCCCTGGCTCGGACCGCGGGGGAGGGTCTTAGCGCATCGGGGCGGGGTGGCGGCGGTGGTCGCGGAAAGGTCCCCCGCATGAGGGCGGAAGTGGGCAAAACCGGGACGGCGCCGCAGGTGGGCCCCTAGTGCCGCATCAAGCAACGTTCGCCCTGCGATGAGGCGTCACTCTGTTGCTGTCCTGGGCGGTGCCGGACGGCCAGAATGATCGCGTGGCTGAACGTGTGCAGGTCCGGGAAATCGATGACGACGAGGGCAG
>NZ_JBFACE010000062.1:0-26243 GCF_040640655.1 Streptomyces sp. NPDC021749 | reverse complement strand
CAAGCACCAGGCCAGGCACCACAACGTCGGCAAGACGGTCAAACGCGCCGAGTCGATCAAGGAACACCAAGCCCGCCCACGTTAAACGCCAAGCTGAGTGCCTACGCGTCAGCCACAGCGAATGCAGGCAGGGGAATGACCGCACTCGGCAAGCGGCACCTGAAGGCCGCCCGTTCCGCGATGCGTGACGCGCGTGCTGCGGTCCCGGCGTGGGTGATGCCGATCAAACAGGTGGCCGAAATGATCGATCCCGAGCCGGACGCCTTCGACGTCGTCATCGTGGACGAGGCGAGCCAGGTCGGTCTGGACGGGCTGATGCTGCTGTGGCTCGCTCCGAGAATCATCGTCGTGGGTGACGACAAGCAGTGTGTCCCGTTCTACACAGGCGGCAAACACGAGCGGTTCAACGAACTCCTCGACTCACTCCTGCCTCATCTCACCGACTGGCAGCGGGATGGGCTAAGCCCCAAGTCCAACCTCTACGACCTGCTGTCCGCGCGCTTCAGCGAGACGATCCGGCTCACCGAGCACTTCCGGTGCATGCCGGAGATCATCAAGTGGTCCTCCGCCCAGTTCTATCCCGACAACGAACTCGTGCCGCTGCGGCAGTACGGAGCGGACCGGCTGCGTCCCCTCGAAGTCGTCCATGTCCATGAAGGTCACTGCGAGGGGCGGCGAGAGACCCTGGTCAACAGGCCCGAGGCCGAACGTATCGTCGCCAAGTTGCAGGAACTCGCGGAGGACGAGGCGTACGCCAAACGGAGTTTCGGAGTCATCGTGCTCCGGTCCGGACACCAGACAAGGTTGTTGGAGAATCTCATCGACACGCGGATCGACTCCCCGATCCGGGACCGGCACAACATACGTGTCGGCACGGCCGAACAGTTCCAGGGAGACGAACGAGACGTCATCCTGCTTTCGCTGGTCATCGACGCCGACAACACCCGGGCCCTGACCGGCCAGGGCGACGGAAGGCGGTTCAACGTGGCCGCCAGCAGGGCCCGCGACCAAATGTGGTTGTTCACTTCCGTCACACCGGACCAGTTGCGCAGCACGGACCTGCGCCATTCCCTGCTCACCTATATGCAGGCGCCGCCGGAACTCCAGGGCACCTCTCCTGGCCTTTCCGCTGTTTCACCCGACGAGCGGTGCGAGCCATTCGACTCTCTGTTCGAGCAGCAGGTCTTCCGCAGGATCAAGGAGCGCGGCTACCACGTCGTCCCCCAGTGGAAAGTCAGTGGAAAACGCATCGACCTCGTCGTCGTGGGAGAGACGGGACGCCTCGCTGTGGAGTGCGACGGCAGCCCGTATCACTCCACCCCTGACCAGGTCCGTGACGACTACGAGCGAGAGCGGGAACTGCGTCGGGCAGGCTGGCAGTTCTGGCGCGTACGCAGCAGCGAGTTCGCCCTGTCTCCGGAGAATTCGCTGGCTCCGTTGTGGAAGCGCCTTGAGGCTCTGGGCATCAGGCCCGGAGTCGCCGAGGAGGTCCAGGGCGATGCGGGGAGCACATGGGCCCCGGTCGACATCGATGGCACCGATGACACCGACCTCACCACCGACGAACTCGACGCCATGCTCGATGAGGATGCGTCCGTCTCTCCTGAAGGAGTCTGACATGAGCGAAGTCTTCGACGACAGCACGCTGACGGAGATCGCCCACCTGATCTGTGGAGATGAGCCGCCGCTGCTCTACCGCAAGGGGTACGAGATAGCCGCCTTCTTCCAACGGGCGGGCTGGGACGACGTTCCGGAGTACGACGGCACACCGAGGCACAAGTGGGCCCGGGAACTCCTCAAGGAGCGACAGGAGGACGGCACGGACGACGCCGAGCGGGCAATCCTGCGCCTGGCGAACCGCCTTGAGTACTACAACCAGCAGCAGGAGTACCACGCCACGCTGAAGCGGCTCAACGAGGTACTTGTGCTCGACGGACGCCGGATCGGCGACGACGGAGGCCAGCCGGTCCTCGTCCGCTGCCAAGCCGGTTTCGAGGACGAAGTACGGCAACTGCCGCGTGTCGAACTGAAGGTCTCCGTGACAGAGGTGGTGCGTGACCCGGAACTCGCCGCCACCGTGCAACTCCGGCTGGACGAGGCACGCACCTGCTACGAGCACGGGGCCTACACGTCGGCGGTCATCATGCTGGGCAGCCTCCTGGAGGGGGTGCTCGCGCATGCCGCGGAGATCCGCCCCGCAGGCGTACGCATGCCGAAGCCGTTGCGGAAGATGGGGCTGAATGACTTCGTGGACTTCGCGTACGAGAACAAATGGATCGAGCACGATGCCAAGCTGGCCTCGGAGCTTGTCCGGCACTACAGGAATCTCGTCCATCCCCTGGCGGAGAAACGGACCGGACACAGCCCGAACCGCGACACGCTCGACATGTGCTGGCCAGTGGTGAACGCCACGCTGAACGATCTCGCGGCTACGGCTACGGCTACGGCTACAGGCCCCACCGTTCCGTCTTCTCCGCGTGCGCCCTCAGAACGAGGTCGTGGTCGCAACCCCGTAGCCTCGCCGCAACGCCCCACGCCGGCCTCTGTCGCTCGTCGCCGTCCGGGCGGGGGAACAGTAACGGGCGTCTGAGCTGCGGGTGCGCTTGATCCAGCGCGGGCGGAGAAAACGCCGAGTCTCCGACGACGGCTCCTCCGCCCATGCTGAGGACAGAACAGTGAGCTTGCAGGCAGGTTAGGTTGATGCGACTTCAACGCTGCTGCCTCTCAATTGCAGTAGGCGCATGGCCAGGACAGTTCCATCCTCGCGGATCGAGACAGGTCCTCCCCAGTTTGGGTCCCAGGTCTGCTCTGGCCAGGTGTCACGCCTTGCGTAGATTTCGCTGCGGTACTCCTCGGCCTTCCCAGCTGATAGGAGGGCGAAGAGATCGGCTGCGACTCCGGAGAACGCCTCTACGCGCCTGTTGTTCAGCCGGAAGACGTGATCCGTTCCGACGAAGGGGATGCCCAGCAGCCTATAGGCCGAGTCCTGAACACTTCCTGACGCAGCGTGCGCGACACCGGTGTCGTAGCGCCGACTCCCCTGGTCGGTGGTGAGGTAGCGAGCGGTTGTGGCGCCATCGCCTGCGAAGGCAGCTGATCCGGCAGTCACTGTCCGAGCCACGACGTGCTGGAACCACGCCGAGTCCTGGGATTGGACATGGAAGCCGGGTTCGGACTGGGAGCTGTCATCACCGTGGCCGGGCAGTTGAATGCCCGGCACGATGTTCCCCTTTTCGGCGGGACTGTCCAGACTCCGCAGTGGACGCTCAGGCGAGCCGTATAGCCAGCCGCCCCCTCCACCCGCATGCAGGACATGGACTGTGACCGGTCCTTGCGAAGACAACTCTGTGCTGAAGACAAGACACGGCGTTTCGTTCCATGCCCCGATATGCATGGCCTCAACATGAACTGATCCTGCCGCGAGTTGGGTGTAAGAAGGCTTAGGGCCGCCATGGTTCCCTGTAGCCGCAATTGGGAAGACACGTGACGGCTCACCCGGCTTCCAGACTTCGGCGAAGAAGTCGGGCCGGTACCGGTAACCGGCCGAGCCCTTGGACCACCCAGCGCGTATGACTACCTCAGCGCTGACGAAAGAAACGAAACGGTCTGGATAGCGGTGCCCGAGGGCGTGTCGGGCCAGGGCAAGGGCGAAGCCCTGTCCCAACTCTCGCGACTGCAGCCGTTTGTAGTCCCGGGCTATCCCCTTGGCTTCGGCGGACAACTGTATGTAGCTGTTCGCCACAGCATCGAGTGCCTGGCTGTACTTAAGGCTTCCCCAGTGCTCGGCGAGACCGCGCCCAGCGCCTTGTCGAGAGAGGGACAGAGCCTGGGCGAGGTCGTGCAGTACATGCCACGGCGCCAGTTCTACTGACTGACCGAGTTCCGCCCTCGGCAAGGCCTCAAGGCCGACCTTCCGCCGGAGCGAAGTGCCCTTCTTCGCACGCCTCTTGTCGTCCCTTGCCGCAGCCGTCTCAACGCTGCCTACCAGCGCCACATTCGACTGAATGGCGACGTTCGACAGCTTCGCGAGATCCTGCAACACGTCGCTCGTGGCCCTCGGGTTCGGCTTCAACATGCACGCCCCAGTGTTCATACGCCTTGTACACGTCAATTAGAAAGCTATGTAGCGACTACGGGGCGCACGCAAGTGCGCACGTCTGCGTAACGGGGCACACGGGTCTGGGAACGGGGCTGGGCATCTCAAGGAAGCGTGGGACGGTGTGGTCCACCCACTCCTGTCGTACACCAGGCGGGCCGTGGAAACGAAGCTCACGTAGTCAAGGTCGGCGCGGAGAGAACCCCACCAAGAGGCACAGTCGGCGGCCGCCAAGGATGGGACGCTAGCTGCGCTGATGTGGTGCGCCAGCGCTCGCGCCTCGGGTGGGTGAGCAACGTGAGGGCCTGGTTCCACCGACACGAGCCAGACCCTCAGTGCGTCTGTCAGCGTTCTGCGGTGATGGGGACCCGACCACCCTGTCCGCCCCAGAGACTGCGAAGACGCTGATTACGCCGGTGGTATTCCTTTGAGAGAGAGGGCGTGGCGAGCACCCTGACGTTGTTCAGTTCGGCCTCGTCGAAGTCCTTGCCTGAGGCGCCGCCGCGCGGCGCCTCAGGAGAATGCCAGGAAGCGGAAGCTGTTGCGGACGATGGCGAGAGGCTCACGGTCCCGTGTGAAGTAGAGCTTGTTGGTGAGCAGGATGGCCCAGCGGTTCTTCGACGGTGAGAGCCACATGCCGGTGCCGGTGAACCCGTAGTGGACCCAGATGTCGTCTGTGG
Source organism: Streptomyces sp. NPDC021749 (assembly GCF_040640655.1). Lineage (NCBI taxonomy): Bacteria > Bacillati > Actinomycetota > Actinomycetes > Kitasatosporales > Streptomycetaceae > Streptomyces > Streptomyces sp. NPDC021749. The sequence goes on along the minus strand of NZ_JBFACE010000062.1, from coordinate 21,467 downwards.
CGGGATTCGTTTCGGCTGCTGGGTGCCAGAACAGTCCGCGCTGTGGGCTGAGGTGTCCGGTCTGGATCTGCAGGGACTCCTTGATCCAGTCGGTGCCGAAGCCCGGTGTCGTCTCCTGGTCCCGGGCGAGGAGGTAGCGCAGGAAGGTGGCAAGGTCGTTGAGGACGGAGAAGGTGCCGGCGATTCCGCAGACGCCGCCGAGGAGGCGTGCGGAGAAGTCGTGAGCGGTGCCTTTGAGGTGGGCGCTGGATGTCTCGTCGAGCTCGGTGGGTGCGCAGCGGGCGGCGTCGGCGGGTGGGAGAGGGCCGAAGCGGGTCTCGGTCATGCCGAGTGGCTGCCAGATGCGGTGGTGTGCGAGGTCGTCGAGGGGCAGGCCGGAGAGGTGTTCGGCGAGGTAGCCGAGGATGAGGGCGGCTCGGTCGGTGTATTCGACAGCTTCGCCGGGTGGGCGGTGCAGGGCTTCGTGCAGGACGCCGTCGCGGATGTCCTGGGCGTCGGTGCCGTAGAGGTTTTTGAGGTTGGCGCGTAGAGGGAGGCCGGCGGTGTGGGTGAGCAGGTGGTGGGCGGTGGCTTGGCCGAGGGGGTGCCCTTCGACTTCCGTCCAGTATTCGCCCAGTGGCTGGTCGAGCTGGAGCTTGCCGTCCTCGACGAGGGCACCGATTGACGACCAGACGGCGAGGATCTTGGTGAGGCTGGCGACGTCGAAGATTGTGTCGAGTCGCATCGGCTGGTCGGGCTGGGTGGGATCGAGGAGGCCGATGGCGCCGTTGGCCGTTGTGCCGGTGGCGTCGCCGACGGCCCAGACGGCACCGGGGTAGACGTTGTCGCGGACGCCGTTGTGCAGGAGCTTGTCGATGCTGTCGATGTCGAGCGTCATGGTCTCCCGATCGTGTGCCGTGGGTGCCCCGTCGGCCAGGGTAATGACGCGGGCCGGGCGGGGCCGGCTGCGCCACGGTGTGGGTCAGACGAGCTGTTTGCCGAGGTGAGTCAGGGCGGCTGCGGTGGTGCTGAGGGGATAGCGGCTGGCGTTGGCTCGGCCCGCTTCCTGCAGCGTGGAGAGAAAGCCCGGCGTGGTGCGGAGGCGGGTGAGGTCTCGTGTGAGGACGGCCGGGTTGGTGAAGTCGGTGGCCAGTCCGGTTGCGGCGAGGGTCTCGTTCAGGCCAGGCACCGGTTGGTAGAGAACGGGCAGGCTGCAGGCTTGGGCTTCCAGGGCGACAAGGCCCATGGCCTCCAATGTCGTGGAGGGCATGACGAGTACGTCGTGGTCGGCGAAGGCTTTCCACAGCTGTGGACGTCGGAGCCAGCCGAGGTACTGGACGCGTACTCCCAGGCGGTGCAGTAGCGGGGTGATGCCGTGGAACTGGGCGGGTGGGGCGGCGATGCTGAGTTCGACGGCCTCGGTGAGCGGGATGGCGCGGAGGAGGGCCTCGATGCCCTTCTCCGCGGTGAGGCGGCCGGCGTACAGCAAACGCAAGCGGCTGGTGTGCCGGTGAGCTGGTCGGGGTGGCGGGGTGGTCAGGAGGTGGTCGGGGATGCCCCAGGGGATCTTCTCGATCTTTCGTGGGTTGGTCTTGGGGGCGAGTTGGAGCAGCCGGTCGGCCATGGCTCCGGTGGGAACGACGATCACGTCGGCCGCACCGGCGGACTGCCGGAGGAGCGTCAGCTGGTCTCGGTGGGTCTCGGCGAAGAGGAGATCCGTCCCGTGGACGAGGGCGATGCGGGGAGGCGAGGGCAGAGCCTGGATGAGGGCGGGCGTTGCGCCGAAGGCAAGGTGGTGCAGGTGAAGGACATCGATCTGCGACCGGTGGATGGCGGTGGTCAGGGCGTGGCGCAGATTGGCGATGTACCGGTGGAAGGCTGGGCCCTCCAGGCACTTGCCGGTGACGGGCAGGAGGTCCAGCCCTGGAGGCGTGCGCGGGCGCTGCCCGTCGGGGGCAAGCATGAACGCGGCGGCGGGAATGTGACGTTGGGGGCCGGTGTAGAGGTCGAGGAAGAGTTCGACGCTCCCGCCGGGGCTGGGAAAAGGGAGGTCGAGGGCGGTGGCGACTTCGTGGCTCATGGTCGGCCGCTCCCTGGGATCTCCTCGTACAGGCGCGAGACTTCGATGCCCTGGCTGTTCGTGTACTTGAGGCCGTGCTGCTGGTAGCTGGCCGTGGCGCCCAGGGGTTGCAGGAAGACGAGCTTGCCGAACGTCATACGGGGATGGACACGGACCGGTGTGCTGGCGCGGATCTCCAGGGTCCAGCGGATGGCGTGGCCTTGGTGGCCGAGCGGTGCCGATACGTGGACCCAGATGCCGAGGGCGCCGATGTTGCGGTCGCCGTTGAGGAGTTGGGCGTACACCTCCGAGCCGGTTTTTTCGTAGGTGACGCCGAGGTACAGCGGGCCCGGTTCCAGGACGAACCCGGTGCGGGGGATGGTGGTTTCCGTGCAGGTGGTCGGGGTGGCGGCGTCTAGGTCGCCGTCGCAGATACGTAGGTCGTCGCCGAGCCGCCAGTCGTAGGCGTTGGGTGACAGCCTGCTGGCGTCATACGGGTCGATGGCGATGTCGCCCGCTGCGCGGGCGGCGGCGATGGCGGGGCCAGTGAGGATCACGGTGCCACCGCCTCCAGTGCCGGCAGGTCCCGCCAGTAGGCGGAGGGCTGTGGGCCGGTCGATGCCTGGTACTTCCCGGCGTACGGGGTGATGGGGCCGACGGCGACGAAGAACATGATCTGGCCGATCTTCATGCCGGCGTAGACGCGTAAGGGGCGGATGGGCGACAACATCAGGGTCCACTGCCCGTGGAAGCCGATGTCCCCGATCGGGGCGGTGATCTCAACAAAGAGGCCGAGCCGGCCGACGGAGGACCGACCGAAGAGAAGGGGGACGAAGGTGTCTGAGCCGACCTCCTCGACGGTGTGGCCGAGGTAGAGCTGGCCGGGCTTGAGGACGTATCCGTCGGTGTCGATCTCGATCCGATGGGTCGGGTTGGGGCGGTGGGCGTCGAGCACGGGGGCGGTGTACGTGAGGAGGGTCGGGCCGAGGCGGACGTTGTAACTGTTGGGGTTGACCTGTGCTCTGTCGAAGGGCGTGATGCGAAGGCGGCCATCTGCCGTGGCTGCGGTGATTTCCGGGCCGGTGAGGATCATTGGCGGGTCCCTTGGGTCAGGGTGCTGTGGATGGCCTGGCGGAGGGCGATCCCGGCCTGGTGCGTGCGACCGTCCAAGAGGTTCTCCGCGAGGTAGTCGGTCGTCAGCACGGTCGGTAGATGGGCCGGGAGCGGATTGGGCGCGGTGATCAGTGGGCCAGCGCCTTCGATGAGGTGGTGCAGCAGGGCTGTGGGGTTGTCCCGAAGAGCGGTGGGGATCTTGGCGTGGACGAGCTGGTTGTCGAACGGTTCGATGGCCAGCAGGTCGCCGAAAGTGAGGACGGTGCCGAGCCGTGTGGGGCGCAGGGCGGTCTCGTTGAGGATGACTGCCTCGGCGCCGAGACCGCTGTGGAGCCGAGCGGCGAGGTCTCCCAGGGCCAGGCGGCGGTCGAGCACGTGCCCTCGGTAGGGCTCGGCGACGGCGCCCATTGGGACGTCCATGCGGTCTTTGAGGTCCTCGATCTGTTCGTGGAGGCATCCGAGTAGGGGTGGCAGTGAGGATGCGCTGACGTTCGGGAAGCGGCCGGTGAGGGCAGTCCACCCCGAGGCGGTGAGCTCGGTGAGCGCGTAGCCGGCCGCGAGTTCGGGGCCCTTGAGCACGAGTGCGTCGCCAATGAGGGTCGGGCCGAATTGGTCACTGTGGCAGTGCCCGGCGAAGATCACGTCGACAAACGGGCAGGCGGCGGCCAGCTGGAGGTCATGGTCGAAACCGGAGTGGCTCAACACGACCCAGGAGTCGGCTTCGTGGTGGTGCGCCAGCATCACGTCGCGGAGAGCCCGCTCCGGATCGACGACATGCTGGCTGGCGCGCTGGCTGGCGGGGATGGAGTGGAACGCCTGGCGGCCGATCACGGCTGTGATGGCGACTCGGCGGCCGCCGATTCGGACGGTGTGCAGACGACGAAAGAGCGGTCGGCCGGTTGCCGTGTCATAGGCGTTCGCGCACACGGTCATCCGGTGGATGGCTGGTTCGAAGTGGTGGTTCCAGCCGTGGTTTCCCGGAGCGATCACGTCATACAGGCCAACGAGGGCTGCTCGTTCTATACCGCCGCGGCCCAGCCTGTAGTAGCCGCTGCCCTCGAAGAAGTCACCGCAATCCACGACGAGTGTGTCCGGCCGGACGGCGTGCAGGTGAGTGAGCATCGGCAAGGCGTGGTCGAACGAGGAGTGGACGTCTGTGGTGGCCACGATTCGCCGCAGTGCGCGTGGCCGGCTGGTCATGGAGTGACCTCGGTGATGTCGGCGCCGAGGCTCAGCAGCTTGCCCGGCAGGTCGGCGTGGCCCCGACGCAGTTGGTCCACCCCGCCGAGCGTGGTGACTCCGCGGGCCGTGAGTCCGGCGACCATGAGGGCGGAGCCGGTACGGATGTCAGTAGCTTCGACGCCCGCGCCGGTCAGCCGTTGTGGTCCGGTCAGGCGGCACCGTGTGCCGGAGATTTCCACGATGTCGGCACCCAACCGGGCCAGTTGAGGCAGCAGGTTGCCGTGCCGCCCGGGATTGATCGAGTCGGCGAAGGAGTGCGTGCCCGGCCTGGTGAGGGCCAGCGCCATCAGCGGCGGTTCGAAGTCCGCGTCCAAGCGCCCGGGGGAGAGCGAGGCGACGGCGCGCAGCGGGCGGTGGGACGGGCGTGCGTTCTGGCCGTCCACGATCAGGGCGTCCGCCTGCACTGAGGAGGGGATGCCAAGCCAGCTCAGCGCTGCGGCCAGGGGTGCGACGTCCCTGCCCCGAACGCCTTCGATGCGGGCGGTGCCACCGCTGACGGCCACCGCGCAGCCCAGAGTGCCGGCCTCGATCTTGTCGCCGGGCACCGACCACGCCAGTGGCTCGTCCGATGGGGAAACGGGCGGCGTGACGCTCAGTACCCGCTCGCTGATCCGGCACTGCCAGCCCGCCGAGCGGATCGCTGTCAGGACGCTGAGGGCTTCCGGCGACAGATTCGGCCAGCCCAGGCGCAGTGGCTGGTGTGTGGTCACGGCGCGCAAGACGGCGGCGATGCTCGCGCCGCGGGAGCGGTAGGGAAGCGTCACCGAGACGGTGCTGCCCAGTGGCCTGACCATCGAGTCGACGCGATAGCCGCGGTCGTCGACCACTACCCGGTCGCCGAATGCCTTGTAGACCTCGAAGTGCTGGTCCATGCCCCGGTCGCCGATCCGGCAGCCGCCCGGCCAGGGAAGCCATGCCCGCCCATACCGGGCAAGCAGTGCTGGCACGAGGTAGTACGACGCACGGATGCGGGCGGCAGTGGCGAGGTCGGGGTCGGTGAGGGCTTCATCGCTCGGCCGGATCACCACCTGGTGTGATGTGTCGACCAGCTGCGTAACCTGCCAACCAGCAGTTTTGAGCAGTGCGAGCATGGTCTGCACGTCCGTGTTGGCCGGTACGTTGACCACATTGACGGGCCGGCTCACGGCGGCCGCGGCGGCGAGTAGGGGCAGTGCGGCGTTCTTCGATCCGTCGACGGCCACCGTGCCCATGAGTGGATGGCCGGGTTGGACGGCGATCACTTCGGCGGCAGCGGGCGGGGTGCGGGTGGTTGTCACTGGTAGCTCCTCGGATGGAGACAGGGCGCTGCAGGAAGCGGTGGCGGTGTAGCCGGACAGGGGCTGCGCGCCTGGCGAAGGGAGATCTCGGCCCAGCAGCGCTTTCCAGCTGGTGTGGGCTCGGCCCCGTGCCGGTCGGCCAGCGCAGCGACCAGGACCAAACCCCGGCCGCCTTCTGCCTCCTCGTCAAGCACGACCGGCTGAGGCAGCACGGCACTGGTGTCATCAACCTCGATCCGCAGCGCCGAGCTCGCGAGCCGAGCAGTCACGGAGACCGGGCCGACACCGACGTGCTGCACCGCATTCGTGATCAGCTCGCTGACCAACAGCTGCGCCGTGTCGAGGACATCGGCAGCCAGGCCGACGCCCCAACCCTCCAATTCGCTGACGAGCTTTCTCCGGGCCACAGCGGCTGCGGCCGGCGTTCCGGGTACGGAGAGAGTGAACTGCTGCGCTTCCATGAGTGACCTCCTGGATAGGTGCGGCCACTCCAAGTAACGGGGTCAGGGCAGGGGGCGGCGAGGGCGAGTGCTCTCCGCGCATCGCTTATGCAGAAGCTGCATGGGCGCCATTTGGCTCTCCCTTACGCTCGTTTGAAAAGGCAGTATCGGCGACGGCGGAAGGGGCCGTGGCACAGATGGCCGACGCAAACGGTGAGGCGAGACGGATCGGCGAGGCCATCCGCCGAGCGAGGGTGCTCGCAAAGCGCTCGCAGGCGGATGTCGCAGCAGTGCTCGGCTACCACCAGTCGAAGGTGAGCCGCTTGGAGGGCGGCCGGGGCACCGAGGACATCCGCGTCCTGCGTGCCGTCGCCGAGGAGCTGAAGATCCCCCCGCCCGTTCTCGGCCTCTCCGCCCAGGACACCCGTACCGCCGAGCACGAGACAGAGGACATGCACCGCCGTACGTTCCTGGCCGCTAGCGTTGCCGCACTCGCAGCCCCGGCCGCACCTGCCGCCGCTCATGACGACCTGGTCCAGGCCCTCATGCCCGGCGCCAACTCGCCTGTATCCGCTGTATCTGCAGGGCACCTGGACCCGGCAGACCTACGTGGCCGGGTTGCCCAGGCACGCAGCCTGTTCTGCACCTGCAACTACGCGGAGCTGGCCCGCGCCCTGCCCAACCTGATCGCCGATCTCCGGCAGGCCGGCAGCGGCTCCGGGAACACGGCCATGCTGTCCGGGCTGCTCGCCACCGCCTACCAGACTGCCGGCAGCCTGCTGCTCAAGCAGAGCGACCACGGAAGCGCCTGGCTCGCGGTCGGCCGCGCCATGGCGGAGGCCGAGCGTTCAGGCGACCCTGTGGTGCTCGCCTCCAGCGTCCGCGTCCACGCACACGTCCTCGCCCGGGAGAAGCACACCACCCAGGCCGTCGCCCTGGTCCGCCACACCGCCGGGCAGCTCGCCGGCTCCTACGACCAGCGCTCGCCCCGATACCTGGCAGCCGTCGGCCTGCTGCTCCTGCGCGGCGTCACCGCAGCCAGCAGCGGAGGAGACCGCGCCGCCACCGAGGAGTTCCTCACCGAGGCCAAGGATGTCGCCCGCTACGTGGCCCTCGACCGCCCCGACGCATGGGCGAACTTCAGCCCCACCAACGTCGCCCTGCACGCGGTCAGCGCATCGGTCGTCTTCGGCGACGCCGGCGCCGCGCTGGAAGCCGCCCGTCCCCTCATGCGCCGCCACATCCCCGTACCCGAGCGCCGAGCCGCCCTATGGGTGGAAGCCGCCCGTGCCTACAGTCAGCAGGGCAGACTCGCCGACGGCTACCAGGCCCTGCGCATCGCCGAGACGTGTGCCGCCCAGGACGTCCGCCGCCCCGCGGTACGGAACCTGGTTGCCGACATGGCCGCCCGTGACCACCGCCGAGCCCTCCCCGAACTCCACCACTTCAGCCGCCAACTGGGAGCCACCGCGTGACCGAAGCGTCCCACCAGACCAAGAAGCCCTTCCTGTATGTCGTCGTGTGCGCGTCCGGCATCGCGGGCGATGTGCACAAGCTGATCACCTCAGCGCAGGAACAGGACTGGGACGTTGGTGTCATCGCCACCCCGCAGGGCCTCGGCTTCATAGACGCGAAGGCCATCGAAGCCCAGACCGGCTACCCGATCCGCTCGGCCTGGCGCTCGCCCGGCGACCCACGCCCGCTGCCTCCACCGGACGCGATCGCGGTGGCGCCCGCCACCTTCAACACCATCAACAAGTGGGCAGCCGGGATCTCCGACACCCTCGCCGTGGGGATCTTGTGCGAGGCGTACGGCCTCGGCATTCCCACGGCTGCCCTGCCGTACCTGAACACGGCCCAGGCCGCCCACCCCGCGTACGACCAGAGCCTGGATCGGCTGCGAGGGATGGGCGTCCTGTTCGGCTCGTACGAGCCGCACCGGCCGAAGGCCGGAGGCGGGGCGGAGCATTTCCGCTGGGAGGAGGCGCTTGAACTGCTCACCCCGAAGGTGTCGGCGCGGGCCTGATTACCGTCTCCAGGGCCGGTGCACCTCCTCGTGGGTTACGGCGGCTGAGACGGTCGGCCAGGTGGGAAAGGGCGTTACGGACAGCTCTCGCCTGCCGCCGTCGGGCCGGGGCGGAGAGGCGCTGGCCGTAAGTGTGCATGGCGGCCAGTGGCGCTGCGGCTGTTGCCTGGTCCACGGCGCGCTGAGCGGCCTCGGCCTGCTGGGCATGGTTCCGAGCGGCGTGCCAGCGGGCGGTGGCGACCACGGCCAGGATCACGACCTCAAGGACCAGGGCGGTGGTGGCGTCGTCTGGTCCACGGCCGAGGCGGGCCTGGAGTGCACGATTTGGTTGGCCGCACGCGCAGGGCATACATCTCGGCGTCCTTGGCACGAATGTGGGTGCGGGTGGCGCGCTCGAAGTGCCATGCAGCTTGTTGTAGTTCCTAGTTCCACTTGCATGGGCCCGAGGGAGGTCTGGGCGGGGGCATCGATGCCCCCGCCCACCCCGATCAGCTGGGCCGCTGCCGTACCGTCGTCGGGGACGTCATCGATGCCAGGGCCGACTCGGTGGCCCCGACGGCGAAGTGACGGGCGCGGACCGGTGCCGAGACGCCACTGCGTTCGAGCACTGCGGGCGGCTCGGGCATCTCTGTGATGGCCGCGAACCGCTTGCGGATCCTGGGCAGGGACAGGTCCGGGGCAAGTTTGGAGCCGGAGAACCAGACGGGCTTCCCAGCTTTGTTGCGGTCGCGGCTCACTCCGCCCTGGCAACCATCATTCTTCCGAGTCACCCACGGGACGGCCATGAACCGCCAGTGCAACCGGGGTGCACCTTCAGTGCGCACGTTCCTGCACTGAGGACGGCGGCGAAGGAGGGGGTAGACGGGATGTGATCGAACTCTGGAACGGCCGCCACGCCTGCCTGTTGCAGTCCGCCCTGCGCCTCACCAAGGTGAACGGGGCCCAGCAGGTGCGCAAGCCCTGCGCGTCGCGATCGCCGTGGTCGTACGTGACAGCGAGGTGCTGCTGGTCTGCCGACGAGACGATGACGCAACGGGCCTCAGCTGGCAGTTCCCGGCAGGCGTGATCAAACCAGGCGCCAAGGCCGAGACGGCGACTTGCGACAGACGCTGGACGAGACCGGCGTGCACTGCGCGATCCGGTAGCCGGAAACCGGCTCCACCCGGTGACCGGCGTCCTGTGCGAGTACCTCGCGGGCCAGGCCACCAACTCCGATGCGGTCGAGAACATCGACGTGATGTGGGTTCCCAGAAACGCGGTGACCCGTTTCATCCCCGTCGATACGATTTTCCCACCCGTGCTTGCCGTCCTGGAGGAGCAGACGTGACGCAGCAGACAGCCGATGAGCGTCCCGGCATTGCAGCGGCCATCATCGTTCACGAAGGGCGGGTTCTGATGTTCCGGCGCCGGATCAGTGAGGGGAAGCTCTCCTGGCAGTTCCCGGCCGGCGAAGTCGAGCCCGGCGAAACCCGCGAGGACGCAGCCGTGCGGGAGACCAAGGAGGAGACCGGACTGAACGTCTCCGCCGTCAAGCTGCTGGGCGAGCGCGTCCACCCGGCAACACGCAGGCTGATGTCCTACACCGCCTGCGAAGTGGTCAGCGGCACCGCGCACGTCGCGGACACTGAGGAACTGGCCGAGCTTGCCTGGGTGCCCCACGGCGAGATCCCCGAGTACGTCCCGTACGGCTTGTTCGGGCCGGTGCAGGAATATCTAGACACCACACTCGCCGGCTAGGGCCGTCGGAAAAGTGCTGGTGACAGCCACTCGTTGAGGGCAGCGCTCAGTACGGTCACCTCGTCGCTGACGACGAGCCTGTCGCACCGCATGGCCACCGCTCTGTTGCGTCTCAGGCGGTTCATCCCGCACGCGACAGCGTGGGGCTCGTGGCGCACAGTCCGGCCGCGTGCGCGGCGGGCCGGGGCCGAGGCGGGGCACCCGGAGAGCCTCCAGGACCGGTTCGGAGCTGCGGTGAGTCGTCCCCTGCCCGGCAGTGATGACCACCGACAAGGGCTTCTGACCCTGTTCGACGGCGAAGTGGATCTTGGAAGCCAGCCCGCCCCAGCCGTCGCGGCACCGCGCTTCCAACAGCCGCCGAGCAAAGCCGTTTCCGCGCTCGCGCCCCACCCGCCCCCCACCGATCTGGTGCCGGCGATGTCGGATGCCACCGCAGGCCCCCTCGCCCTTCGTCGCCATTTTTGTCGTAGGCGGGGCAGGAATCACGGATTCCGACATACCAACACAAGCCCTGACTTAGCTTCAAATACCCGCATCGAATCATGTTGAAATTTGCATCAATTCTGCGACATCTCTCGCGATACGCAACGATCAGCCACATGTTTGCAACGAAGACCCATTACGCCGCCCTCGGGTTGCTCTTAGGCTGAGCGCCGTTGATCTTGCTGGTCACGGTGTTAACGGGGGCACTTCCGTGTCAGAACCAGGTTCAGAGCTGACCACTCTGGCCACTACGTCAAGAAGCTCTGCGCTCTTTCGGCGCAAGCCAGTCGAACAACTCATCTCGGAGGGCGGCCAGGGTCAAGGGGGTTCGCTGCACAGCTCGTTGGGCGTGTGGCAACTGACGATGCTCAGCGTCGGCGCGACGCTGGGCACCGGAATATTCGTCGTGCTCGGGCAAGCCGTACCCAAGGCAGGCCCCGCGGTCGTCATTTCCTTCGTCATCGCGGGGCTTACGGCCCTGTTTTCCGCGCTCTCCTATGCGGAGCTGGCCGGCGCCGTGCCGGTGTCCGGTTCCTCCTACTCGTACGCGTACGTCACTCTCGGCGAACTTGTCGCCTGGGTCTGCGGATGGTGCCTGATCCTCGAATATGGGGTGTCGGTCGCGGCCGTAGCTGTGGGCTGGGGTCAGTATCTGAACGAGCTGCTGGACGGAACCCTTGGGGTCACGATTCCTGCGGCCCTGGCCTCATCGCCAGGTGACGGCGGCTACTTCAACCTCCCTGCCTTGCTGGTTGTGCTGCTCGCCATGGTCTTCCTGCTAGGGGGAGCGAAGGAAAGCGCCCGCGCGAACACCGTCATGGTGGTCGTGAAGATCGCGACGCTGGTGCTCTTCTGCGCGGTGGCATTCATGGGCGTCCGGGCCGGGAACTATGCGCCGTTCATGCCGCTTGGCATGGCCGGCGTCAGCGCTGCCAGCACGACACTCTTCTTCTCGTACGTCGGCTTCGACGCCGCGTCCACGGCGGGTGAGGAAGCACGCAACGCGCAACGGGACCTTCCGCGCGCCATCATGCTCTCCCTGGCGATCGTCACGTTGCTGTACTGCCTCGTGGCCGCGGCCGCTGTGGGCGCGATGCCCTGGCAAGGCTTCAAGGGTTCTGAAGCCGCGCTTGCCGGGATCATGAAGAGCGTCACCGGCCAGAGTTTCTGGGCCGTGCTGCTGGCAGCCGGAGCTGTCGTAGCCATCGCAAGCGTGGTCCTGACAGTGTTGTATGGACAGACCCGCATTCTCTTCGCGATGTCGAGGGACGGCTTGGTCCCCAAGGCGTTCGCCCGGGTTCACCCACGCACGGGTGCCCTGCGCGCGAATACGGTGATCGTGTCGCTCTTCTGCGGCCTCCTCGCCGCTGCAGTCCCTCTGGGGCAGCTCGCCGAGGCTACGAGCATCGGCACCCTGTTTGCCTTCGCCCTCGTCAACGTCGCTGTGATCGTCCTGCGGCGGACTCGCCCTGATATGCCGCGCGCCTTTCGCGCCCCCCTGTCCCCCTTCGTCCCGGCCGTTGGCTTCATCCTGTGCGTCTGGAGGATGTTCGACCTTGACGCCGTGACCTGGAAGGTCTTCGGGATATGGATGGCAGCAGGGCTCGCCTTCTATTTCGCGTACGGCAGGCGTCGCTCCAGGCTGGCTGCAGCGGGGTAACAAGCCGCCAATCATGCGCAAGCCGAACGACATTGACGAATGCATAGTGCGGGCGTTGTCCGGAGATGCTCGCCGCTCCTACGCGGACATCGGCGTCGAGGTCGGCCGCTCCGCCCCAGCCATCAAACGCCGTGTGGACAAGCTGTGCGCGGAAGGCGCGATCCTGGGCTTCACCATCCGGACCGATCCAACCTTGGCGAGTCGGCAGACCGAGGGGATCATCGAGCTCTACTGCCACCGCAACACGACACCCGAGATGATCCGCTGCGGATTGTCGAACCACCCCGAAGTGGTATCTGCGTCCACTATCACCGGATATGCCGACGCCCTGGTGCACGTCGTCGTGTCAGGCACCAGGCACTTCGAGCAGGTGCTACAGCGCATCACCGATGAACCTTTCGTTGAGCGCGCGAAATCATCCCTGATTCTGTCGCCACTTATCCGGAGATTCAGCGCTGACTCGCCCATGGATTAATGCTCAACAATTAATTCGTGAATGAGCAATGCCACTTTAACGAGTTTTTGCCGTGAATTGCGATTGGTTTGTGATTTCGAACACTTGCCAAGATCGTTTCCTCTTATAAAGTCATGAGCGCCACTTACGGTCACAGGGGTGAATTCGTAACCCCTGGCCATAAGGGCATCATTCAAAGAGGGGAAAAATGAACAGAGTCAAGCTTGTTGTCGCGGGAGCGGCAGTGGCTGTTTGCGTCGTGGCCGTTACGGCGACCAGTGCATCTGCGGAATCCTCCAGCAGGGGCGAAACCGCTGCAGTCGCTTTCCAGGAGGCGGCCACCAAGCCGGAGAAAGTTGTCGGCGGTGACGGTCGCATGGAGCCGCGTTGCGGCTGGGCCGGCTTCGCCAAGGGCATTGCCCAGGGGGTCGTCGGAAACGCGGCCTATGAAGCCGCGAAGTATGCAATGAATCACCCGGCGAAGCCGAAGGGCTACTTCATGAGGGGCGGGATTCCTGTCCGTTCGGAAGTCAGCGCTTCCGAAATGTCTCGCGCATTCGACTGACGATAGAAAGACCGCTTGATCATTCCTGTGCGGCGGGCGCGTACGTCGGGCCCGCCGCACAGCCTCGCCCGGAAGGCATCTGGAACGGTGGAAGATTCGAGTCCTGAAAGTGCGCCGCTCGCGCAATGGAACAGAACCAGGAGGCGTGCTCTCTTGGCAGTTGGCGCTGCCGTCCCTCTTGCATTGTCCTTTCATTTCGGCATGACGGCCCTTTACGAAATGCCGTTCAACCCAGTCAAGGAGAAATACGGCGAAGAAATCACTTCGTACATATTTCCATACTTCGTCCAGGATTGGCATCTGTTTGCGCCTGACCCCATAGCTAAGGACAGGGGCGTGCTCGTGCGGGCTAAAAAGCGTCAGCCGGACGGATCGACAGCCACGACACAGTGGACCGACGTGACGTCACCGGTCCTGCAGCAACTTTATGGCGAGCGGTTTTGGCCCTCCAGGGAGATCCGTGTTGCTACCGGCCTGCCGCAGCTACTCGAATCCTGGCGCGATCCTGAACTCGAAAAGTTGAGAAATAAGAATCAGGTATCCGATAGGCCGGGTAAAGGGGTGAAAACGGGCAAGAAGGAAAAGGAGGATCCTCCCCTCAGTGAGGGTGAAAAAGATTCCCGAGACGAGGCCATCCGGTTCGCCCAGTCGTTCGCCAGCACTCAAGCAAGCAAGCTCTGGGGGCCGGATGTCGAATACGTGCAGGTCCGGATCGTAACCAACGAATTCCCCAGGTTCTCGCAACGCTACGCACGAGACGCTAAGGGCAAGGTTTCTTACTATGATCTGGCGTGGATGAAGCCGGTTAAGGTTGAGCGATGACGGAAACGGAAATCCGCACCGGTGCCGGCGACAATGTCGTATTGTCCAGCATGAAGACGATGGCTTACGACCTACTTGAGAGATTCAGCGGCAGACGGCAGGCGCTGGTCGGAGCGGCCCTCACGAGGATTGTGTTGGGGACTGTCGGGCTCTACTACTATCTGCGGGACTATTTGCACCGAAGCTTTCTCTGGGGGCCTGAAGGTGTGTGGCCCTGGGAGAACTTCACCGGATCGCACAACGGCGGGTTCTCCGTGTACTCGCTCAGCAGATCCGAGACATGGTTCCAGTTGGCGTTCCATGCCGGTGCAGTAATTGCCCTGCTGTTCATGCTGGGCTGGAAGACCCGGGCGATGACGGTCCTGCACTACATCTTCCTTTGGTCCCTTCAGCAAAGAAATCCTCTGCTTCTGGACGGTGGCGACAACGCAACCGTCATCGCCCTTGTCTTCTTCGTATTCATCGATTCTGGTTCCCGCATCTCGCTCGATGCCCGGCTGCGCCGCCGGAAGCAAGTGAAGTCTGATGCTGGATCCATGAGGTACCGGGTCGGATCGCTCCTGCACCACGCTGGCTTGCTGGCCGTCATTCTTCAGGTCTGCACGATCTACCTTGTTTCGGGAATGTACAAGGTTCAGGGCGAACGCTGGCAGAACGGGACCGCCCTCTATTACGTCCTTCGCGTGGGCGAGTTTGGATGGCCGGGCGTAAATCACCTAATCTACGAGCACGCCACCCTGGTGGTGGCAATGACATACGCGACTGTTTTTTTCCAGCTCGCGTTCTCGTTCCTCCTGCTGAAGCGTTCCTTGCGGCCCTTCGCTGTTACCTGTGGGATTCTCCTACACCTGGGGATAGCCATTTTCATGAGCGGCCTCATTACATTCTCCTTGACCATGATTGCACTGGAATTGCTCATCATGGGAGATGGGCACTACCGTCGTCTTGCCGCAAAGGTGCAAAAGGTAGTCGGTAAGCGCGGAAGCCTCGAACCAGCGACTAACGCCGTCTGAGGTAGGCATGGCATCAGAATCAAGGACGGTTGGTGTGAGGTTGGCGTATATGGTGCGCTACCAGCGCCTCGGCCTTCTCATGCTGGGCATCACGTTTATGGTTGTGCTGGCCTCCTGGATATTCTTCACACCCCGTCCGGCAACTCTCAGCAGTGCGACGACAGGCGACGCCGCGCTCGCCGCCCAGGTACGGGCGGCGGCGGGCGACGGACGCGGATATCGTGGCCTCGCTGTAGCCGCCATCAACCGCGACCGGGTTCGTTTCGCAGGACTGGGAGACTCAGGCAACCCCAAGCGACCAGGTGTCGACAAGTCCACGGTTTTTGAGGCCGGTTCACTCGGAAAGCCGATGACGGGCATGCTCCTCGCGGAACTCGCGGCCCGAAAGAAACTGCGCCTTGACGTGCCCCTACAGAAGCTCCTGCCCGATATGCGTTTTGGTGACCCTGCATTGGGTTCGGCCACCCTCCGGGATCTGGCAAGCCATCGGGCCGGGCTCGACCTGATGCCGGCAAACCTCCATATTTTCATGCGCGGGGTGGAGCTGCGAATCATGGGCAAGGACCCCTATCGGGGGATGACTGAAGCGGACGTCTTTACGGCAGGGCAGAATGCCGGTTCCAGCGGAACGGGGACGTTTCGCTACTCAAATCTTGGTATGGCGCTTGCCGGCCAGACAGCCGCTCGTGTCGTGGGCCAGGAGTATGAAGTGCTCCTGCGGCAGTACGTGCTTGCGCCATTGAAAATGAGAAGTACCCGAATGGTCCACTCTGACGCGGCTGTACCACGTAACAGCGCGACGGGATATAAAGCCAACGGTGCTCATATGCAACACTGGCTGACATCGGGCTACACGCCGGCCGGCGACATCTGGTCGACAAGCGACGACCTTGCACGCCTCGTGCTGGCCGAGCTACGCAACACGGCACCAGGTGCCGAAGCGGCTGTGCCACGGTTCGATGCTGCTGACGCTGGGAAGATCGGGCTGGGGTGGTACACCACCCGCATACAGGGTCGAGAAATCACTTGGCATAACGGCTCAACCGGGGGATTCGCTTCCTATATGGGGTTCGACCGGTCCAGCCACCAGGGTGTAGTTATTCTCTCCAATACGGATCGGCCTGTCGACGCCATCGGGAAAAGTTTGCTGGGGCTTGCTCCCGAAACGGAGTATCCTGCACATCGCCTCTCTCAAATAGTGCTGACGGTGCTGTGCAGCATAGGGGCAGCAGGTCCTGTTTTCTTCGTAGCATGGCGTAGATTCCCCAGGAAGATATACCATGTGCATTTCGGCTTCAGTATCGCTTTCGGGGTCACTCTTCTTTTCCTATTGCGGCGCATCGGTGACTGGCTCTCTGTTCCGTCAGCAGTGTGGGCATTGGGCGGCGCGCTCTTGGCCATCGGCTTCTTGCTGGGCGTCAGCCGATGTCCCCCAACGGACCGCGATCAACGGTCAGACGTCAGAACGGCTCTGTCGGCAGCCCGATACGAGGTTGTCCTTCTGGCGCTCCTTCTGCTCATCATCTCCATCGAGCTCTGAGAGAGAAGGTACGAGGCATCTATGAGCCGCACCGACGCAGCCGTTGTGGGCACTGGGCCCAACGGCCTGGCGGCCGCAGCGACCTCGGCCCGCGCCGGGCTGCGCGTCGAGCAATGTGAGGCCAGGAGGTATCGGCGGAGGGCTGCGGCCTCACAGTTCTTCCGCGGGTTCGACCTGCTAAAGGTCACTGGCGATGCTCATTAGTTGCGCTCTCGTTGCTGTCGCCCGGGACCCGGGGCTGGGGCGCGGCGATCGTCCAAGCGTTCCGGTCCCGCTGGGGGCTCTGCGCAACACGGCTCAGTTGCCGACTCGGTCATCGTGGCTTCACCTGAAGTGGCCAGGCCACACAAGGTCGTACAGCCAGCGGCCTTGACGCGCCACTCATCCGTCAAGGGCATGCACCCGGTCGATCTGAGTCGCTGCCCTGAAAGTGGCCGGTCAGACGTCAGGTGCATGACGGTGCCCTCAACACGCCAGTCACCTTTGACAGATGGGGATGTAAAGCTTACTTTCCATCCATGCGAAATGAGGTTCGCCGCCTGCGCTCTGGTCTAGGGCTCTCCCAGCAAGCACTGGGTGCGGCGCTGGGAGTTTCCCGGCAGACAGTGAACGCAATCGAGCAGGACCGCTACGACCCGTCGCTACCGCTGGCTATACGAATCGCCCGATACTTCGGACTCACTGTTGAGGAGATCTTCCATGTTGACGACGCATAGCATCGGCCGCGCGGCGAACCGGTGGGCCGTTCTCGCAGTGACCTTGGTCGGGGGAGCAGCGATGGCGGTCATCATGGCAGTGCGGGGTGAGGTCGCCCTGGCCATCGTGTTGCCAGTGATCATCATCGGGTACGGACTGGCCGTCACCTTTTCCGCGGAGCGCAGCGACATCGCCGCGCAGCTCAGCGGGCACGAGGAGGACGAACGTCGCCGTCTGATCAACTGGAGGGCAGGAGCGACAACCGCGAACGTGCTGATGCTCGTGCTTGTCTGCGGAGCCTTCTATGAGCTGGTTCACGGTGAATTGGGCGGCAAGTTTTCGTTGTTGAGCGCGCTTGGCGGCATTACATATGCCGCTTCCTCAGCGAACTACACCCGTGGGAGAAAGGACAAGCATTCGGTCGATCCGGCCGAATGACGGTCTCCCCACCCGGCCGGCTGCAGCCATGTTGGTTGCGCCGAATCCGACTGCGGCTCGATTTCAAGGGCTGTGACTCTTCGCACCACTCATCC
Organism: Streptomyces sp. NPDC021749; assembly: GCF_040640655.1. Classification (NCBI taxonomy): domain Bacteria; kingdom Bacillati; phylum Actinomycetota; class Actinomycetes; order Kitasatosporales; family Streptomycetaceae; genus Streptomyces; species Streptomyces sp. NPDC021749. Next base: position 3,828 of record NZ_JBFACE010000062.1, on the reverse strand, counting down.
ACGCGGGATTCGGGTTCCTTGGCTGTCGCTCTTGTCAGGAACGACCCCGTTCAACCTGAGTCCCGTACCCGTTCGCGCATGTCACAGCCTCACTGCTACGGGACGTCGAGGCCGGCAGCGCGCAGTTTCGCCTCGATGAGCGCGGTCAACCGAGCCAGGGCCGGCGCGGCCTGGTCTTCCCGGTGGTGGTTGCTCAGCCGATAGCGGGTGGTGGCGCCGGGTGTGGAGAAGAAGTCGGCCGCCTGCGCCTCCATCAGCGTGCGGTTGGTCAGCAGGTTGTCGGCGAGAGCGGATGCCAGCTCGTCGAGCCGCGGGTCGTCCGGATCCCAGGACAGTGCCTCCCAGCTGCGCCTGATCAGCTCGATGTATTCGGGGTCGTCGAGCCGGTGCTCAGCTTCGAAAGCCCCTGGCCTGCGCTCTCCCCTCAAGGGCGCTGGCTGGGGTGTGTGCCTTGCTTGCACGGCGACTCCCGGACGCATGCAGATGCAAGTCGGGCGCTCGCAGTACCCGGCTTGGACCCGGCACCGCAGGGCGTGCGCAGGCGCGAGCCGGGGACTACGAGCATCAACTGGCGGCTCTCCGGAGTCGCCGGTACGCCGAGGAACGCGGCCTCCCGATTACAGCCGGGGGACTCGACACACGAGGCGTGGTTGATTCAGGGTTTCTTTGGCTTCCTGCCCACCCCGCAGCGTTGGCCCATGAGCGGACCGGTCTCGCCGGCGGGAAGTGCTGGAGTTGCTCACACCTAAAGTGCCGGGGCAGGCGTGATCAGCGCCGCCGGGGCCGGTTCACCTCCTGGTGGGCGACGACGGATGCGGCGGGCACCGGAGCGGGCGCAGCCCGCGGATGCTGGGGCTGGCGTGTGGTCGTGGGAGGGGTGATGTAGCCAAGGTGCTGCAACCGCCACACCAGGACGTCGCTGAGTGAGTCTGCGCTGTTCAGCTCGCGTTGCGCGGCGGCTTTGGTCAGCAGGGCGACGGTGTCGTGGCCGGCGCGGTCGGTTTGGTCGAGCACTGCGGCCAGGGCGTCCCAGCCTGGTTCGGCCTGGAGGCGGTCGGCGAGGTGAGGGAGCGCGGTGTGGAGCGTGTCAGCGTGGCGGCGCCGGGCTTGGGCGGGAAGGCGCTGGCCGTAGGCACGCATGGCGGCCAGCGGGCTGGCGGCGGTTGCCTGGTAGGCGGCTCGCAGGTGGTTGGCGGTGCGCTGTGCGGCCTCGGCCTGCTGGGCGTGGCCGCGGGCGGCGTGCCACCGTGCGGCGGCGATGACCACCAGGACCAGGACGTCCAGTACCAGGGCGGTGGCGGCACCATCCTGCCCGCGGCCGAGGGCGGGGCCGGAGTGGACGATCTGGTGGGCTACGCGGCGCAGCGCGTAGATCTCCTCCTTCTCCGCCCGGACGTGGGAGCGCGTGGCGCGCTCGAAGTGTTGTGCCGCTTCTCGCAGTTCAGCTCGGGTGGGCCCGAGGGAAGTCTGGGCGAGGGCATCGATGACCTCGCCCACCCCGATCAGCTGGGCCGCTGCCGTGCCGTCGTCGCCGGACGTCATCGACGCCAGGGCCGTGTTGGTGGCCTCGGCGGCGAAGTGGCGGGCGCGGACCGGTGCCGAGGCGCCGCTGCGTTCGAGCGCTGCGGGCGGCTCGGGCATGTCTGTGATGGCCGCGAATCGCTTGCGGATCCTGGGCAGAGACAAGTCCGGGGCGAGCTTGGAGCCGGAGAACCAGACGGGCTCGCCCGCTTTGTTGCGGTCGCCGACCATGGCGACCGAGTAGCCGAGCACGTCGTCGGAGGGCGCGACGCGTTTCTTGACGCGTACGCCTTCGGCTGCGAGTCGTTCGAAGAACTCGACCTCGCCCATGGCGCCGGCCAGAGCCTGGTGGACGTGTTCGCGCAGCAGCTCACGCGCGGTGGCTTCCTGGCCGATGCGTTCGGCCTTGCGTCGCTCGGCGCTGGTCGGCCGCTTGGCGGCGGTGCCGTCGCCTTCCTTGAGGCGGCGGAGCCCGAACTCCTTCTCGATCTTGCGGCATTCGGCTTGCGCGCGGGTGGCGTCCTTGTGGTGGCGTGGTCGGGTGCGGTCAGCGCGGACGAGGGTGGCGACGATGTGGATGTGGTCGGGGGCGTGACGGACGGCGATCCAGCGGCAGGCTTGGTCGTCGCCGTCGGGGGCGATGCCGGTCGCGTTGAGGACGCGGCGGGCGACGGTGGCCCATTCCTCGTCGGTCAGCGGCCGGTCGCCGGGGGCGGTGCGGACGGGGCAGTGCCACACGTGCTTCTTGGGGGCCTCGTCGCCGAGGGCGTCGACCCACAGGTCGAGGTCGGCGGCCAGTTCGCTGAAGGTGGCGTTGGGGTCGCGGCCGGGGTCGGGCAGGTGAGGGTCGTAGGCGGCAACGAGGTGGGGGTCGATGTGGGCTTCGATGTCGCTGGTTCGGTAGAGGTAGTGGAGCAGGCCGATGGTGCGGCTGCCGCGGGAGACGTCGGGGACCAAGGGGGGTCAGCTCACGAACTTCCGGGCGGCGGCACGGACCGTGGTGGCGGCGTCGGCTACGGCGTCGGCGGCGCGGGCGATGTGGAGGGCGTCGCCACCGGAGTTGAGGACCTTGGCGATCTGGTTGAGGTTGGTGCCGGCGCGGACGAGCTGGATGCGGGCGGCTTCCAGGCGGTCGAGGGCCTCGTCCTGGTCGAGGCGGGGGCGGCCGTGGAGTTCGGCGTGGACGGCCTGGGCGATGAAGCGGGCCTTGGAGATGCCCTTGGCGTCGGCGGCCTTCTGGATCTCGGCGGCCTCGGTTGTGCTGGCGCGGAAGGTCTGGCGCTCGGAGCGCTGCTTGGGCTGGCGTGAGCGACGCCGACCCTGCTTCGCCCTCTGCTCGTGGCCGCCCTCGGCCACGAGCTGCTGGTCCTGCGCCCCCTGGCGCGGGACATCCTCCGCCACCCCTGGGGCGGAGGAAAGCGCACTGGACCGGCCCTTGGACGGTCCAGTGCTACAGCTTGCTCCGCCTGCGGCTGAAGTGGCCCTGTGTACCTCGTTGTGGGGGATGGCTGCCTGGAAGTGGTCGTGCATGAGCGTTCTTTCCCTGGTGTGTGGGGTGTGACAGGACTCGGTGCCGTCGAGGTGCTGTGGGCTACTGGCGCCAGTAGCTGGATGACGCTGCGATAGTCCGCGGTCCGCACACCCGGACCTCGGCGTCGGGTCCACGGTCCGGCAGATCGACTGCGTGGTCCGTGGTCCGCGGTCCGCGGCAGGAATGACGGCGCATCGCAGACGGTCCGCCGATCACCGCGACGGACCGAGCCTTCGGTCCGGACCGCCGTCCGCAGAGGTCGGTCCGCGGTCCGCAGGGGAACCGGTCCGCTGTCGGCGGACCAGTGGGCTGACCTGTGTCTTCTTCTTCTCGGTCCGCAGACCGGACCGGCCTGCGGGCCAGAATGACTTGCGGACCGGGTCGGGCTGCGTGGGTGGTCGCGGAGTTGGTCCGTTGGTTCGCGGACCGCCGCCCGGCAGCCCGGGGACCGGTCCGCAGATGCCTCCGTTCGACTCAGTCCGCGACGCTGGTCCGCAGTCCGCAGTCCGCAGTCCGCAGTCCGCAGTCCGCAGTCCGCAGGCCGGGGGTGTCGGGGAGCGTCGACTGGTCCGCGGTCCGGACCAGACGGCTGGAGGGGGATTGGTCCGCAGCTTGGTGGACGGTCCGCTAAATCCTCGCTGCTCTGGCCCGCTGCTGAGCGGTTCGCCCAGTGCCTTGCGGGCTAGGGAGCGTATTTGGTTGTGATCAAGGGGCCGCTCGCGTGAGGTCCTTGATCCAGATCACGGAGGCCCGGAGGTGGAGTCCCGCGAGGTAGC
>NZ_JBFACE010000061.1:0-26570 GCF_040640655.1 Streptomyces sp. NPDC021749 | reverse complement strand
CTGCACTGGTCACACTTCCGCAGACACAGCCAAGCCCGAGCCCGCCACTGCCACTACCAACGCCGAGACCACACACACCACATGCGGTTGCAGTATTAGATGCCGGAAGCCCTCGGCACGGCAGGTGCCGCTCTGCCGACCGCTCTGCTGGGTGGGTTGGTCAGGACGGGCCGGGCTGGTCATCGGTGTCCGCGAGCAGGGGTGCGAATTGGTAGTGCCCGCGATAGGTGGCTCGGTTGACGATGTCGCGGGCCAGTTCCTGGTGTTCAGGAGAGGCGAGCCCGGCCAGCAGAACAGCGCGGATGTCGCTCTCCCTGATCCGTGGGGCGTAGTCGTACATGTCCAGCGTGGTGACCCATCGGTGCATCAGTTCCAGGACTGGCCCCAGGTAGTCGGTGGCTGCTTCGGCCAGGAAAGAGTAGATGCGCCGGTCACGGCCGAGGCTTCCGGTCATCTCAAGGGCAACGCTCAGCTGTTGCAGGCGCCAGGTGACCGGGAAGGCGTCATTGCGGACCAGCGGGCCGATCAGGGCGTGGATCTCCTTGGGTTGCGGTGCAGGTCCATGCGCGCTGTCGTCCCGAGCCGTCAGGCGCCAAGTCCACCACCGCATGATGCGGTCGCGGGTATCCGGTGACAGGTCGCGGTCATGGACGACCTCGCTCAAGAACGAAGCGAGCTGAACAGCAGCCACGGGTGAGGAGTACAGGTAGTCAGCCATGGTGCTCTCGTCGTCAAGTCCGAGCAGACCTGCCAGATAGATGGCCATGAGGTGATCACCCAGCCGCCGGTGCAAGTCCCGGTGCTCCTGACCGTCCACTGCGGGTGTGCGTGCTGCGATGCGGTAGGTGTCCATGAGCATGCTCACGACGGACTCGGTGAGTGATGAGGCGGTGCTCAGGTAGGCCGTCCAGCTTGCACGGCCCAGTGCGGTGTCGGGGGTGAACAGGACCTCGATTCGGCGTCGCGTCCACGCCGGGTCGAGAGCATCGAGTCTGGTGATCAAGGATCCGACGGTCCGGCCGACGGGGCTGGCACCCAGGGCAGCGGGCGTGCCGGCCGCGTCCAGCAGCAGGGTGTCCAAGGCGGTGAACAGCACCTGGAAGGCAGCGCCGTGCTCGCGACGCCACAGGGCCCACGCGATGGCGGCGCGCAAGGCTGTTTCCAAACTCTCATCCCAAACAGACTGCTGGTCGTCGTCAAGGTCGTCTTGTGGTGACCTGGCGGCGCTCCAGACCGACTCGAGTACGTCCCACAGTGCGTCGCCGAGCAGGGTGGGAATCTGCTGGGTGTTCTGCAGTTCCAGTCCCGCCAGCACAAACCGGGCGACGGCCAGGTGCAGGGTGCCGGTGTCGGAAGTATGAGGGCGGCTGGTAGCCGACTGTACGAGCGGGAGAATGGTCGCCCAACTGAGTCGCTGACCGGTCTGAATAGCCGTACGGAATCCGTCGAGGACGGCGGCGAGGTGATCATCGGCCAACTCGGCGAACTGCCGGGCGTCCTCCTGGTAGATGAGGGCCTGGCTGGTCACGGCAGCCTGCAGCTGGCTGCAGAAGGCCTCGGCGTTCGTTCCGAACCGGGTCGGTGTGGGCTGGAACTGCCGAGCGTGACTGATCAGTTCGGTGGCGGTCATCGCGGCCAGGTTCTCCGGCGAGCCCTGCTCTTCGGATTCCGACCAGGCCAGGGGCTGGGGAATCGTGTCCAGCGACGGTGCCGGGCCGAGTTTCTCGAGCAACTCGTGGTAGTGCCGCAGCTGCTGTTCGGGCAGGACGTCGGCAAGTGCGGCGTAGCGGTCTCGCCGCCAAGCGCCCGCCCACTGCTCAACGTACTGCTCCGGCGGCTCGGCGCCACCGGAAGTGCTGCGGAACCGCTGCACGAACCGTTCAGTGTCCGGCCCGGCGTCGATGACAGCCAGCACCTGTTCGAGCACGGGCGAGCTCAGCGAGCTGGCGTGGGCGCGGGCCAGGAGTGCCCACTCACGGTGCGACGAGGCGGCGGCGATCTGGTCCCGGTCGGTCACGATGCTCTCCACCACGGCCGGGGCGTTGGCACCATGACGCTGGAGAATAAGGAGGCGCAGCCTGCGGAAGACCAGCCAAGGCTGGGACTCCAGGATGGGCAGGACAACGTGGATGTCTGTGGCCGCCAGGTGGTCGGCCGTGTCGCGGACCGCCTCCGTGAGCAGTGCCCGGTCATCGGAGCGCATCCCCCCGTGGCCCGGGTCCAGCACCGGGTACCACACGCTGGACAGATCTTCCCCGTTGGCTCGGTCAGGGTCCATTCCGGTGGCCAGGAGCGCGCTTGCCAGGCTGCCGGCCAGAGCCTCCAACCAGGCCGCCCCCAGGTGACGGGCCAAGGCGGCGTTGTGCGTGCGCAGGATCTCCTGGAGATCGTAGTCGTCGATCCGGCCATCATCCTGTGCGGCCTGCAGGAGCGCGGCCATCACCGCCAGAGCCTGCTCGATGTGACCAGCCTGGGCACAGTGGACTGCGAGTTGGGCATAGCGGTCCGGGGCGATCAGGTAGGGGCCACCGATCGCTTCCACTGCCCGCGGCACCAGACGCGCCGCGTCCGCGGGGGGCAGCAGAAGTGCCACCTCCGCAAGATCGAGGTTGACCCGCGGGTTGTCCGTCGACGGGATCTCCTCGGCGATTGCCGCCACGCGTGCCGGGGCAACGCTGGTCATCCGCATCAGATACGTTGAGGCCGGCCAGGCGGGAAAGGCCACCGTGCGCTCTTCGTCGTCGGACTCCGGTGCCGGCGGCGTGCTGAAGAAGCCGTGCTCGTGCAGGTGCGGCAGCCACTGCGGGGCGTCGAGAAGTCCGAAGAAGCGTTCCTGGGTCAAGTAGTCCTGAGGGAAGGCTCCCAGGAGCAGCTTCACATGAGCCTTTCCTGGATTGCGGACGGCAGCCAGTGTCTCCAGACGCTGCAGAACGGTGACGTAGCGGGTCTCGAAGCGGTCGAGCACCACATCGAGCATGTTCTCCAGGTCGGCCAGGCGCATACGGACCGCTGCGCCCATCGGCGTCTGTTCCATACGGACCCTGTGCGCGTAGGTGTGCAGTTTCCTCGCTTCTGCCAGCCAGACGATGGCCGCGGGGTTGTCGGCTGGGATACCCAGCCAGTCCAGAACACCTTGTACTTCGAACACGTGCCGCTGCCCTGCGCCCGCGGTCGGATCGTTCCGGATGGCATCGGGCAGGAGGACCTCGCGGAGGGCGCTCTCCAGTTCCCGGAACAGGTGCGAGACCAGCATCCCGGTCGAACGCAGCGGCAGATTCTCATCCAGCAGGGCGCAGATATCGGCGTACCAGCCCGCGGGCCCGGGGCCGAACCGGCGCAGGCGACTCAGAATCCGCTGCTGCCTATCAAGGTCGACCGGACCGAAGTGTTGCCCGGACAACCGCTCCAGAGGAACCTCACGGTCCTGCGCCTGTGGCACCGGCGCCACCCCCTATCGGCCGGCCCAGGCCAGCACCCCGACCGGAGAGCTGACGTCCCAAGGACACGCCGGACTACACCCTGATCGTTCCACAGCCACCCCCGTCGCGCGGCCTCGATGACCGACCTACTCCCCGGCCCCACCCGCCAGCGGCCGGCCATCCCAACCACACAGCAAGCCCCTGACCAGCACGAACACGCACCGGTCCATTAGGTTCTAGAAACTATCCCCAACACCACACCCCCCTTATCAACAGACCCCCAACAAACACAGATCAGAAGCCTCGTCACCACCGCCGGAGGGACCCCAGAAGCACTCTTCCCCCTTCTCAAAAAATCACCAACACCACAGCTCACACCCCACCCACCACACCAACTACGAACCTCTCAATCACACCTGGCAGCGGCACTACGCCGCCGTACACGAACTCCTCGCCGAGGAGGACACCGCGCTCACCGAGCTGCTGCCCGGCGTCACCGTCCACGGCATGGACGTCGGCAAGTGGCTGGCCCGACAGCGCGAGCACACGGTGTGGGCCGGGTTGATGCCCGGGCAGCGCGAGCGCCTGGAGCAGCTCGGCATCACGGCGCTGCCCCCGGCCGAGGAAGTACCCGCGAAGGCCCGCAAGGGCGGCCCTGGGGCGTTCGAGCGGGGCGTTGCGGGCCTGCGGCAGTACAAGGCCCGGACCGGCACCCTGACTGTCCCCAGGGGTCATGTAGAGACCCTCCCGGACGGCACCCAGGTGAAGCTCGGGGTGTGGCTGACCAACACCAAGACCCGGCGCACAAAGCTCACCGTGGAGAAGAAGGCGGTGCTGGCCGAGCTGGGGCTCGACTGGGCCACCTGACCCCGAGGGCCACGGCGCGCACCCGATGGCGCCGCCCGATGGAAGACCGGTAGATGCGCCCCGCCTGGGTCTCCCGTTCGTCAGTCCGGGACCGGGCGCTGGCGGAGTACGCATCTTCGCCGCCCTTCAGGCCGGCGGCCTGCCCGCCCCGCGTGCGGCGGAGCAACCGGAACCCGCCCGGTGACCACGTACCGGGCCGCTTTCCACTTCGACGAAGGCGGCCGGCGGGGCTGGAGGGTCAGGGCCGGGCCCGTCCCATGACGATCGGCGCTTCCCCGGCGGGCTGGTCCTTGAGCCAGTAGCCATGTGCCGCCAGGATCGCGCGCAGCGCCTGGTGCATGGCGGACTGCTGTGCGCCCCATACCTCGTCGCCCTGGTTCTCCATGTGCGGGTGCTGCCGCCACAGCAGTTGAAGCCCGCCGGGCCCGGGAACGACCGACAAGGCCACCCCGCACCGGTCCTCGAAGGCGTCGGCGTGGAGATTTGAGATCGGCAGCCCCGCCTTCATCAGGACGGTCACCACCCCCACCGCCAGTCCGCGGCGGCCGTCCGGCACTGCGGTGGTGATCATCGCCCGGTCCAGAGCGTTTGCGGCCTTCGCCTGCCACAGGTCATCGGTCGGGCTGCTGGTATGCGACTCGGTCACGGTGGTGCTCCTGGCGCTGGGGATTCCTTTTCGTACGCCAGCTTGCCCAGGTTCCCTCGTCGAGATCGTTCCGTAGCCCGTTTGGGCACCTCGGCGATACCGTACGACGGGAGGGGCGTCAGACCGGAGTCCGGTTCAGGTCCCCTCCGGGGCAGTGGTGGAGGAGGATTGGCGGTTGTACTCGCCGGTCTTGATGTAGTCGGCCATGTACGGCGCGAGCGAGAGCACGTCGTCGGTGAGAGCGGCCGGATGGTTGGCCAGGTCATGGTTCGGATACAGCGCCGACAGCGTGCGGGCGGCCAGTTCCACGGCGCGGGCACGGATCTCCTGATCTTCCTTCACGGCCCGGACCCTACCCACGCCGATGAGTGTGCTCCCCTCACCCTCAGCCGGCAGGATGCCGAAGAAGGGACGGTCCGGTTTCTCATATACGCCGCAAGGGACCTCTTCGACGTGCCCCGTACCGACTCCGCCACCGATTGTGCCGACTGCCGCGGACTGTTCAACGGCACGCCGCAGCCGCACTACGACCATGTCCATACCGCCGACGAGCTGCCCCGCGCCCGCTACACCGACGAGCGCATCGTGAAGCACGGATACGCCGTCGGCTTCGCCGGCAACAACGGACTCCCTCAGACGTGGATCTTCTTCGCCGACCTGGAACCCGCCGTCGTCTTCGGCCGCTCCGCCCGGATGTCCGTCTCCGACGTCAACCACTACGGCATCAGCGAGGCCGCCCGCGAGACCCGGTACACCGAGCGCCTCGGCCGCGACGTGGTCACCCTCCACCTCAAGCAGGACTCTCACCTGCGCGATCACGACAACGAGATGCCGATCCTGAAACGCTGGGTGCGAGGCTGCCGTCCCGACTCGGGTACTGCGAAGGTCCGCAGCACCGGTAAGACCGGACTTCGAGGCCCTATTCGGCTGGCTGGGCCACCGGTCATTCGACAGACGCGGGCGGCACGGCGATGGCCCCAGGGTCTTCGACGGCGGCATGACCGCTTACGCGTGCCCCCGGGTCCGGTGTCAGTAGGAGACGTCGAAGTAGTCGATGTCGGTGAGGGCGACCTCGAGGCCCGCGGCGCGGCGTCCGCCGTCCTTGAAGTACACCTCCTGCAGCCCCTCGGCGACGATGTCCCGCATCTGCTGGTCGGTGGCGCCCTGCTCGCGGGCGTCGAACAGGCGGCGGGCGTAGGCCGGGGGAAGGTGGACGGTCAGGCGGCGCATCCGGCCGTCGTCGGTGGTGCCGACGGGCGCGGTGTAGCCGAACCGGGCCCTGGTTTCGACGGTGATGCCAGTGGCGGTGGCGGCCTGCTTGCGGCGGCGCCCTCGGACCTTCGGCTGCCAGCGGGCGCGTACGGCCGTCTCGATCCGGTCGGCGATGGGCTTGGGCGGGTGTTTGCGCTCGCCGGTGCGGTAGCGCTCCACCGAGCGCTGGGTGACGCCGAGCTCGGCGGCGACGGCCTTGGTGGTCTTCAGCTGCCCCAGCAGGAAGTTGATACGGCCTTTGAGGCCCTTGGGGGGCTCGCGGGTGAACGCCTCGAAGTCGGCCCGCTCGATAGCGTCCTCAATCTCTCCCACCGGTCAGCTCCCGTCCGTGAGCGGGCTGTGTCCGTAACGCTGGGGGATCAGGCGGGCGCCTGCGGCCGGGGCGAGGTCCACGACCAGGCGCTCGCCCACACCGGAGGCTGTGGTGGCGTCGGGTGAGAGGTAGCCGAGGCTGCGCAGCTCGCCGACCGCCTTGCGGAAGGCGTCGCGGCCCTCGGCGGCCAGGCGCTCGTCACGGGTGAGGGAGACCAGTTCGCTGACCGTGGGCTCCTGGCCGGGGGTGTAGCCGGTGGCGAGTTCGGCCAGGACGCCGCGGGCGCGCCAGGTCAGGCGCATGTCCCGCATCGCCCGCGCGAAGAGCGCCGGGTCATGGGTAGGCGGGGTGGTGGGAACGGGCCACTGCGGGGCCGGGGCGTCGGGGGTGGTCATCGGTTACGGCTCCTTCGGTGCGGTTGAGCGTGCGCGCCGGCCTTTTCGTGGGGACGGCGCCATGCCGGTGTCGCCGGTTGCGGGCCCTATTCGCCGTCGTCGAGGACGGCGTCGCCGCCCTTGATGTGGCGGGCGGGGTTGAGGCCCTTCTCCATCAGGTCCACGGCCCAGGCCATCTCCTGGACGCCCTCCAGCTTCGCCAGGCCCGGCGTGGGCCCGAGGCGGAATCCGCCCGGCTGCGGCTTGCCCGAGGCGGCGTAGGGCAGGAAGTCGAGCGGCGAGGCGCCGGGCGAGGGGTAGACGACGCAGTCGGAGAGCACGGCGAGCGGGTACAGGCCGGTCATTTTCGCCATGTTGTTGAGCTTGCGGTGCATGTTGACCCGCGCCTTGGAGATGACGGCGGCGCGGATGTCGGGGCGCCAGGTCGGCCGCTGAAGGGCCGGCCACCGCTCCCCCTCCTTGTAGTGCTTGCCCTGCGGGCGCTCGCGCAGCTTGCCGACGCCACCCTTGACCGTGGCCTTGATGGCCGCGAGGACGGCCGCCAGGGCCGGGTCGACCTGCTTGTGCCGCTCCATCGCCGCCAGGAATTCGGCGTCGGAGAGGTCCTTGGTGACGCCGAGGTCGGCGAGGGTGTCGACGTACGCGGTCTTGAGCCGGTCGTGCCACGGGTCCAGGTACGCGCCGGTCTCGCGGCGCAGGTACGCCTCGATCGGGTGCACGTCGTAGCCGAGCTCCTGGGCGTAGGCGACGGTGTGCGTCTGGTACCAGGCAGGTCCCGTCGGACGGGAGCCGTCCGGCGTGAACGGCGAGGGCAGGCGCGGGTCCAGCTCGATGTGGGACAGGTCGACCAACCAGGAGCCGGGGATCTTCGGGTTGAACTTCGGGGCGTGGAAGTGGTCCGGAGCGCTGAGGCCGACGACCAGGCGGGCCGCGGCGGCGAGGAAGGCGGTGTTCAGGTCCAGGCCGACCGCGAAGGGCAGCATGCACTCCTCATCGCTGAGCGAGTCCACCGACCGCACCCACTGGTACGCCTCCTCGTTCAGGAACCCGCCCCTCCAACCGGAGTTCACGACGACCGGGTGCTCGGCGGTGGCCTCCGGCGGCGCCGGGTCCATCGGCTCCGTCCCCAGCGAGCCCGGGTTGTAGGCAGACACCCAGTTGCCGGTCTCCGTGTCACGCTCGGGCTTCGTCGGCGGGCGCAACGCCGTCATCAGTTCCAGCCCGGACACCGCGGTGGAACCGCGCGGGGTGATGACCCGCTGGGCGTACACCCCGAGGACGCGGGCGATGTCGGCCGGCTCCATCTCGGCAACGCCGGGCCAGGACCGCTCGTCGAGGGCGTCCCACGACAGGATCGCGAGCTGCACGCACAGCCGGTCGCGGCCCTGGGCCTTGCGGTAGATCCGGGCCCAGGGCCCGAAGCCGCGCTGCGTGAGCTGCCACTTCGCCTTCGTCACCTGCTTGACGACCGGGTGGTCCTCGGGCAGGCGCAGGGAGCGGCGCTGCTCGTGGCCCTCCAGGCGCTCCGGCAGCCCGAGCTTCACGGCGGCCGCGGCGGTGAGCACGATCAGCGGGTCGGAGTCCTTGCCGTAGCGGTTCAGCTTCGGCGCACCGAGGCCGGACTCGCGCAGCGTCCACTCCACCAGCTCCGGGATCGTGCGGGCGGGGCAGTCGAGCACGATCCCGTCGACGCCGTATGCGGAGCCGTCACCGTCCAGGACCGCGAGCGGGCCGTGCGGGAAGCGCGGGTCGGTCGCGGGCGCGGCGGCCTTCTTCGCCGCCGGGCGCCGCGACGTCGCGGCCGGGGCGGCGGGAGTCTCCACCGGGGCGGCGGCCTTCGCCTCGGGCGCGGCCGGGCCGGTGAACGTTTCCGGCGCCACCGGCTGCAGCGTGGCCACGGGGGCCGGGGCCGCCGAGGCGGCGGGGGTGCCGTGGGCGGGGTACTTCGCCGCCCATCCCTTGAGGAGCCGCTGGTACGCCTCCAGGCGCGGCGACTTCGGCTCCGAGCGGCCGTTCTCGTAGTTCTTCACCGTCTGCGTCGTGGTCTTCAACGCCTGTGCGAGACGGGCCTGGGTGATGCCAGCTGCCTCACGCAGACGGGCGCGCTCCGCCGGGGGCGGCAGCTGCGGCTCCTCCTCCAGCAGCGCGTCCACGCTGGCGAACAGCTCTTCCTCGGTAGTTGCCATGCCTGAACACTAGCAGCACTTACCCTCTCGTTTACCCCATTTATTTAACCCGATCGAATGGGTGGATGGGAGAGGGGTTGAAGCGCGCGAAGGCCGCCCGGCAGTTGCCGGACGGCCTTCGCGAAGTCTGAACCCTGGGCGTGTGGCCTGCCCCCTGCCGGGGGCTACCAGGGACGAGTCCAAGGTCTTCCCGGACAGCGTACCCGTGCAGCGCGCCCAAGCGCAGGGCGATGCCGCGGCATGAGCGCCACGCCGAGCCGGTTTTCGTAGGGTGGCACCCATGACGGAGACCGACACTCTGGAGCTGCAGGAACTGCGCGCCCTGGCCGCCTACCGCACCCGCCAGGCCGGCGGCGAGGACACCGGCGTCCCGCACGACGAGGCGTACCGCCGCGTGTTCGGCGAGCGAAGTGATCCGGGCGCCCGGGTCTCTAACTCCTGACGGACAGGGGTCCGGCCCGTTCGCAGCGCCGCGTCAGCGTGATCCAATTTCGGGCGCGTGCGCTGACCGCGCCCGTACATGCGCCAGGCCAGGTTCCCGGTAGTGCCCCGGGTCACCTGGCCTTACGTCTTCCAGGAGCCCTCAGCTCCCGACGTCTCCAGCAGGCTACTGCGCCCAGCGCGCTGACATGAAGCTCATCAGGCGCGGCTGGAAGAAGCAGCCGGTCTTCTTGGCAGCGGCACAGCGTCGGCGGCCGGGCTGGCGGTGTCGACTGGGACGCGCGGGTGGACGCAGTCGACCAGGTCGTACGCCTGCGCGTCGTCGCGGGCGGCGCACTTGCGGGCAGCCAGGCCGTGCGCCCCGAACAGGGCGAGGTCTCGGCGAGCGGCGGGAGGTCGACTGGGGCCGGGTGAAACGCCCGTTTCTCTCGGGCTGATCGACGCCAGCGGCATCTGACCAACCGAACCACCCGGGTTCGGAAGGGCGGGAAGATCGAGTATTAAATCGGGTATTCCTACTCTGTTGCGCATGAGTGCCGGAGCGCTACATTCAGCCCGCTGACCTGCGGTCGATGCCCGGAGATCCTGGAAAGACCCTCCACGGCCCCTTGCGCTCACCGGCGCAGCAGCCGTGACAGCACCTCCGCAGCGCCACGCACCTGAACACCCGAACAGAGTGGGGTCCGCCCCGCCCGGGACCCAATGGTGCGTGAACGGCGCTGCTGGAACGGAACGCCTCAGACGATTCCCACATTGCCCCCTTCGTTCATCCCGTGAGGCAAAGGCAAGGATCATGCCCGCACTCAGTCAACGCAGCCTTCCGGCGCGTACGGCCGCCAGAATACTGGCCGCACTTGTCGCTGCTCTGGCAGCCGTCATCGCCCCGATCACCCCCACAGTCGCTCACGCGGACAGCGGAACGAGCGACCTCTACGTCTCCCTCAGCCCAAGGGACAACAGCGGCCTAGCCTTTAAGCACATCGCGCCGCTGCTGTGCAAAAACCCTGAACATGCGGAGCCATGGTCTGACGGCGGGGTCCCGGATGGCTCTGGATTTCCTCCGTGTCGCCAAAATGGGCCGAACTCCCTCCAGCTTGGACCTGCCGCAACGGAACAGCTGGGATCATCGAACACCGCGTCGGATCAGCAGTTCACCCTGGTCCCGACCTCCGACGGATCGTTCAACCTGAAGCTCACTGATGCAGGGACCACTGTTTGTCTCGCGCAACCGTCCAATGGACTGTTCAACGAGCAGCCGTGCCCGACGTCCGGAACGTGGACTCTGCAGCCGGCGAGCGACGGGGCGAACTACTTCCTGATCCGCCATGTCGGGGACAACATGTGCATCGCCCCCACAGGAGAGGTGAGTAGCGGGACCCCGGTGGGCGTGAGCGCCTGCGACGGTGGCAGCACGAAGCAGCAGTGGTCCATCGCCGCTGCCGACGGCGCAGCGCTGCCTAACCTGACGAATGGCGCTGCGGTCAATCTGGGCAGCAACAAGATCACCGTCTGCAACTGGGGAGGTTACGCGGCCAGGGCAACCATCGACTACCAGATCAAGGAGAACCCTGCCGACGACACCGTGACCACGGGGCATCACGCCATCGAATCCTTCCCGGTCCAGCAGTGCAGGACGGCAACCCTCCCGGCGGGCAAAATAGTCGCCACGGTCACGCTGCGCAGGTACACCGGCTACAACATGGGCGCCTACGCATTCTACGACGGTGACGCGGGTTCGTACGCGAACGACGGGAACGACAAGATTACGGCCGTCTACACCCTCGGAGGTGTTCACGCGAACGCCACCTACAACATGTACGGCACGAGCTGCGATTCATCGTCCGGTTTCGAGCAGGCCAGTGACAGCCAGGTGGCTTCGACGAATCAGCAAGGCCAGGTGGGGTGTAGCGATGGCACTAGCTACACGGGCACCATCACGAATGCGGTCAGCACCGCTGCGAGTCAACTCATAAACCTCGTCTTTTCCGGGGTCTTTCGGTAAATGATCTAGGGCGGCCTGGTAAAACTCGCAAATCCCCCGCGAACACAGTACGGCCCCGACTCCGGCATCCGGATCGGGGCCGTGCTGTCTTCTCTGGTGCGACTGGCTGACGACGCCAGCGGCATCTGACCGACCTGGCCCGATACCGCTGGCACAGCCTCCGGCCCCCGCTTCGCGGGGGGATACGGAAGGCCCATACGGGTCTGGGCCGTCTGGTCAGTCGGGTCTCCGGCTCAGTGGACGCACGCACGGGGAGACGATGGCGGCCCGCCGGAACCGATACGTCACAGAGCCGGTCACACGGTGAGAGCCCCGGCGCGAGGCGCATCCTCGGCCGGCTGCGGCGTGCGTGGCAGGAATCGGTTGGGAGTGGTGGGTGCACTGACCCGCCCTTCGGTCCGAAGGTCAGACCAGAGGATGACGGCCGGGGTGCGGGTGGCACTAGAGGCTGGTCCGGGTTTAGGCCCCGCGGACGAAGACGGACTGACCTGGCGCTTCAAGAATGAACGTCGCAGCTTCCGTCTCGTTCCCCAGGAGTACCCATGTCCCACGCGGCTGCCGCCCCGGGCGGCCCGGCTCGCCCGCGGGCCGGCCCAGCGCGTCCGGCAGCCGCACCCGCCAGGACAACCGCACCTGCACCCACGCGAGGGGGACGCCGTCCATCGCCGCGCATGCATCATCGGACGACGGGCAGCGGTCCTTGACGGACCCCTGTGGCATCGTGACTCCGACACCCACCGCAAGAGGG
The DNA here is from genome assembly GCF_040640655.1 of Streptomyces sp. NPDC021749. Classification (NCBI taxonomy): domain Bacteria; kingdom Bacillati; phylum Actinomycetota; class Actinomycetes; order Kitasatosporales; family Streptomycetaceae; genus Streptomyces; species Streptomyces sp. NPDC021749. The sequence goes on along the minus strand of NZ_JBFACE010000061.1, from coordinate 14,281 downwards.
GGAGAGCAGTCCGCCCTCGTCGCTGAACGACAGCGGCCGCGTCGCGATGCAAGCGTCCGTGAATGCGGCATGCGATCTCCCCGCGAGTTCGTTGCACTCGCCTTTCTTCGGCCAGAAGGGGGCGGCATGAGCGGTCAAGGCAACCAGGTGACAGGAGGAGCGCCGCCGGGCCGCGCCACGCGCCTGACGGCGAACCACCCTGAGGGTCGCAGGCGCCCAGTGAGCAACTCCCTGGAAGGCCCTCCGCAGGCTCGCTGGTTCCTGTACGTCGGCACCTGGGCGGGACTTATGCAGCGCACACTCCTGTCCGGCGGCGGTGGTCCAGCTTGGAACTCGTCGTAAGTCCGATCGTCGCAACGAGTTCAAGTCAGGAAGAGTCCCATGACAGGTTCGAGACGGGACGCCGGGAGGATACCGGCGGAAGTCACCACGTTCGTCGGGCGAGAACACGAGATGTCGCAGACACGGACGTTGCTTGCCCGAAGCAGGCTGTTGACGTTGACGGGTGCGGGTGGAATCGGCAAGAGCCGACTGGCGCTACGGGTGGCTCGCGACGTTCGACGTTCCTTTCCCGACGGAGCGTGGGTCGTGGACCTGGGGCCGGTGGAGGACGACGCACTGCTCGCACAGACGGTGCTGGCTGCGCTGGGCCTCGACCACAAATCGGCCCTGCCGGCCATCACGGTGCTGGTCGACCACCTCGCGGACAAGCATCTGCTGCTGGTGCTGGACAGCTGCGAACACCTGCTCAACGCCAGTGCGGTCCTGGTCCGCACGCTGCTTGCCGCAGCGCCCGGCCTGAAGGTGCTGGTGACCAGCCGACAGTCACTCGGAATCGACGCCGAGGCCCTGCTGACCGTACCTCCGCTGTCGACGCCGGATCCTGACCGGCCACCGCCGCCGAAGGCCATGATGCGGTACGCGGCGGTACAGCTGTTCGTGGAGCGCGCCTCGGCCGTCCTCGGTGATTACACACTCAGTGAGGACGATCACCTGGCCGTCGCCGGTATCTGCCACCGTCTGGACGGCATCCCGCTCGCCATCGAGCTGGCGGCAGCCCGGCTGCGGGTGCTGTGTCCTGGGCAACTCCTCACCGTTCTGGACGACCGTTTGGCTTTGCTGAATCAGGGGAGTCGTGCCGCCCCGGCGCGTCAGCAAACGCTGCGCGCGGCGATCGACTGCAGCTTCGACCTGTGCGCCCCTCAAGAGCAGTGGGGATGGGCACGCCTTTCCGTCTTCTGCGGCGGCTTCGATCTCGAAGCGGCCGAAGCGGTCTGTGCGGGGGAGGAAGTCGCCCGTGAGCAAGTCCTCGGCATCATTTCGGAGCTGGTGGACAAATCAGTACTGACCATGGAGAGCCGGCGCGGCCTGGGACGCTACCGAATGCTGGAGACGATCCGTGAATACGGCCGCGAACTCCTGCGCCTCGGCGGGGACGAGACGGCCGTACGGCGTCGACACCGCGATCACTACCAGGCGTTCGCCGCCCGTGCGGAAGCCGATTGGTTCAGCGCACGCCAAGAGACCTGGTCCACCCGTCTGCACCTGGAGCGCACCAACCTCCGCGCGGCCCTGGAGTTCTGCCTGAGCACACCGCACGAAGTGGACGCCGGGCTCGCCCTGGCCACCTCCTTGTGGGGCAACGCGCTGGGCGCGGGCAACCTGGACGAACAACGCCGTTGGCTCGGCCAGGCCCTCGCACAGGACACCGAACCGACCCCGGCCAGAGCCAGAGCACTGTGGGCCGACGGCTGGCTGGCCCTCCTGCTCGGCGATATCTCCACCGCGAAGGCCCGGCTGGATGCCTGCCAGGACCTTGCGGAGCGGCTGGGCGATGCGGAATCCCTGGCCCACGCCGTGCAGTTCGCTGGGCTGACGGCACTCTTCCGAGAAGACTTCCCCGCGGCAGTCCGCCTGCTGGAGGAGGCCTTCGACCGCCATCGCGCCACCGCGGACCTGTGGGCTGAGTGGACGGCCCTGTTCCTCCTCGCCCTTGCCTACTGCCTGACCGGCGACCCGCGCGCCTCCGCGATGGCGGAACAGTGCCTGGCGCTGTGCGACGCCCACGACGCGCGATGGTCCCGCTCCTACGCGCTGTGGCTCCTCGGGCTCCAGCACTGGCTCCGTGAGGACGCCCAGCGGGCGATCCCCCTGCTCCAAGACGGGCTGCGCATCGTCCGATCCGGCCGCAATCTTCTCGGCGCGGCCCAGTGCCTTGAGGTCCTGGCCTGGGCCACAGCGCAGGACGGACGCGATGAACAGGCCGCTGTCCTACTGGGTGCCGCCCAAACGGCCTGGCAGTCGGCCGGCATCGCACTGCCCGGACTCGGCCGCCTCCTCCACCACCACAGCGGATGCGAGGCCCGACTGCGCGGCTCCCTCGGCGATACCGCCTATGCCACCGCCGTGACGAGGGGAACCAAGCTCACACTGGACCAGGCGACCGACTACGCACTCGGCGAGACTCCCACCTCGCCTACCGCCTTCAAGCCCGAACACTCACCAACGCCCTTGACCCGACGGCAACGGCAGGTGATCGAGCTGCTTGCCCAAGGTCTGACTGACAAGCAGATCGCCGCCAAGCTGGTGTTGTCCCCACGCACGGTGGAAGGACACGTTCATCGCCTGCTCGCCGTACTCGGCTTCCACTCACGCACCCAGATCGCCACCTGGGTAGTGGAGAAACTCCACACCCCGCCAGGGTTCGCTGCCTACTCCAGGCCGAGAGTAGCCAGTGCCCCCCAGCTTGTCCGCGGTGAGCTTGGCCCGCCTGCTCTTGCCGTTACTTCAAAATCACCCCGAACTTGACCTCCGTGCCGTCCTCTAGCCGCTCCACGTGGGCCCTGGAGGCGGCTCGCCCCACTGCGTCGGGAATTCGGGAGGGCACGCAGGCCCATCCCGCAGGTGGACCGGATTTGCCACACCTATCGATATTCGATCGATTTCCATCGCGATTCGATCAAGAAAGTGGCATTGGGAAAGGTAACAGTGCTCGCGCTGCGCGCCGTGATGGTGGCACTGCACGCCGGGGCGGTCTCCGCCCAGACGGTGATGGTGGCGATGCTGACGGCGCCATGGAGGAGAGCATCCTTGTGGACCGCCGCACTCCGGTCCTCGTGATCGCAGTCCTGGGTGTCGTGACGGTCCAGGTCGTCCTGGTGTGCGTGTGGCGGCTGGTGACGATGGCGCAACGCGGAACCGTGTTCTCCCACGCCGCATTCCGCTACGTCCATCTCGTGATCGGCGCGTTCATGGCGGCCGCGCTCCTGGTACTCGCGCTCGGAGCGGTCCTGGCGCCTGGCGAGGTCGTCCCCCCGGGCGTTGTGGCCCTGCTGGTAGCGGCCAGCCTGGCGATCTTCGGGAACGCACTCATCGTGCTCGTGCTGCGGATGCTGCTCGCACAGGCCGTGGCACGCGACGTCGAGGCGTCGCAGCTGGGGGCCGAGCTGGCCGAGGTGATCTGATGCCGATCGCCGTCGACATCGACGTGATGCTGGCCAAGCGGAAGATGTCCGTGGGCGAACTGGCGGCCCGGGTGGGGATCACACCCGCCAACCTGGCGGTGCTCAAGAACGGCCGCGCCAAGGCGGTGCGCTTCACCACGCTCGCCGCGCTGTGCGAGGTGCTCGAGTGCCAGCCCGGAGACCTGCTGCACTGGGAGCCCGATGATCCCGGTGACAGGGACAGGGCCGCGCACGAATCCGGAACATCCGTACCGGCCGGCTCCCCGCCGCGGTGACCGCAGTCGCGGTAGCCGACCGCCTGCACACGATCACCAGGTACGACGCCCTCGACCACCCCTGCCGCGCGACCGGCTCCGCCTGATCGTCAGCAAGCTCCCGAGTGACGACCTGACGACGACGTCCGCACACCTCATCGCGGCACGGGCCGTCGCCGCACTGCCCGCCGCCAGTCGGCGCCTGCCGCACGCAGCACGCACCGATGACGGATTCCACAAGGAACAGAGCAGACATGACGACAGCACGCCTCTCTTACCGCCTCGGGGGCACAGACAGCGCCGACGTACTGGTGGTCGGGGCCGGCCTGGCCGGACTCAACACCGCCACACTCCTCGCCCGACAAGGCCACGACGTGCTCCTGGTCGAACGCCGCACCAGCCTTGCCGGCGCGATCCGCACCACAGGAATCTTCGTACGGAAGACCCTCGACGACTTCCCGCTGCCCCCTGACTGCCTCGGACCACCGATCCGACGCGTGGTCCTCTACCCCCCCCCTGACCTGCGTCGCCCGGTCAGCCTCACCAGCCCCCGCGACGAATACCGGGTGGGCGACATGGCGCCCCTCTACGAAGCGACGGCCGCCACCGCGGTCGACGCCGGCGTCCGCATCGCACTGGGCACGCGCTACGCCGGCCGACAGGGCAACACCTTCCACCTGGCCGGTCGCGACGGACCGACCGCAGTCCGGGCCCGCTTCATCGTCGGCGCCGACGGGGCCCGCTCAAGAGTCGCCCGCGACCTCGCTCTCGACCGCAACCACCTGAACAAGCCGGGCCTGGTCGTCCTCGACATCACCGCGGCCGACGAAGCAACCGCCACCGAGGCTGCGACCTCGCTCGGCGGAATCTGGCTCTCCAGCGGACCCTCTGCACCCTGGCGCACGCCGGGCCGGCCCGGCGTCACCGTCCGCGCCTGCGCTGACCTGCGCCGGACTCCCCTGACCGCGGGCGGTCTCGACCCCACCAGCGGCTGAAACTACTCGCTGCGCCTACTGGGCCGTCATACGAAACCGGCACCGGCATGTTGCGTCTCGCGGTGCGACTTCCCACTGTCCGAGTGCAGATCTACCGGCGTAGGAGTGATCGATGGTGCCGGTGGCCTCGGGGTTTTGCAGGTGTGAGTTCAGCTGGTTCTGTCGAGTTTGTAGTCGTAGTAGTCGGTCGGTCCGGTGAGGACGGCCTGGAAGTAGAGCGGTTCGCCGTCTGTGTCGAGCGGTACCTCGTGTCCGGCTGTGCGGGTGAAGCCGAGCGAGAGGCGGGGCACGACCCAGTAGCTGGGCTCGTCGTGCAGGAAGGTGAAGCCCATGTCTTCGATCTGCCGGATCAGCTGGAGGGCCGGAGTGCGGAAGACGTCGATGCCACGGAAGCGGACCGTGATCTCCTCGGGGCCGGGGCGGGGGATCCACAGTTCGGCGTACTCGAGGGTTTTGGCGTCTTCCATGACGAAGTTGATCTCGAACTGGGGGTGCAGAGTGAGGATCCGCATGGGGTGGAAGAAGTCCGGGGCGTCTTCGTCCCGGACTTTGATCTCGCCCAGTTCTGCGGCTGCCGCTTTGACGGCTTCGGCAGGCATGCCCAGGGGAAAGCCTGTGATGCCGTTCGGCGGGTCCAGCTTGCCGGATCCGGCGCTGATGAAGTCGCGGTGGTCGTCGTACTCCATGCGGATGGCGGGCCCGGTGGACTCCTTGAGGTCGGTGGGGAGTCCGAGGTTGAGGTAGCAGTCCTTGGCCGGGAGATGGTTGATCTCGTAGCGGGTGTTGTGGGGGTAGCGGCCGGTGGCCGGGTCGTAGTAGCGGTAGAGGTTGTACGCGAGGCCCGTCTCGTCATCGTGGTACTGCCCGGGCCTGCCCAGGGGGCAGGCCCGCTGGGCACCGCGCCCCGCTCCCCATAGGTCTTCCTCGGCGGTCCACACGATGCGCCCGTCCGTGGTGACCAGTTCGCTGGGGGTGTCGGCGAGGTCGGTGACGATGGCGAAGAAGCGCTCATCGACGTCGCTGTGGGCGTTGTCCGCGTCCGTGGCCCATGTGCGCTCGGTTTGCGAAAGGGGCTTCCACGAGCCGGGCTCCCAGTCCCAGGTGACCGTGCGGCGGTTTCCGTCGTCGTCTGTGCTGAACTGTTCGATCAGCTTTGCGCCTTCCCAGGTGAAGGCGACGGTCTCGACGGCGATGGTCTGGCCGTCGCGCTGTGCGAGACGGCGCTTGGCTATTCGACGGCCCAGCGGGTCGTAGTCGTAGACCCATGAGCCGCGGCTGGGGGTGTCGACCCTGACCAGTCGGTCCTCTGGGCCCCACCAGTAGCGCCACTGCCGGCGTTTCCCGGACAGGGTGCGCACCAGCATGCGCACCAGGCAACCCTGGTCGTCGTAGTCGTAGGAGGTGCGTCCTGCGGTGCGCAGCAGCGATCCGGTGTAGGCGCGTTCGCCGGCGGTGGTGGCGTCGGGTTCGCGGGTGTCGTGGGCCTGTGTGATGTTGCCGAGGGCGTCGTAGGCGTGGGTCTCGGTCCAGTTGTCGGCCGTGACACGGGTGATGCGGCCTGCGGGTGTCAGCTCGAATTGGCGGCGGCCGCGGCGGCGGTCGGTGACGGTGCTGGGCAGGCCGTCGGTGCGGTAGGCGTAGGTGCGTTCTTGGATGCTGGTGTAGGCATGGTCGGCGGATTGCGTGGTGTGGTCGAAGGCCCAGAGGGACTGGGTGCTCAGGCGGTGGCAGGGGTCCCAGGTCTGGGTGAGGGCTGCGCCGTTGCCGAGGAAGCGGGTGGTTTCCTGTCCGGCGGGGTCGTAGGCGAAGGCCAGGGAGACGAGGGTGCCGGCGAGGTGGGTGGGCTGGTTGTTGGCGTCGTAGGACCAGTTCGAGGTGATGCCGGTGGGGGTGGTGCGGCTGGTGCGGCGGCCGAGCTGGTCGTAGGTGTAGGTGGTGGAGCGTCCGTTGACGGTCTCGGTCAGGACGCGGCCGAGTTTGTCGTAGGTGTAGTGCAGGGCGATGCCGTGGCTTGCGATCTGCTTGAGCAGGCCGCGGGTGTCGTAGCTGAGGGTGGTTGTCGAGCCGTCGGGGTTGTGGCGCTCGATGAGTTGGCCGAGGACGTCGTAGGCGAAGGTGGTGGTGCGTCGGCTGTGTCGGTGGTTTCCAGGAGTTGGTCGGCGCCGTCGAGGCGGTAGGTGAGGCTGTTGCCGTTGAAGTCTGATTCGCCGACGAGGTGTCCGGCTTCGTCGTAGCGGTAGTTCCAGGTGGCGCCGTTGGTGCTGACCGAGAGGAGCCGTTGCTCGGTGTCGTAGGTGAAGTGCTGTTCTTCGCCGTCGGGAAGGGTGCGCCCCGTTAGTCGGCCGAAGGGGCCGTTGGTGAAGCGAGTGAGCGCTCCGGCTTGGTCGCGCTACTCGGTGACGTTGCCTTCGGGGTCGTAGGTCCAGGTCTCGGTGGTGCCGTCGGGGTGGTGGCGTTCGGTGATCTCGCCTTCGGTGCGCCGTGTGAGGCGGGTGGTTGCTCCGAGCGGGTCGGTGAAGGCGATGGTGCGGCCGAAGGCGTCGTAGGTGAGGCGGGCGGTGTTGCCCAGGGCATCGGTGACGGCGGTGATCAGACCTGCGGTGTTGGTTTCGAGGTGCCGGCTCTGGCCGAGAGCGTCGGTGACCGTTGTCAGGCGGCCCTGGGGGTCGTACTGGCGGTGCATGCGGGCGCCGGTGCGTGACCAGGTGTGGCGCGAGACGAAGAGGCGCATGCGCTTCCTGGGCTTCAGCGAGCAGGAGGGCCCCGCCACCCCGAACGCGCTCGCCCCCACCTCCGCGGCCGCCAAGGCGGTGCACCTGATGTACCTGAAGGTGGCCACGGAAGTGGGGAACGCTGCGCGGGAGCTGGCCGCCGACGCCGCCACTCGCGCAGGCCGGGCTGCCGCCACCTACGCGGACCTGGGAGAAGCCGCCGGGATCACCCGTCAGGCCGCCCGCAAGCGGTGGCCGGACGCTGTCGGCACCCAGTGGACCCTGTACACCCTCACCGGCAAGAGCCGTCCGCACGGCATGGCCACCCAGGTGTTCCGCAGCAGCGGCAAGGCGATCGAGACCGGACGCACCGCCGTGGACGAAGGGGCGCTTGCCGACGACGGGGCCGTGGGCGCCGTCGTCATCAACGCCGCTCGCGAGGCCGTATGGGCCTGCTACTTCAACGACGGCACGTGGGCCCCGGAAGAGATCGCCATGCCCGAGGACCTGCGGACCGTGCCTGCCCCGGGCAGCCCCGAGCACGGGGAATGGCTGCACAAGTGTACCCGGTTCATCACCAGCAACCTCTGACCGCCCGCCGGTCACACTCCAGGCCCGGTCCTCCGTTGGAGGGTCCGGGCCCGGCTGCGTGTCTACCGTAGGGCCGTGACTACGCCCTCCGACGACGCTGCCGAATCCGCGCCCGTGCCGGTTCTTCCCGGGCGGCCTGGCGGCGGCGGGCGAGGTAGGCGTCCCGGCGGGCATTGCCGATCGCGGCCAGCAGCGGCTGGCGGTGGTCACGGCCGAAGCGCCAGAAGGCGGGCCCGGCCGGGCCGTGTGCGCGCAGCTCCTCCAGCGTGGTCGCCACGATCGGGATGCAGCGGTCGTAGGAGTGGTAGCCGCCCTCGGGATGCCATCGTCCCTGCCAGTGGTAGCGGGTGAGGTCGGCGACCCTGGCCATCTGGCTCTTGGCGGAGCGCCGGCCGACCTGGTGGAAGACGAGCAGGACCGGCGGGTGCACCCGCTCGTACTCGTCGGAGGGGGGTGCGGACCAGCGGGTGCGCCACATCGGCTTCTCGATGCCGTCGGTGTCCTTCTCCTGCCGCTGGAAGAACCGGGCGTACTTGTCGAACTTCGCGGCGATGAGGACGGCCTCCTCGGTGCAGTTGTCGACCTCGATGAACAGCAGCGGCACCCCGGCCTCCGGGGCGGTCAGGACGACGTCGGCGCGGGCGCTGCCGATCGCGGGGTTCTTCCAGGTGCCCTTCACCGGCAGCGCGACCTCGGTGGCGTAGGAGGCGAGGGTGCCGATCCCGTCGGGTGCGTCGACGGCGGCCCGCGCGGCCGCGACCGCTTCGGCTGGCTCCCGCATGACCTTGTTCAGGTTCGGCTTCGGGCGGATCAGCGCGATGACCGTCTCGTTCACCGTCATCGGGTGCGAGGCGCCGGAGCGGCCCGCGCTCTTGGGCATGCCGCCCATCTCCTCTATCTCGCGGTCCAGGTCGATCGCGGCGGCCAGACCGTCCTTCGTGAGCAGCCGGGTCTCCTCACCGCCCCGCGTGCGGCCGCCGTCGACGGCCAGGCCGTGACGCCGAAGGTCGTTCACCGCGGCGCGGTGGGAGGCGGTCCGGGCTTCCTTCCGCTTCGCTGGGGTTGGCTTGGTCGTGTGCCGGTAGGTCAGGTGCGGCGAGGACAGCCGCTGGATCTGGTCGGCGGTGGCGACCTTGAGCACCCCGAGGACGCGCAGCACATCCGAGCGCAGGTCGTTGCTCGATCCCGCCTCGTTCTCCTTACGCTTGCCCGCCATCAGGCTCGCCCTCCCGTCGTCCGCGACCGGCCAGCGGCCGGGCGCCGGCCCCCGGCCCCCGGCCGTGGAGGGGACCGGCCCCCGGACCCGATGATCTCCCCCACCACCGACAACCAACTCAGGTCATAGGGGAGAGAAGAGGGTTGTGACGATCCGACACGGACCCGGAAACCCGCGCTGACAAGGGGAAATACCGGGTGTGCGGCTGACGGGCACGGAAGTGGCTTCGGCAGTGGGAACGCAAGCGCCAGCGGCAGGGCCTCACCGGGGCTTGCCCAGCGGCCGACGCGACGGGCGCGGCCAGTCCGGGCAGCGACGGCGTGAGGGGTCGGGCTCCAGGATCGCGGCCGCGTGGGGCGGCAGGAAGGGGGGGCGGTCGGGAGCGGGCACGGTGTCCTCGTTCCTCCGGCCTGCTGGCCGGGTCGGTAGTCGTCCGGCCCGCGCGCGGATGTGCGCACAGGCCGGGGCCACCGTGAGGAAGGACCCCTTGTCCGCGGTCTGACGACCAGCCCCGGCAGGTGTCCGTTTTCGCCTTGACCAACCCTTGCAGTGTGGTTTTGTCCGTGGCCGACGCCACAACCTCCGGCCGGAGTTCAGCGGGCGGGACGGGTGCTGGACGACGAGGCTCCGCGCCGCCAGTCCGAGGGCTTCTGGCCGCGGAACGTCTCGCCGCTCTCGATCCGGGCCTTGTTCCGGGCGAACTCCCTCTCGGCTGCGGACATCTGCCGGGGCGCGCAGCCGGGGTGTCCCCAGCGGTCGGTCACCTTCGTGATGACCTCGCCCTTGGCGTAGTCCTTGAAGCAGGCCGGGCAGGTGCCCGGATACGCGGCCCGCACCGAGCCGCGCGGCAGCGGCACCGCCTTCTTCGCCGCCGCCTTCTTCGCCGCCGGCTTCTTCGCGGCCGGCTTCCCGCCGCCCGCCTTCTTCTTCGCCGCCTGCGCCCGCTTGATCGCCTCGCGCTGCGCCTTGCCGGGCCGCTTCTTCGGCTGCTGCCCGCGTGCCGCCTTCGCGGCCTTCTGTGCCGGGGTCTGTCCCACGCGCGGATCGTAGAACCGACTCCTGGCAGCCGTCGCGCGCCACGCGCACCAGCCACCGAGAACAGCGGCGCGCGGAGGCGCACCGGTAGGCGCGCGGCGCGATGAGTTGCACACAACACACCGCACTCCCCCACCGGATGGCACGCACCGCGTGGACTCCACCGCGCAGCCGATGCGCTTCACGATGGGCTCTACTCTCCGCCCGGTGCGCCAAGTGTCGTCCACTCCCACCCGGTGGAACGGCTCGGGTCGACGGCGGAGACGAGGCCGTCCACGGCGTACAGGACTCGTTCGCAGGCGGCGAGCAGGCCCGCCGGCTCCCAGGCGTCGGCCCCGGAGTCGTACAGCGTGCCGAGCTCGGCGGCGCGTGCTCCGGGGGTGGGATTGGCGCGCAGCGCGGTCTTCAGCCAGTTGCCCGCCTCCGTCATACTCGGCCGTGCCGGTTGGCCGTTGATGACGCACAGCAGCTGCCAGTACCGCTCGACGCGCGGGTCGGAGACGATGTCGAGCTGCTCGAGCAGCAGGCGCCGTGCTGGGGCGCCGTCGATGCGCACCTCGTCGACCATCCCGGTCTGGGTGGGGATCCAGGCGGTGACTATGGCCGCGACGACGGGGTCGGCCGTGGGCGAGTCCGGCGCGATCCCTTTCCGGAGGGCCTCGTTCACTCGTTGCGTCCAGTCGTCGGTTATCCGCTGTGCGTCCTGGAGCGTGGTGTCGTCGTGTTCGCCGGGGGCGTGTTCGGCCGCGTACCGCGCCATGCGCCGCATCGCGGTGTGCAAGGCGGGATCGGTCACCAGCTCGCTCAGTTCGATCCAGGCATCGACCTGCTCGTCCGCGGGGTCGTCGGGCAGCTCCGGGGTGGCGGCCAGCAGGCCACGACGGTAAGTCGGTACGTCCAGGTCCGCGAGGGTCCGGGTCACGAACTCGTGGATGATCGTGCGACGTTCAGCGGCGGACAGTCGGACTGTTCGGTTCATGAAAGCGAGTCCTTCGGCAGTGGTTTCGCGGCGGGCTGCGGAGCGCAGGACCGCCTGTTGCGCGCGCAACAGGCGGATCTGTGCTTCCAGCGCGTCGACATGGACTGCGGCCACCTCCGCCAGGGTGTGCTCGCAGTCAAGTACGTCGCGGATCGCCGGGAGGCCGAGCCCGAGATCCCGCAGCGTTCGTGCCAGCTCCAGACGAGCCACGGACTCGTCGTCGTAGACGCGGTACCTGGCAGCCGTGCGCCGGGCCGGCGGCACGAGCCCCATGTCGGACCAGTGCCGGATGAGCTTCACCGACAGCCCGGTCTTCTGCGCGACCTCTCCGATGCTCCACAGCACCCTGTCATCGACGTGCATGCACCCCACCCTTGACTCTCCCACGGTGGGAGAGTCAACCAGCCAGGACACCCTCACGACCTGCGCCGTCGCGGCCTCACCACACCGACCGCCGGGTGGATGGCGCATCCTCGCCAATTCGGGCGCTCATCCGCCATCTGAAGCGCTCAGTCACAGGGTCTTGTCTGCCCGTGGCAGGTGGTCGGGTTCAGTAGGAGAACTCGATGTAGTCGATTTCGGTGAGTCGTACCGCGTGCAGGCCATCGGGTCCTGGTGAGACTCGGAAGTACGACTCGCCGACCCCATCGGCAACGATGCTGCGAAGTTCCTGCTCGCTGGCGCCGTGGTGTCGGGCCTCGAGCAACCGCGCCGGGTACGGGTGGTGCAGGGGCTGCGACAGGGAGCGGATACGGCCGTCGTCGGAGGACCCTGCTGCGGCGTTGAAGCCAAACCAACCGCGAAAGTGCACCCACAGGTTGTGCTGCTGATCGCGGACTTCTCGGTGGGCCTGGCGGCGGATACGGGGCTGCCACAGCCGGATCAATTCCTTGATGATGGCCCGGCTCAGCGCCTCGTTCGGTGCGGTGGGTTGGTTGGTTGGTGAGGCGCTGCAGGGTCTGGGGAGTGGTGTTCAGGCGGCCGGCCAGGGTGGCGAGGTCTGCGCTGTGGGAGGCGAGAAAGCGTAAACGGGCCCGGTCCGAGCGCGGGGGCTGACGGGTCCAGTGGTGGCCATCGGCGATGTCGAGGGCTTCTGCGACGGAATCGGTGCAGAGCTGGTCGAGCATAGGTGTCCTTCAGAAAGCAGGGAGGCCGCGTAGCTGGCGGACGGTCTCCGTCGGTGGGACGGAGGTGGAGATTGTGCGGGATCGGCGGTTGGGCGGGGTGGGCCGGAGTCGGCAGGCGTGGAGTGCCTGGTCAATGTCAGGGTGTTCCCAGTGAGGGACGGACAGTGGGTTGGGTGCGCCGGGGTGGCCGCGCAGGGCCACGAGGTGGCGGGCAGCGCCCGTCAGCGTCATTGTCCAGGCTGGCAGTGCCGGGAGGCCGTTGCTCGTCTGGGTGTGGAGGGCCTTGATCTGCCTGCTGTTGTATCCGGTCAGTGCTGCCAGGGCGACGCAGGCGGCGTGGATGGGGTGGGCGACGCGGGTGTGGATGCGGTCGGCGATTTGGGCGGTGTGGGGGTGGAGAGGGTCTTGGTGCGGTCCGGGCAGGGGCGGCATGGGACCAGGGTTCCCCCAACACCAGGGGACGCTCACCTGCACACACGCACGCTGTCGAAGGACGAAATCAACCATCGGAAGTGTCACCATGCTGTTCAGCAGAGATGCCATGTCCTGCCACTATCGCCGTCACGGCCATGCCATCGAGTGCAACTACAAAGGCACAGTGCAAAGGGCTGATGCCATCAACCTGACGCTGGCTCAGTACCGGCACCATCGCACTGGCATCGCAACGGCACTTCACAGGCGCAGGGACCGCTCGCCGGCATCCTGGAGTACTCGGAGGATGCGTTGGTGTCATCCGATATCACGGGCAATCCCGCCTCGTCGGTCTTCGACTCGGCCCTCACCCGCGTTAACGGCCGCCACATCAAGGTGGTCGCCTGGTACGACAACGAGTGGGGCTTTTCGAACCGCGTGATCGACACGCTCGAACCCCTCGCCACCCGCTGACCGGACGCCGGGGCCCGGCCTGCGGCGACACGCCGGTCAGACCTTCCCTTGGGCCTTGCTTGGGCGCTCTGGTTGGGTGGTCGGGTCTCGCTTGGGGGATTGAGGACTGATCCGGACCGCGAGCGATGTCATCGTGGCGTCATGACTTCCTTCGAAGGCTCTTTTGACACGTCCACTCACCCGCTGGCAGGACGCGGTGCCTTGGTCACCGGTGGATCGCGCGGTATCGGCCGAGCGATCGTCCGTCGGTTGGCCGCGGACGGTGCCACGGTGGTGTTCACCTACCACACGCAGTCCGAGGCGGCGGACACGTTGGTCGCCGAGATCGCTGAGCTGAGCGGCAGGGCGTACGCAGTCCAGCTCGATCTTGCCGTCCCGGAGCAGGTCGCCGACGCGTTCGCCGCGGCCGACGGGGTATTTCGTCAGGCCGGGGTGGGCGGGCTGGACATTCTGGTGGCCAATGCCGGGGTGTTCACCAGCGCGCCCCTTGCTGAGAGCACCCTCGATGAGTGGGAGCGAGTGATGGCCGTCAACGCGAGAGGGACGTTCTTGGCCCTTCAGCACGCCGCGGCACGCATGCGCGACGGCGGACGGGTCATCACCCTCTCCACGGTGGGCACGCATTGGCCCAGCCCGGGCGAGGCCCTCTACGCGGCCAGCAAGGCTGCCGTCGAACAGCTCACCCGTGTCGCCTCCCGCGAGCTCGGCCACCGGGGCATCACGGCCAACACGCTCTCGCTGGGCCCCACCGACACCGATCTGCTTCGGGCCGGCGCCCAGCCGGACGCACTGGGCGGAGCCGCCGCCATGACCGCGCTCGGCCGGATCGGCCGGCCCCAGGACGTGGCCGATCTCGTGGCTCTGCTCGTCCGTGCGGACAACCGTTGGGTCACCGGCCAGAACATCCGCGCCGACGGCGGACTCACCTAAGACGCCGTTTCTGATGGTGTGATCGCTCGTTGAGCCGTGCATGACGGATCTGGTTGAGCGGTTGGTGCCGGACGAGTTGTGGGTGCTGTTCCGG